>ONDL01000106.1 GCA_900316555.1 uncultured Eubacteriales bacterium | reverse complement strand
CCTCACAAACTACCTCATGCTCGAGATGGGTCAGCCCATGCACGCCTTCGATTCGCGCAAGGTCGGCAAGATCCGCATCAAGCGCTTTGAGCAGCCCTTCGTTTTCAAGACCCTCGACGGTGTTGAGAGAAACATCGACGAGAACACCCTGATGATCTGCAATGATAATACTCCCGTCGCGATCGCCGGTATCATGGGCGGTCTGGATTCCGAAATCGTAGAGGATACCACCACCCTGACCCTCGAGTCCGCAACCTTTGACGCGGCTTCTATCCGCAAGTCGACAGTCCGTCTTGCTCACCGCACCGACGCTTCAATGCGCTACGAAAAGAGCCTAGACCCTGAGCTGACCGTTCCCGCAATCGCGCGTTTCCTCTATCTGCTCATGAAGTACGACGGCGGCGTAAAGGTTGTTTCCGCACTCACCGACGAGTACGCGTTCAGATATCCTCAGGTTGACCTTAGCTTTGACAAGAGCTTCGTCGACCGCTACACGGGCATTGAGATCGGCAACGACACCATCGTAAAGACTCTCACGAGTCTCGGATTTAAGGTCACCCTCGACGGAGACAAATTCGATGTTCTCGTTCCCTCATGGAGAGCGACAAAGGACGTTACAATGAACGCCGACATCATCGAGGAGATCACCCGTATCTACGGCTACGACAACTTCGAGATCAACACCACACGCTCGCCGCTCTATCCCGTGCGCGAGGACGTTGTGAAGAATAACGAGGACAGAATCAAGGATATGCTCGTCAAGCGTTACAGCCTGCACGAGGTTCATTCCTACATCTGGGCATACGCGGACGAGCAGAAGGCTCTCGGCATTCCCGTTGAGGAGAATGTCCGCCTGCTCAACGCAACCAACCCCAACATCGAAACTCTCCGCCGCTCGATGATCCCGACACAGCTCTGTCAGGTTAAGACGAACGTCGGTTACGCTCAGGACTTCGGCATCTTCGAGGTGGGCAGAGTGGTTGACGGCGTTGACGAGAACAACCTCTGCAAAGAGTACAAGAAGCTCGCGATCACCCTCTACAGCAAGACAAAGGACGTCCGCACGCTCTACTTTGAGCTCCGCGATATGCTAGCGACAATCGCAGACGACCTCAAGCATAAGGCTCTCGGCTACAAAATCGCTCAGGCAAAGCACAGCTACGAGCATCCCGTAAACCTCAACACCGTCCTGCTCGACGGCGAGGAGATCGGCACGATCGGCATCGTTCACCCGACTGTCGGCAAGAAGATCGACAAGAAAAGCAGTATCGTGTTCGCGGAGATCGACATGAACGCCTTCGCAGGCGTTGAGAACGCTTCGATCTGCTACGAGGAGCCGTCGAAGTTCCCGCCGATGGATTACGACATCAGCGTCGTGGTACCCGCGGGCGTGTTCTACGCAGACCTCGAGCACTGCTGGAAGAACGAGGGCAAGGGTATTCTGAAGAATACCAAGATTGTCGACACCTACGACACGGAGCTGTTCCACAGCATCACGATCCGCTTTGAGTTCTCTTCTGCCGAGCGCACACTCAGCTCGGGCGAGGTACAGGAGATCATGGATAAGATCATCTCAAATCTCAGGGAAATCAAGGTTACACTCAGATAAAAGCTATACGGGAGCGTCACGCGCTCCCGTTTTCTTTTAAAATGTATAAAAACACTTGCAATTTTTAGCCTTTTCCTGTATAATAATAGAATAGATAAACGGGAGGTGCTTCGGTATGTTAGAAAAGACGATGATTTTTTCCCTGGGCGATGAAAAGGACGATCAGATAAAAACAGGCCTCACAATCGTATATGACGCGCTGCGGCAGAAGGGTTACAATCCCATAAACCAGATTGTGGGTTATATCCTCAGCGAGGATCCCACCTACATCACTACCTACAATAACGCGCGCAACATCATCAGCGCGATTGACCGCGACGATCTGCTCGAAGCACTGGTTAAATCGTACCTCAATGTTTAAGAAAGGATGATGCCTTGTGGCAGAAGCTAAAGCGGCGAAGGAGTTTTCAACCTACAAGGGCAGACCTCTTGTCCGCTGCGGTGACGAAATCTATTACGGCAACATGGAAGAGCCGTATGTCGTCAGACTTCAGATCAAGTCAAAGAAGGAAGTCGGCGGAATCGAGGTAGCCGACAAGATTACGGTTCAGCTTATGGCTACAGACCCGTACCTTTTACCCCGTAAGGCGATTGTAAAGACCAGCGAGAAGCAGGGCTTTTACCTTGCGATGGATATCGCCGATATCTGGCTCGGCAGAGCATTGGCGGGTAAAATGTAAGAGCCGTTTTGACGGCATTCACGCAAACAAAAAGAAGGAGCGCTTTGGCGCTCCTTTTTGCGTGTCCGGATTTAGTTTGACTTGAGATTTACGCTGTTTGTGTGTGCCGACGGACTGTACTGCATATCCTCGCGAACCACTCCGCTCTGGAAATAATCGCGCTGGTACTGATACGCGTCCTGATAGTTCTGCTGCAGTGTTTTGTCCTCCGTGTCAAAGCGTACGTCGGTGGGCTTGAAGTAGGTCAGGTACTTCTTCTCTCCGTTGAGCACGATCGAGCCCGCGGGATATTCGATGTCGCCGTTTGCCTCGGTGTCGGTTGCGTATACCGCGAAGAGCAGACCCATGCTGTCGAAGCCGTACTTCTCGATTCCGTTGATAAGGTTCGACGCCTCGTAGAACTCAAAGTAAAAGCCTCTGTTTGAGTTTCCGTTCTTGCAGTAGACCTTGTTCTGCCACTCGGGCACGGTAAAGTTGATTCCGAGGGTTGCGCTGGCACAGGTCGGGGTGGTTACAAGGTAGAAGCCGCCGTCAAGCTGAGAAGGATATTCCGAAGTGTTCGAGCTTTCCTCGGGCTTCCGGGTCGTTGCAGCCGGAGCTTCGGTCTGCTTTGCGACTGTCGGTGGTTCTGTGGTTGCCGCCTGAGTCGTTGCGGGAGCAGTTGTTGCCGCAACGGTCGTCACAGGCGCGGTAGTCGGCTCGTTCTTGCCGAAGGGGAGAAGGCTTTTGATGATATTGCAGCCCGAGAACGCGGTAACAGCGGTCGCGGCGGCGATTGTAAGCGCAATTGCGGCAGTTAGCTTTTTCATATGTACATCTCCTTTGTCATTTTTTTAACAAACAAAAAAGGGCGTGACACGCCCTTTCGTTGCTTAGTCGATTTC
>ONDL01000081.1 GCA_900316555.1 uncultured Eubacteriales bacterium | reverse complement strand
AACAAAAAAGACCTTGATGGAAACGAATCCATCAAGGTCAAATTCATTAAAATATGCGATTGTTTTCGCTCTGCACAACTTTCTGCACCGTTTGGTGTAAGTTTGGTGTAAATGGTGTAAATTCGGTACTTCGTGAAGTTCAAAAACCGCATAGATAAGCCACTTTTGAGGTTGTTACTTATCGAGGGACTTCATTGTCGGGAAGAGCAGAACGTCTCTGATAGCAGGACTGTCGGTGAGGAGCATTGTCAGTCTGTCAATGCCGTAGCCGATGCCTCCTGTGGGAGGCATGCCGATTTCGAGGGCGTTGAGGAAGTCCTCGTCGGTAGTGTTAGCTTCTTCGTCGCCCTGAGCGAGCAGCGCTTCCTGAGCTTTGAAGCGCTCGCGCTGGTCGATCGGGTCGTTGAGCTCAGAGTAGGCGTTCGCCATCTCCCAGCCGTTCATGAACAGCTCGAAACGTTCAACATAGTTGGGATCCTCGGGCTTCTTCTTTGTCAGAGGTGAGATCTCGATCGGGTGGTCGATTACAAATGTCGGCTGGATCAGGTGCTCCTCGGCGAATTCCTCGAAGAACAGGCTGAGGATATCGCCCTTCTTGTGTCTGTCCTCAAACTCAACGTGGTGTTCCTTTGCGATTGCCTTTGCTTCCTCGTCGCTGTTGATCTCGTTGAAGTCGACGTTCGCGTACTTCTTGACAGCGTCGACCATTGTGATCCTCTCGAAGGGCTTGCCCAGATCCATCTCAACGCCGTTGTAGGTGATGGTGGTGGTGCCGAGCACCTCCTGGGCGACATGGCGGTAGAGGTTCTCGGTGAGATCCATCATGCCGTTGTAATCGGTGTAAGCCTGATAGAGCTCCATCAGGGTGAACTCGGGATTGTGACGGGTGTCAACGCCCTCGTTGCGGAAAACCCTGCCAATCTCGTAGACGCGCTCGAGGCCGCCGACGATAAGTCTTTTGAGGTAAAGCTCGAGCGAGATGCGCAGCTTGAACTCCTCGTCAAGAGCGTTAGAGTGGGTGAGGAAGGGACGAGCCGCAGCGCCGCCGGCGTTGGCGACGAGCATGGGTGTCTCAACCTCGATGAAGTCCTGAGCGTCGAGGTAACGGCGGATAGCCGCGATGATCTTGGAGCGCTTGACGAAGGTGTCCTTGACCTCGGGGTTCATGATCAGGTCGACGTAGCGCTGACGGTAGCGCAGGTCGGTGTTAGTAAGTCCGTGGTACTTCTCGGGCAGGGGCTTGAGTGACTTCGAGAGAAGTCTGACCGCCTTGGCGTGAACCGAGATCTCGCCCATCTGGGTCTTGAAAACAAAGCCCTTGACCTCTACGATATCGCCGATATCCCACTTCTTGAGGAAGCCGTACTCCTCCTCGCCGAGGTCGTCGAACTTGGCGAAAATCTGAATCTTGCCTGTCTTATCGTGCAGATCGAGGAACGAAACCTTGCCCTTGCCGCGCTTCGACATGATTCTGCCGGCAACGCAGACGTCCTTGTTCTCATATTCCTCAAACTTCTCTTTAACTGTGGCGGTATAAACATCGCGGTCGCTCGTGGTGATGACAAAGGGATCTCTGCCGGCTTCTCTGAGCGCCTGGAGCTTTTCGTAGCGAACCTTGATAACGTCGCTTGTGTTTGCCTGCTGTGGCTTGTTACCCATATTTCAACTTCCTTACTTAGTAATTTCGAGAATCTTGATGCCGACAATGCCGCCGGGTGTTTCAACCTCGACAACGTCGCCGACGCTCTTGTCCATCAGCGCAGCGCCGATGGGGCTTTCGTCGGAGATTTTACCCTCCTTGGGGTTGGCTTCATTTGAACCTGAGCCGACGATCTTGTACTGAACCTGTCTGCCTGTCGAGAGCATCTCAATCTTTACGACAGAGGTGAGGTGTACGCGCTCGTTTGAGGTTTCGGACTCGTCGATGAGCACGGCGGTCTTGAGGATAGCCTCGATAGTGTTGATTCGGGCTTCCATGATCGCCTGTTCGTTCTTGGCGTCGTCGTATTCGCTGTTCTCGGAGAGGTCGCCGAAGGAACGCGCGACCTTGATCTTCTCCGCGATTTCCTTACGCTTTTCGTTTTGTAAAAATGCAAGTTCATCTTCGAGCTTTTTCAAGCCTTCCGCGGTGAGCATTGTAGGTTTTGCTGCCATATCAAAAACTTCCTTTCAGTGAAAATTGTTTTGGTTACACACTCACCTATTATATGCCTTTTTTGCGCGGTTGTCAAGAAGCTCCGAGAGGGAATTGACGGTTTGAGAGCCGTATTTTCCGCAGCAGTTAAGGGGTACTATCGACCCGAGCTCGTACTGCGCGCCGAGGGTGTAGAGTGCTGAGCAGAAATACTCCTCGCTGAGCTCGTCGGGCTTGAGCGCGTCAAAGCCGTTCGGCATGCGGAAGCTGTATTTGTAGTAAACCTCGCCGCTCACAGGGGTTGACGGTTCGCCAGAGGTGAGGACTACCGCGTCGGGACTGAGCTTCAGCGGCACATCAATACCCGTCGGAGCGAGGACAAAGCCGCAGCGTTCAAGCTCAGAGAGGTTTCTTGTCACGGTGACAGGCGCGCCGAGCTCGGTCAGAGCGCGCTCGCGGGCGAGGGAATAGATTTCATTGTCACCCTCGATTACGACGGGGTTGACGCAGTAGGCGAGAGATTGCAGAAGGAAGTCCGACGCGACGCCCTTCGGGTCGTAAATCCCGCACCTGAGTCTTGCGGCGGACGGGCATAGCCTGAGAGTTTCGAGCGCCATGTTTGCGCACAGCCTTGCCGAGAACGACCGCGAATAAAACCGCCTGTAGCCGCTGGACATCGGGAAAACCAGCTTTTCGGAGCAGAGCAGCTGCGAGCGCTGGGCGCCTATCAGCCTGTCTGCGCGGTCGAGCCGCACCTCGCCGCTGTAGCTTGTATATGTAATGTGACGCAGGCTCACGCCTCTGGCGCGGCTGACCTGAACATCGACCCTGTCGCGGCGCAGACGGTTGCGCAGCCGTTTCAGCCCTTCCGCTCTCTCGGGAACATTTACGCTTAGTGCCGTTAACATAAAAAAACCTCCGCATATAATCTACGTCAATTATATGCGGAGAAGATGATAATTATTTACTGCTTTTCAAACTGCGAGTGGTATAGCGTGTGGTAGAATCCGTGCTTTTTGAGCAGCTCCTCGTGGCTGCCCTGCTCGATGATGTTTCCGTCCTTCATGACGAGGATAACGTCGCTCTCCTTGATCGTCGAAAGTCTGTGAGCAACGACAAAGCTCGTCCTGCCATTCATCATCTTGGCAAACGCCTTCTGGACACGGATCTCGGTCAGGGTATCTATAGACGAGGTCGCCTCGTCGAGAATCAGCACGCTCGGGTTTGTCAGCATAGCGCGCGCGATACAGAGCAGCTGCTTCTGTCCCTGACTGAGGTTGCCGCCGCCCTCGCTGATTTCGGTGTCATAGCCCTTGGGCATGCGCTTGATGAAGCTGTGGGCGTGCGCGGATTTCGCTGCCGCGATAACCTCCTCGTCGGTGGCGTTTTCGCTGCCGTAACGGAGGTTTTCCATGATCGTGCCGCAGAAAAGCCAGCTGTCCTGGAGAACCATTCCGTAGCTGCGCCTGAGCGCGTCGCGGCTGAGGTCGCGGATATCGGTACCGTCGAGCAGGATCCTTCCTTCATTGACCTCATAGAAACGCATCAGCAGGTTGATAAGCGTTGTTTTGCCGCAGCCCGTGGGGCCGACGATTGCGACGTGACAGCCGCTCGGAACGTCGAGCGAGAAGTTCCTTATGAGAGGTTTTTCGGGAACGTAGGAGAAGCTGACGTCCTCGATCGTGACCCTGCCCCTGCAGTTTTTGAGCGGAGCCCTGTTCTTGTCGGGAGTTTCGTCCTTCCATTCGAGAACCTCAAAAAC
Organism: uncultured Eubacteriales bacterium; assembly: GCA_900316555.1. GTDB lineage: Bacteria > Bacillota > Clostridia > Oscillospirales > Acutalibacteraceae > Ruminococcoides. The sequence goes on along the minus strand of ONDL01000081.1, from coordinate 7,535 downwards.
CCTCTCAGCCGCCGCGATGCCCGTGTTTAGCTGAGTCAGAACGCCCGTGACCTCGTTGAAGGGCTTGGTGTACTGGTTGGCGTAGGTGAGGAAGCACGACAGACCGCCGATGCTCAGACCGCCCGATATAACGGTGACCGCGCCGAAAACGCCGACTGCGGCATAGACGAGCGCGTTGACAAAGCGCGTGCTCGGGTTGGCGAGAGCGCCCGCGAACTGCGCCTTAAAGCCGACAACGTGCAGCTCCTCGTTGTATTTGTCAAAGCCCTCGAATGCGCGTTTCTCAAATGAAAACGCCTTGACGAGCCGCTGGTTTCCGACGTGCTCCTCGACGTAGGACGAGATCTCGCCCTGCAATATCTGCTGTGCTGTGAAGCGTCTGTGCGTCAGCCTGCCGATGAACGCCGCGAGAAACAGCGACATAGGCGTGAGCAGAAAGACCGCGATGGCGATTTTCCAGTCAATTGCGATCATGAAGCCGAGCGTGCCGATGATAGTGACGACGCCCGAGAATAGCTGCAGTATGAGCTGCGTCAGACCGTCGCCGACAGCGTCGACGTCGTTGATGACGCGGCTGATAAGATCGCCGTGTGAGTTTGTGTCGATCGCCGAGAGCGGCACGGTGTTGAATTTGCGGAAAACGTCGCGGCGCAGGTCGCGCACAAGGCGGAAGCTGATCAGGTTGACGAGGAAATTCATCAGCCACTGGCAGGTGGTAACGCCTATTATCGCGATTGCGATATAGAGGATAATTTGTGTAACCGCCTCAAAGTACACCTGCCCCTCGGCGATGATGTTGTCGATAGCCTTGCCGACGAGGACGGGAATCAGAAGTGTGAGTGAGATACTGACTACGGCGCTGAGCAGCGCAAGTATCAGCAGACCCATATGATTTCTGAGCCGCGGAAGCAGCTTTTTTACAGCGGAGGATTTCATTTCGCCACCTCCGTTTCGCTGAGCTGGGAGAGGCAGATGTCGCGGTATACCTCGCAGCTCTCAAAAAGCTCTTCGTGCCTGCCCTGACCCGCGAGCCTGCCGTCGCTGAGAACGAGGATAAGGTCGGCATTTTTGATGGTTGAGCAGCGCTGTGTGACGATCAGGACGGTCGCGCCTTTTGCGTTTTCGGCGAGACCCTTTCTCAGCGCCGCGTCGGTCGCGAAGTCGAGAGCCGAGAAGCTGTCGTCGAGAATCAGTATCTCGGGCTGCGAAACGATCGCGCGCGCGATACACAGCCTTTGCCGCTGACCGCCGCTGAAGTTTTTGCCGCCCTGTTCAACGCGGCTGTCGAGCCCGTTCGGCAGCTTGTCGACGAATTCCGCTGCCTGAGCGATTCGCAGTGCGCGGTTGATTTCCTCGTCGCTTGCGTCCGGGTTCTGCCACTTCATGTTGTCGCGAACGGGGAATAAGCGAAATCAGCGTCGACTTACCCGAGCCAGTACCGCCGATTATGCCGACGGTCTGACCATTTTTGACGGTGAATGAAATGCCGCTGAGCTCGTCGTCACCGTCGCTGCTGTAGTTGAAGCGGACATTTCTGAATTCTATCTTCGGTGTATTTTCTTTTGCGGAAATATAATCATGGTTGATTTCGGCGACCGAGGGCTTTGTTTCAAAGACCTCGTTGATGCGTTTCGCGGACGCGCCCGCCTTTGTCATGAGGATAACGAGATTCGCGACGACTACCATCGCGAGCAGGATCTGGGTCATGTAGCTGACGAGCGCGACTATATCGCCCGTTTTCATTCCGCCCGCGTTGACGTTGACCGCGCCGAACCAGACAATCGCGATGATCGCGCAGTCGGTGACGAGGTAGGTGATCGGGCTGAGCAGCGCCGAAAGCTTACTGACGCGCACGGAGGTTCTCGTTAAGTCCTCGGTAGCCGCGTCGACGCGCGCTTTCTCGGTATTTTGTTTCGAGAACGCGCGGATAACCCTGTTGCCCGAGAGGTTCTCGCGCGAGATAAGGCCGATTTTGTCGAGCTTTTTCTGAACTGCGGCATATAGCGGCACGCTGCGGCTCATGACGATGTAGAGCGTCAGCGCAATAAGCAGCGCCGCGCCGAAGAAAATCAGCGACATTCTGAGATTTATCGACATAGCCATTATCAGCGAGCCGATGATAATGAACGGCGCGCGGGTGAGCAGACGTATGCACATGGCGATGTTCTGCTGAACCTGATTTGTGTCGTTGGTGATTCGCGTGATCAGCGAGGGGGTTCCGAGTCTGTCGAGCTCCGCGTGCGAGAGCGAGTTGATGTGTCTGAAAAGCGCGCGGCGAATCTCGGTGCCTGCGCCCTGAGAAGCCTTTGACGCGAAATACTGGCAGAACAGCGCGCTCGTAAGACCTGTCGCCGCGAGCAGAATGAGCACTCCGCCCATTCTCAGGACGTATCCCGTGTCGTGAAGCTCGTTGATTCCGACGTCGATGATGTTCGCCATGACCAGCGGCACAAACAGCTCGAGTATCGCCTCAAACAGCTTGCACAGCGGCCCTATTATGACTTCTTTTTTGTAGTCTTTCAAAAATCGGCGGAGTTTGATCATGATTATTTCCTTCTTTTCCGGTACTCCTTTTATTATACACGATTCGCCCGAGATGTTCAACAAAAAAAGGCACACAGCCGAAACTGTGTGCCTGAAATGTAATCATCAGATAATGATCGACTTGCCGTCCATTTCCGCGGGCTGCTCAAGACCCATGATTTTGAGCATTGTGGGAGCGATGTCAGCAAGAACGCCGCCTTCGCGGAGCTTGCAGTCATAGCCGATAACGCAGAAGGGAACGGGGTTGGTGGTGTGAGCCGTGAAGGGCTTGCCGTCCTCGTCAACCATCTTGTCGGCATTGCCGTGGTCGGCGGTGATGATAGCCGCGCCGCCCATCTCAAGGATAGCGTCGACAACCTTGCCTACGCAGTCGTCAACCGCCTCAACCGCCTTGACAGCCGCGTCGAACACGCCTGTGTGGCCTACCATGTCGCAGTTCGCGAAGTTGAGGATAATCATGTCGTAGGTGCCGCTTTTGATAGCGGGAACGAGCTTGTCGGTGACTTCATACGCGCTCATCTCGGGCTGGAGGTCGTAGGTCGCGACTGAGGGTGACTTGACGAGAATTCTGTCCTCTCCCTCATAGACCTTCTCGACGCCGCCGTTGAAGAAGAAGGTTACGTGAGCGTACTTCTCGGTCTCTGCGATACGAAGCTGCTTCATGCCGAGGGAGGAGATGTACTCGCCCATTGTATTCTTGAGCGTCTGGGGCTTGAACGCGATCTCCACGTTGGGCATTGTCGCGTCGTACTGAGTCATGCAGACGTAGTTGAGCGGGAAGAAACCGTTTCTGCGCTCAAAGCCGCTGAAATCTGGGTCGACAAAGGTGCGTGTGATCTCGCGCGCTCTGTCGGGGCGGAAGTTGTAGAAGATAATGCTGTCGTTGGGCTTTACAGCCTCGCCGCCCTTGATAACGCAGGGCAGAACGAACTCGTCGGTCACGCCGTTCTTGTAGGAGTTCTTGATAGCCTCAACGGGGCAGTCCTCGTCTACGCCCTCGCGGTAAACGATAGCGGAGTACGCCTTTTCAACGCGCTCCCAGCGGTTATCTCTGTCCATCGCGTAGTATCTGCCCATTACGGTGGCGATCTTGCCTACGCCGATCTTGTCGAGCTCCTTGACGCAGTCCTCCATGTACTCCGCGGCGCTTGAGGGCGGAACGTCTCTGCCGTCGAGGAAGGCGTGAATGTAAACCTTCTCAAGGCCGAGCTTCTTAGCAAGCTCAACAATGCCGTAGAGGTGGGTGATGTGGCTGTGAACGCCGCCGGGTGAGAGCAGTCCCATGAGGTGGAGAGCGGTGCCGTTGTCAACCGCTTTCTTGATTGCGCTTACAATGACCTCGTTATCCTTGAGCTTGTCCTCGTTGATAGTCTTGGTGATGCGGGTGAGCTCCTGATAAACGATCCTGCCCGCGCCGATGTTGGTGTGGCCAACCTCGCTGTTGCCCATCTGACCGTCGGGCAGACCGACGTCCATACCCGAAGCGCCGATCTGAGTCAGCGCGTTTTCCTTAAAGAGTCTGTCGAGATTCGGGGTGTTGGCGGCGAGGATCGCATTAGCCTTTTCCTCGCCCTTTTTGCCCACGCCGAAGCCGTCGAGAATCATCAGAATCAAAGGTTTTTTCATTGTGAAAAAGCCCCTTTCATTGTAAAATTATTTGCTTGCAGCCTTGACGATAGCAGCGAATTTCTCGGCAACGAGTGAAGCGCCGCCGATGAGACCGCCGTCAACGTTTGTCTTGGAGAGGAGCTCGTCGGCATTGCCGTCGTTCATGGAGCCGCCGTACTGGATAGTAACAGCGTCTGCAGCGTCCTGATTGTAGAGCTTGGCGAGCTGTGCTCTGATGAAGGCGCAAACCTCCTCAGCCTGATCGGCGGTAGCGGTCTTGCCTGTGCCGATAGCCCATACAGGCTCATAAGCGATAACGACGTTCTTGAGTTCTTCCTCGGAAACGTCCCAGAGGTCAAGCTTGATTTGTCTTGCGATAACCTCCTCGGTGATGTCGCACTCGCGCTCCCAGAGGAGCTCGCCTACGCATACGATGGGCTTGAGACCTGCAGCGAGAGCAGCCTTTGTTCTCTTGTTAACGGTTTCGTCGGTCTCGCCGAAGTACTGTCTGCGCTCGGAGTGGCCGAGAACAACGTACTCAACGCCGATTTCCTTGAGCATGCCTGTAGAGATCTCGCCTGTGAAAGCGCCGCTTGCAGCCCAGTGGCAGTTCTCGGCGCCGATCTTTACGTTAGTACCCGCGGTCGCCTCGATAGCGGCGGCAAGGTCTACGTAGGGAACGCATGCGATAACCTCGCAGTCAGCGTCCTTTACGAGGGGAGTGATCTCGTTGAGAAGTGCGGTAGCCTCCTTGGGAGTCTTGTTCATTTTCCAGTTGCCCGCGATAATTGCTTTTCTCTTAGCTTTATCCATGTCAATCCGTTCCTTTCGTTTTAAAATGACGGGCGCACGCGTGAGTGCGCCCGATTGTTTTTTTATCTGACAGAGATTATTTGTCAGCGATAACAGCGATGCCGGGAAGGGTCTTGCCTTCGAGGTACTCGAGGGAAGCGCCGCCGCCGGTGGAGATGTGGCTCATCTTGTCAGCGAAGCCGAGCTGGATAACAGCCGCAGCGGAGTCGCCGCCGCCGATGAGTACCTGCAGCGAGGGTGGGGTTCTCAAATACGCCCATGGGGCCGTTCCATACAACGGTCTTTGCGGACTTTACAGCGTCAGCGAAGAGAGCCTGAGTCTTTGTGCCGATGTCAAGACCCTGCATGTCAGCGGGAATGCTGTCAGCGTCAACGACCTGAACGTCGATGGGACCGTCGATGGGGTTCGGGAACTCAGCCGCAATGGTGGTGTCGATGGGGAGAAGGAGCTTCTTGCCGAGCTGCTCAGCCTTGGCGATCATATCCTTGCAGTAGTCGAGCTTGCTGTCGTCAACGAGAGAGTTGCCGACCTCTTTGCCCTGAGCCTTGAGGAAGGTGTAAGCCATACCGCCGCCGATGATGAGTGTGTCGCACTTCTCGAGGAGGTTGGAGATAACGTTGAGCTTGTCCGCAACCTTAGCGCCGCCGAGGATAGCGACGAAGGGACGGACGGGAGTCTCAACAGCGTTGCCGAGGTAGTTGATTTCCTTCTGCATGAGGTAGCCTACAGCGGTGTCCTTGATGTGCTCGGTAACGCCCGCGGTGGAGCAGTGAGCGCGGTGAGCGGAGCCGAAGGCGTCCATTACGAATACGTCAGCGAGGGAAGCGAGCTCGGAGGAGAAGGGCTCGAGGTTCTTGGTCTCTTCTTTTCTGAAGCGGGTGTTCTGGAGAAGAACAACGTCGCCGTCCTTCATCTCAGCGACAGCCTTCTTGGCGTTCTCGCCGACAACCTCGTCGTCATTTGCGAAAACAACTTCCTGACCGAGGAGCTCGGAGAGGCGTACAGCCGCGGGAGCGAGAGAGAACTTCTCTTCGGGACCGTTCTTGGGCTTGCCGAGGTGCGAGCAGAGGATAACCTTGCCGCCGTCAGCGATTAATTTCTTGATGGTGGGGAGAGCTGCAACGATTCTGTTGTCGTTGGTGATCACGCCGTCCTTGAGGGGTACGTTGAAGTCAACGCGGACAAGAACCTTCTTGCCCTTTACATTGATATCATCAACGGATACTTTGTTAAGCTGCATAATTGTTCAATCCTTTCGGTTTTAGAGATTTGTAAAAAACTGTATTTTACATCAATCATATTATATTACATTTTCGGTTTTTTATCAATAGGTATTGGGCAATTTGTAGAAAAATTTCGTCCCTATCCCAGATTGTTTACGTCGCTCCAGCAGTGGCGGTGAAGCTCGCCTTTATTGAGCAGCTCGGGGTAGTCCCACTGCCTTAAAACCTCGTATGCGGCGATAGCGACGGAGTTCGAGAGGTTGAGGCTTCTCGCCTCGTCGATCATCGGGATTCTCAGCGTTTCGTTGGGGTGCTGCATCAGCAGGTGCTCGGGCAGACCGCGGGTTTCCTTGCCGAAGAGCAGGTAGCAGTTGTCGGGGTACTCGACGTCGCTGTGGCGGTGAGTGCCCTTTGTCGAGAAGAAAAAGTAATTTCCGCCCTTTGTTTTTTCAAAGAAATCGTTCAGGCTTTCGTAGTAGGTGATGTCGAGCAGGTGCCAGTAGTCGAGTCCCGCGCGTTTGAGCTTTCTGTCGTCGACGCGGAAGCCGAGCGGCTCCACGAGATGTAAGGACGCGCCGGTCGCGGCGCAGGTGCGCGCTATGTTGCCCGTGTTCTGGGGGATCTCAGGCTCCACTAGCACAAGGTTGAGCTTTGCCATGTCAAAATTTTCCTTTCAAATCAATTTACCATTCATATTGTAACTCTAAACGAGAATAATATCAATATCCGGGAAAAAAAGAGGTGAGAGCAAATGAACAAAAATACGATGAACGTCGTCAAGGGCGTGGCGATAGGCATGGCGGCGGGAATGGCTGTCGGCTACGTCGGCAAAAAAGCGGCTGACGACAACCCGAAGCTCAGAAAAAAAGCCAACCGCGCCTACAAGACGTTTGAGAATATTGTCGACACCGCGCAGTATATGTTCAAGTGATAAAAAACCGGCTCGGAACCCGAAAGGTTCTGAGCCGGATCAGTGAATAATTATTTAGCTTACATATCCGAGAGGGTCGACCTGAGTGCCGTCCACGCGGATCTCGAAGTGTACGTGCGGGCCCGTGGAGTTGCCTGTAGAGCCGCAGTAGGCGATAGTATCGCCCTGGTCGACGTAGTCGCCGGTGGAGCAGGCTACCTCGCACGCGTGAGCGTAAACGGTCATGTAGCCGTTGCCGTGATCGATCATGACGTAGTTGCCGTAGCCGCCGCCGTCGTTGCCTGCCCAGGTGACCTTGCCGCTGTCTGCCGCAACTATCGGCTGACCGTAGTCGCTGCCGCCTGCGATATCGATGCCCTGGTGCATTCTGCCCCAGCGCCACTCAAAGAGGCTGGAAACGCTGTGGGTGTGGGGG
>ONDL01000038.1 GCA_900316555.1 uncultured Eubacteriales bacterium | reverse complement strand
AAAATCCAGACCGTAGTCTTATTCTCGTTTGCGAGAATCGGCTGAACGCTGTACGCACCTGCGCAGACGCAGCCGATGACGCTCATGGCAAGAGCGGCGAGCGCTGCGGTGATCACCTTGTATATCTTCATATTATTACCTCCCGATATTTGTTAACAACATCTTACCATAACGCGGACGGTTTTTCAATGGCTTTTTTCATTATATAATATAAACGCGGCGATGAGGTGTATTTATGTATGTTTTTTGTTGATTATCGAAGAAAACGGGGCGGATAATTTTACGTTTTAAACAGTCAAAAAGATTAATTTAGCATAATTGCTAAAAAAATTTACCTTTCTTGTGCAGATAGCAAATTGATAAAAACAAGGCTTTTATGTTATCATTAAAATGAACGCAGAATGCGAAATTCTGCCTTTAGTAATTTTATTTAGGAGTGAGAGAAATTGAACAAGAAAGTGACAAGCATTGTGCTTGCGGTGTGCGTGCTGCTCTCGTGCATCGCGGTCGGAAGCTTCTCGGCTACCGCCGGCACTGCAGACGTCGCAGTCGCAGCACAGGCTGACGCCGAGGCTGTTGGCGCTGACTACGGTCTTGCCAAGAGTATTCAGGACGGCCAGATTCTCCAGGCGTGGAACTGGAGCTACAACGGCATCAAAAACAACATGAAAAAAATCGCTGAGCAGGGCTTTACCGCTGTCCAGACGACCCCGATCCAGACCATCAAGGAGTCTACTCTGGGCAAGACCATGCAGGGCAGCTGGTGGGTTTACTATCAGCCCTCACAATTCCATATCGACACCAACGGCTCTAACGCGCTGGGCACAGCGTCCGATTTCAAGGCGATGTGCGCAGAGGCTCACAAGTACGGCGTTAAGGTCGTAGTCGATGCGGTTCTCAACCACATGGCGAACAAGGGTGACAATACCCTGTCCGACACTATCCCCGGCGACATCAAAAACGACTCGAGCTGCTGGCACTCGATCACAACGAACACCTCGAACTGGAGCAGCCGCTGGGATATCACCCATAACTGCATGGACGGTCTTCCCGATCTGAACACAGGCAACAAGAAGATCCAGAACTACGAAATCGTGTTCATGAAGGAATGTATTGACGCGGGCGTTGACGGCTTCCGCTTCGACGGCGCAAAGCACATCGAGGTTCCAAACGACGCCGAGAACGCGGGCAGTGATTTCTGGACAAATATTCTCGGTACAACCACCTCTTACGCTCAGAGCACAAAGGGCATCACACCCTACTACTACGGCGAAATTCTTGACGCTACAGGCGGCGGTCAGAACATTGTTAACCAGTACACCAACATGATGAGCGTAACCTGCAACAGTGTTTCTAACGACATCCGAAACAAGGTCAATTCAGGCGACGCAAACGGCGCCAAGAGAACCGACTTCAGCTATGACGACGGTTCCGCTCCTTCGGGCAAGAGAGCCGTACTCTGGAACGAGTCACACGATACATACGCAGCCAACAAGTCCAGAGGTCAGAGCGACACAACCATGAAAAAGACATGGGCGATCGTCGGTTCACGTGCCGAGGCTCAGGCTATGTACCTCGCCCGTCCGCGCAGCTACAGCGATTCCATCGGTACCGCGAGCGTTACCGCATGGGGCGACAAAGAGGTTGCGGCGGTCAACCACTTCAAGAACTACTTCGTAGGCAAGACAGAGTATATGTCCGCCAGCGGCTCCATCGTTTACAACGAGCGCGGCACCGAGGGCGTTGTACTCGTTAACCTCAACGGCGGCAGCACCTCCGTTAACGTAAAGGCAAACAAGATGAAGGACGGCACCTACACTGATGAGGTAACAGGCGGCACCTTCAGAGTATCGGGCGGCCAGATCAGCGGTAATATCGGCGGCACAGGCGTAGCGGTTGTTTACAACGCGAAGCCCGCAGGTCCCTCCGCTTCCGTAACACCCGGCTCTTCAAAGTACAAGACCGATTCCATCACCCTTACCCTCAGCTATGACAACGCTACCTCCGGTCAGTATTCGATCGACGGCGGCGCTTATCAGAGCTACACCAAGGGTCAGACTATCACCATCGGCGCAGGCAAGCCCGTAGGCACACAGACTACCGTATCCGTTAAGGCGAGCGACGGCAGCACCACCTCCGATCCCGAAACCTACACCTACACCAAGTCTGACAACACGGCTCAGATGGTATACTTCGACAACTCGAGCTACAACTGGTCAAGCGTTTACGCGTACATTTACGCGGGCGAAACCGGTGTTGCGGCATGGCCGGGCACCCAGATGCAGAAGGATTCCACAGGCTACTTCGCTCTCGAGGTTCCCGAGGGATTCGAGGACGGCTTGGTTATCTTCACCGAGAGCAAGGACGCGACCGACCACCGCTATCCCGCGGACAGGGAGCCCGGACTTCCCCTCGAAGGCAAATCCAAGATCTTCAAGGCAAATAACCAGCTCGTCGATTACGTCGATCCCGTACCCACAACTCCTGTTCCCACGGTAGCTCCCACGACCGCTCCCGTAGGCAACATTCTTATCGGCGACACCAACGGCGACGGCAACGTCACGATTTCCGACGCTACACTTATCCAGCTTCACGCTGCGAACCAGCAGAAGCTCACAGGTGACAGACTGACTGCTGCGGATACCAACAAGGACGGTGCCGTTAACGTAACCGACGCCACAATGGTTCAGCTCTACCTCGTATTCAACAGAGGCTCGAATAACTACACAGGCACATGGACAGGCGGCGGCACCAATCCCACTCAGCCTCAGCCCACAACAAGCTATGTACAGCCCACCACGCAGTATGTACAGCCCACAACCTCTGCTCCCTCAGGCGGCGTTACTCTTAACGCTTCCGCGACAAGCAAAGGCACCGAGGACTGGTACGCGTGGACATGGAACTCCGATTCCGACGGCCACTGGGTAAAGGGCAATGGCAGCGCGTCCTCCGTATCGTTCAGCGGAGATCTCGGCAGCAACATTCTCTTTGTAAGACTTCCTCAGGGCGAGTCGGCAGACTGGAGCAAGGTATGGAACAAGACCCATGACCTGACCACCCAGGCAGGCGGCACCTACGTGACCTCAGACTGGAATAATGAGTTCATGGAAGGCAATTGGCAATAATCCAAAAATAATCAACTGATTTTTGCAACCCTCTCAAGGCTTTGAGAGGGTTGTTTTTGTGTATAAAGTCGAATATTGCGCGAAATGTTGTAAAGAGAAAAAAGTTGTGGTATACTATCTTCGGTTCAAGATAGTACATATTTTAATAAGTATATTTACTGCGAAAAGAGGGAAAACGGTGAGAAAGCTGACTCAGAGAACCGAAGCGGTCGTCAATCTCAGAGCGCTCGAGCACAATGTAAAAAATATCCGCGCACGCCTCGGCAGCGGCGTCGAAATCATGGCTGTGCTCAAGGGCGACGGCTACGGACACGGAGAAAAGGGCATCTACCCGACGCTGAAAAGCTGCGGCATCGAGCGTTACGCGGTCGCGGTCTGGGAGGAAGGCGCGTCCCTGCGTAACGCGGGCTGCACCGAGCCGATCCTTCTACTCGGCGACACCTGCGACGGTCAGCTCGAGAACCTGATAAAGTTCAACCTCACGCCCGCGATCTTTTCGCTCGACACCGCCGAAAAGCTCAACACCCTCGCGAAGTGGGGAGGAGTCACACAGCCTGTCCACATCAAGATCGACACGGGCATGAGCCGCATAGGATTCCCCGCCGACGAGAGCGCGGTTGAGTCGGTGCGCCGCATCAGCGAGATGTCTAACCTCGAGATCACGGGAGCGTTCACGCACTTCTCGCGCGCGGATGAGCCTGACGGAGCGAGCGCGAAGGCGCAGTTTGAAAAATATATCCGCTTTATCGAGCAGCTCGAGGACGCCGGGATCCATATCCCGATGAAGCACGTTGCGAACAGCCCCGCGATTCTGCTTCGTCCCGAGGTTCAGCTCGACGCCGTGCGCGCGGGCGACGCGCTCTTCGGACTCTGCCCGATCGACGAGGACGACTGGAAAAACGAGGACTTCATGCAGGTCATGAACTGGTACACCTACGTCGTCATGGTCAAGGAGGTTCCCGTCGGCACAGAGGTCGGCTACGGCGGCACCTTTGTCGCCGAACGCCCCACAAAAATCGCGACGATTCCCGTGGGCTTCGCGGACGGCTACAGCCGCAAGCTCTCGAACAAGGGTAAGGTCAGGATCAACGGCAAGGAAGCGCCGATCATCGGACGTGTCTGCATGGATCAGTTCATGGTCGACGTAACCGACATCGGCGAGGTCAAGCGCGGCGATACCGTCAGTCTGCTCGACGAGGAGCTGAGTGTGCTGTGGATGGCAGACCTGCTCGACTGCAACGTCGACGAGATCGTCTGCGGCATCTCAAAGCGCGTTCCGCGGATCTACGAATATTAATTTGTATAAATGAGAGGTATGTGAACAATGGCTAATTATATTTTCAAAATTCTCGCACACGCGAGCTTAGGAAAAATGCGCGAGGCGGTCAAGACTGTCCACGAGCGTTCGGGCAAAAACAGCGTAAAGATTTTCTTTGATATGCTCTACTGCGCCAAGAAGTACGGCGCGGGTTACTATGACTACCAGATTTTCGCGTTCTACAATCTCACAAAGGAGCAGCGCGCGACCTACGTTACCCGCCTTATCAGCAAGAAGTTCAACACCTTCATGAACGACTACGACTACGCCCACTTCCTCGAGAACAAGGACGAGTTCAACAAGCTCTACAAGAAGTACATCGGCAGAGAGTTTGTCCAGCTCCAGGAGGCGACGAAGGAGGAGGTCGAGAAGTTCTGCTCCGAGCGCGAGTACATCTTCTGCAAAATGCAGGATCTCGAGTGCGGCCATGGCTGCGAGAGAATCAAAATCAGCGACTACAGCAGCTTTGACGAGCTTTACAAGTACCTCACCGACAAGGGCTTCTGCACCCTCGAGGACAACATCGAGCAGCACCCCGCGCTGAGCAAGCTCTATCCCAACGCGGTAAATTCCATGCGTATCATCACCGTCCTCGACAAGGACGGCGAGGCTCATGTGCTCTATATCGTACAGAAGATGGGTCTCGGCGGCAGCATCATCGACAACAACTGCCTCTTCACTCCCGTAAATCCCGAAACGGGCGAGATCATGTATCCCGCGCATTCGGGCGATACGCTCAAGGGCATTATCTATACCGAGCACCCCGACACCCACGTAAAGCTCCAGGGCTATGTGATTCCGTACGTAAAGCAGGCGGTTCAGATGTGCCTCGAGGCGGCGAAGATCACTCCGCAGATCCGCTACGTCGGCTGGGACGTCGCGACAATGCCCAACGGCCCCGCGATTATCGAGGGCAACACCTACTGCGCGCATGACTTCTGGCAGCTTCCGCCTCACACCCCCGACGGAATCGGTATGCTCCCGAAAATCAAGGAGTACATTCCCGAGTTCTTTGAGGGCAAAATCAAATAATCAAGCAATCAAAAGCCGGCTCACGTGGAGCCGGCTTTGTTTTTTACTTCCGTAGAGCTGTGACGTTTGACAAAGCTGAGCACGCCTTCCGTCCCATCGCAACGCTCAATCCCAACGTTGACGGCGGTTGCCGTTCAGCAAATCCTTTCAATATGCGGAGAAAGCGTCCTCAGACGCCTTAGCAGCCGCAGCCGCAGCCGTCGTTGTTGCCGCAACCGCAGCCGTTACCGTTGCCGTTGTTGCCGCAGCAACAGCAGAGGATGAGAATGAGAATGATGATGCCGCAGCAGCCGCCGTTGTTGTTACCGAAGAAATTCATACATTTGCCTCCTTTCGTTTACACTACATACTATTGCGAAGGAGACATTGTGTGCATAAAAAATACCGCCCGAAATCAATCGGGCGGCTGAATACCGAATACTATATATTATACATTGAATCTGAACAGAACAACGTCGCCGTCCTTCATGACGTACTCCTTGCCCTCGCTGCGAACCAGACCCTTTTCTTTTGCAGCCGCCATGCTTCCGCAGGCGATGAGGTCGTCATAGGCAATGACCTCGGCTCTGATAAAGCCGCGCTCGAAGTCGGAGTGGATCTTGCCTGCCGCCTGAGGCGCCTTAGTTCCGTTCTTTATCGTCCAGGCGCGAACCTCCTGCTTGCCGGCGGTGAGGTAGGAGATAAGACCGAGCAGCGCGTAGCATTCCTTGATAAGACGGTCGAGTCCGCTCTCCTCAAGACCCATGTCCGCGAGGAAGAGCTCCTTCTCCTCGGCGTCCATCTCAACGATTTCCTCCTCGATCTGCGCGCAGATAGGAAGAACTCCGGAGTGCTCCTCGGCGGCGATCTTCTTTACCGCCTGATAGCCGACGTTCTGCTCGATGCCTGAAGAGAAGTCCTCGTCGCTCATGTTCGCCGCATAAATCACGGGTTTGCTCGTCAGCAGCGCGACCTCGCTCAGCAGAGCCTTCTCTTCATCGTCGCACTCAACCGAGCGCGCGGGCTTGCCGTTCTCGAGAGCCTCGAGCACGCGCTGATAGAAGTCGATATCGCGCTGATATTTCTTGTCGCCCTTGAGCATCTTCTTTGTCTTGTCGATTCTGCGCTCCATCATCTCGAGGTCGGAGAGGATCAGCTCGAGGTTTATGGTTTCAATGTCGCGGGCGGGGTTGATGCTGCCCTCAACATGAATGATATCGTCGTTCTCAAAGCAGCGGACTACGTGGACAATCGCGTCGCACTCGCGGATATTCGAGAGGAACTTGTTGCCCAGACCCTCGCCCTTTGACGCGCCCTTTACCAGACCTGCGATGTCGACGAACTCGATCGACGCGGGAGTGTACTTGTCGGGGTCGTACATCTCGGCGAGCACGTCAAGACGCTTGTCGGGAACCGCGACCACGCCGATGTTCGGCTCGATGGTGCAGAACGGATAGTTCGCGCTCTGAGCGCCCGCATTCGTGATTGCGTTGAACAGCGTGCTCTTTCCGACGTTCGGAAGTCCTACAATACCTAATTTCATAACAATAATCCCCTTAATCACTTGTCTATTATCAAAATATATGGTATCATAAAACCGAGAAAATTACAAGTAGATAGGTGATTTTATGTCAAATACGCTTTCAAAATCCCTCCGCGTTGAGGAAGAAAACCTCGCCTGTGCAATGGGCAGCGGCAGTCTTGCGGTTCTTGCGACTCCCGCGGTAGTCGCGCTGATGGAAAACGCTGCGGCAGCTCTCGCTGACGAGATCCTCGCGGACGAAACCCTCACAACCGTCGGCACGATGATTTCGATTGAGCACACAAGCCCCACTCCGATTGCGGCGGACGTAACCGCGACGGCGACGCTTACCTCACAGGACGGCAGATTTTTCCACTTTGACGTGACCGCCTGCGACAAGAAGGGCGAGATCGCCAAGGGCACCCACACCCGCGTCAGCGTGAAGGCGGACAGATTCCAGGAAAAGGCGGACAGAAAATTTGATGAAGTATAAATACCTTCTTTTTGACCTCGACGGCACCGTAAGTGAGAGCGCCGAAGGCATACGCGCCTCTCTCGAGTACGCGATAAACACCCTTGGCGCGCCAATGCCCGACCTCAGCGATTACACGCGCTATGTCGGGCCGCCGCTTATCGACACCTTCCTCAACCTCGTCGGACTTGACCCCGGGACGGCTGAGCGCGGCGCGCAGCTTTACCGCGACTATTATAATGAAAAGGGAAAGTACCTCAACCGCGTCTACAAGGGCATTCCCGAGCTGCTCGGAAGGCTCAGGGAAGAGGACGTGAAGATGTGCATCTGCAGCTCGAAGTACGAGCTGTTTGCCGAGGAGATCATCGGGATCCTCGGACTTGGCGGCGACTTTGACGCGGTTTGCGGCTCTAACATCGACGGCAGCCGCAAGGACAAGAAGGATCTGATCCCGTACGCCGTCGCTTGTCTGGGCGGCGACTTTGAGCGCGACAGAGAGCGCACAGTCATGCTCGGCGACACGTGGTACGACGCCAAGGGCGCGAGACTCTGCGGCGTTGATTTCATAGGCGTGCGCTACGGCTACGGCGAAATATCCGACATGGAAGAGCAGGGTGCGAAGCTGTTTGCCGATACCCCCGGAGAGCTTTTTGAGCTTTTAAAATAGTATATGTATATTAATTCATTCCTCCGCATATGCTGTAGCGGAGGTTTTGAATATGGTGGTTTTTAATTTCAGACTGAAATCAAAGGCGGCGGCAGCTGCAGCGGCAGCGTTTGTCGCGGTGCTGACGGCGGTGATCTGCGCGTTCTGCGCTGCGAATGCCCAAACGACCGTGGAGGCTGCTCCCACGATAAACGACGGCAACTTTGCCGAGGAACGAGCGGTGGGAGAGTACCTCGACTCTCTGGGCTACACCGACAGGACGCTTGTTTCATGTGACAGCGTGAAAATCCCGCGCGAGTTTGACGGCGTTTACGGCGACTACAACGCGCTGCAGGAGAAAAACGGCTTTGATCTGGGCAAATATAAGGGAAAGACCGTCAGGCGGTACACGTACTCCCTCGGCGGAACAAATTCGGAGTTCGCGGTAGTCCTCGCCAAAAACGGAGAGGTCATCGGCGGACACCTGACGGACGGAGAATACGGCGGCGACGACGCGCCGCTTGACAAAGATGGAAAGACTGGATAAATTTCTCAGCGCGCGCAGCGGCATGAGCCGCAAGGAAGCGCAAAAAAGAATCAAAAGCGGCGAGGTTACGGTGAATTCGGAGGTCTGCCGCGCGGCAGACTTCAAGGTAAACCCCGGCACCGACGCCGTAGCCCTGCGCGGACAGGCTGTCTGCGCGGACGAACACATTTACATAATGCTCAACAAGCCCGCGGGCGTGGTATCCGCGACCGAGGACAGGCATGACAGAACCGTGCTCGATATCCTGCCGCCGGAGCTGAGGCGAAAGGGGCTTTTTCCCGCGGGAAGGCTCGACAAGGACACCGAGGGACTGCTGATAATCACCGACGACGGCGACTTTGCCCACCGTATGCTCTCGCCGAAAAAGCACGTGGAAAAGCGTTATATAGCGCAGATCGACGGCGAGATCACAGAGGATATGATAAGGGCATTTGAAAGGGGTATTACCTTCGCGGACGGCACGGAATGTCAGCCCGCAAGGCTCGAAATTGTACCAAACAGCGGCGGAATGTCGGGAATTGTCACTATTTGCGAAGGAAAGTACCATCAGGTGAAAAAAATGTTTTCAGTAGTCGGCCGCAAAGTTGTGCATCTTCAACGAATATCAATTGGAAATTTGTATTTGGATAGCAATTTGCCTATAGGGAATGCTAAAAAACTGACGAAATTGGATATAGATGCAATTTTTGTGGGCAATATACACTAAAAACAAGATGCGATTTTTACTTAATATTTATTTTTAATAAAATATCGAATAAATCTTTAGTCAAAATCTGTATAGTAAAAATTTGCTGAAAGTGGTATATTTATTTATGTAAATTAAGTTTACAATAAATTGGAGGTTATCAAAATATGGCAAGTCTATCATTAAGACACATCTACAAAGTATACGACGGCAACGTAACCGCCGTTAAGGATTTCAACCTTGAAATCGAGGATAAGGAATTCATCATCTTCGTAGGTCCTTCCGGTTGCGGTAAATCTACCACTCTCCGTATGATTGCAGGCCTTGAGGATATTTCCAAGGGCGAGCTCTACATCGGCGACAGACTCGTTAACGACGTTTCACCTAAGGACAGAGATATCGCGATGGTATTCCAGAACTACGCTCTGTATCCCCATATGTCCGTATACGACAACATGGCGTTCGGCCTCAAGCTCAGAAAGACTCCCAAGGAGGAGATCAAGAGAAGAGTAGAAGAAGCTGCCCGTATCCTCGGCATCGAGCAGTACCTCGAGAGAAAGCCGAAGGCTCTCTCCGGCGGTCAGAGACAGCGTGTTGCCATGGGTCGTGCTATCGTTCGTGATCCTAAGGTATTCCTTCTCGACGAGCCGCTCTCCAACCTCGACGCAAAGCTCCGTGCTCAGATGCGTACCGAGATTTCGAAGCTCTATCAGAGACTCGGTACCACATTTATCTACGTAACCCACGACCAGACCGAGGCTATGACTCTGGGTACCAGAATCGTAGTTATGAAGGACGGTATCGTTCAGCAGGTTGATACACCTCAGCACCTCTATGACCTGCCCTGCAATATGTTCGTAGCGGGCTTCATCGGCTCACCTCAGATGAACTTCATCAACGCGACCGTTTCCAAGAAGGGCGGCGAGTACACCCTCGACTTCGATAAGTATCAGGTTCCCGTTCCCGCCGAGAAGTGCTCTGCGGGTCAGCTCGATCCCTATGTAGGCAAGGAAGTTATCTTCGGTATCCGTCCTGAGCATACTCACGACGAGCCCGAGGAGATCGCAAAGGCAAAGATGCTCTTCGACGCTAAGGTAGACGTTACCGAACTCATGGGCGCAGAGATTTATCTCTATGTTACCATCGCAGGTCAGTCCATCACCGCTAGAGTTGCTCCTACCTCCACAGCTAAGGTCGGCGACGACATTAAGGTTTGCTTCAGCCTTGATAAGCTCCATATCTTTGATAAGGACACAGAGCAGATCATCACAAACTGATTCTGAATTCTTTATGACGGCAGGTTATCCTGCCGTCTTTTTTTGTGTGACAAGCGCGGGAGGTCTTGGCGGTTTCGGCGGGACAGTGCCCGCGGAGCGGAAGTTTGCGGTATTGTCAACGCGGGAATTTGAAAATTATATTGCTTTTTTAGAAAAAATATGCTATAATATAGAGCAGTAATGAAAATTGTTACAATTCTGTCACAATTCTGTCACATATCTCTGCTATAATAAAAACTGATTGGAGAGTGCTTTGGCGTATCTGCACAGATTAAAAGCGCTTTTCCTAAAAAAACTTAAAGAAATTTGTTGATAGAGGTTGATTTTTTCTTCAATTTTGTGTAATATGTATATGAGGGTATTGTAACTTTCTCGTCCCAAACGGCAGATAGCGCTTTTTGGGGCGGTCAGACAAGTACTTTGCGGTACATAATACCGATTTTGCATAAAATTTAGGAGAAAAAGAGGTTAATACTATGTCTAACAGATTATTTCAGGGTATTGTGCATCAGATGAAGGATGCCATCGACAGAACCATCGGCGTAATCGACGAAACTTCCGTTGTTATCGCCTGCTCTGAGCTTGGTAAAATCGGCGAGGTGAATGAGAGCATCAACTCCGAGACTCTCAGCTCGACTGCTCCGTTTGTGATCAACGGATACACCTACAAATCCTTTGGCAGCAGCGCCAAGTATGACTACGCCGTTTTCGTTCAGGGTACTGACGAGTACGCGCAGAAGTACGCTCAGCTGCTCAGCGTTTCGTTCGCGAGCATCAAGCAGTACTATGATGAGAAGTACGACCGTTCGAACTTCATCAAGAACGTCATTCTCGACAACATTCTCCCCGGAGATATCTACCTCAAGGCAAGAGAGCTTCACTTCAACTCCGAGGTTTCGCGCGTATGCCTGCTGATCAAGATCGTATCCAAGACAGACGTTTCCGCTTACGATATCGTACAGAACCTCTTCCCCGACAAGACCAAGGACTTCGTTATCAATATCAACGAGGAGGAAATCGCGCTTGTCAAGGAGGTTAAGGCGGACACCGAGAGCCGCGACCTCGAGAAGCTCGCAAGCTCCATCGCGGACACCCTCTCCAGCGAATTCTACACCCACTGCGTTGTCGGTATCGGCACCACCGTTACAGGCATCAAGGATCTGGCGCGTTCCTTCAAGGAAGCACAGTCAGCCCTTGAGGTCGCCAAGGTATTCGACACCGAGCGCACTATCGTAAGCTATGATAACCTCGGCATCGCCCGTCTTATCTATCAGCTTCCGACGACCCTCTGCAAAATGTTCCTCAAGGAGGTATTCAAGCGCGGCAGCATCGAGAGCCTCGACCAGGAGACCCTCTTCACTATCCAGCGCTTCTTCGAAAACAACCTCAACGTTTCGGAGACCTCGAGAAAGCTCTTTGTACACCGCAACACCCTCGTGTACAGACTTGAGAAGATCAAGAAGCTCACAGGTCTTGACCTGCGTGAGTTCGAGGACGCTATCGTATTCAAGGTAGCGTTAATGGTTAAAAAATATCTCAACGCCAGCCCCACAAAGTATTAATTTACAAAAAAACCGGCGTTGATCAATGGCTCTGAACGCCCGAAATGGGTGTTCAGGGCATTGGTATTTTAGCGGATAATGACAAATTGCACTTTTTATTTTCACTTTTTGTGAAAAAGTCGTTTGTTCCGCACAAATCACAGACAAAGGTGTTTCTATGATTGAATTTCAGAATGTATCAAAAACCTATCCCAACGGCACCCACGCTCTCCACGACGTAAGCCTCAGCATTGACAAGGGCGAGTTCGTGTTCATCGTCGGCGCTTCGGGTGCGGGCAAGAGTACCTTCCTCAAGCTGATCATGCACGAGGAAACTCCCACCTCGGGCGAGATCATCATCAACGGCAACAAGCTCTCAAAGCTGCGCCGCAGAGATGTTCCGTATCTCCGCCGCCACATGGGCATCGTTTTCCAGGACTTCCGCCTGATCGAGAAGATGACTGTTTTTGACAACGTCGCTTTTGCGATGCGCGCGGTGGGCGAGAGTACCGCCACCATCAAGAAGAGAGTTCCCTACGTTCTCAACCTCGTCGGCCTGAAGGACAAGATGAAGAATAAGCCGAACGAGCTTTCGGGCGGCGAGCAGCAGCGCGTCAGCCTTGCGAGAGCTTTGGTAAACAATCCCGAAATCATCATTGCGGACGAGCCTACGGGCAACGTAGACCCCGAGCTTTCGCATGAGATAATCGAGCTGCTCAACGAGATCAACTCAATGGGCACCACCGTGCTTGTCGTTACTCACGAGCACGAGCTTGTGCGCGAATTCAACCAGCGCGTAGTAACCATCGACCACGGAAAGGTAATAGGCGACACCAGAAGCGGCAGATTCGCCACAGGCGCTTCCGAGGATTACGACGAGGACGACTACTCCATCGACTACAACGAGTACCGCGAGGAGAGCGGCTACACGGGCGAGAGGGAGTACTCCGACGACGAGATTCTCGAGAGCTACGAGGGTCTGGGCTATGACGACGACGTCGACGAAGCCGGAACAGCGGAGGACGACGCGCCTCAGCTAAAAAATAACGCGAGTTTTCGCGCAAGAAAAGGATAATTGTATGAAAGGCTTTGGCTATCTTGTAAAAGAGGGCTTCAAGAACGTCTGGAGTAACCGAATCATGAGTATCGCGTCAGTCTGCGTGCTCATCAGCTGCCTTATCCTGACGGGTGCGGCGGCGCTGTTTTCCATCAACGTCGCAAAAATGGTTGACGAGGTGGGAGAGAGCAACGAAACCATCGTTTACATCAAGGAAGGTTATTCCCAGCTTGAGGCCGTCTATGTCGGAAAGGAAATCGAAAAGGTGCCCAACGTCGCCTCGGCGAGATTTTACTCAAAGGAAGAGGCGTTTGAGCAGTACCGCTCAACTCTCGGCGACAGCCTGTTCTCCAGGATCGAGGACAGAAATCCGCTTCCCGATTCCTTCATTGTCGTGATGCACGACCTCTCACAGTATGACGACACAGTCGCACAGATCCAGAAGATTGAGGGTGTTGACCCCGACACGATCCTCAACCGTAAGGATTTCGCGGACAAGCTGACACGTATCAGCAACCTCGTAACCATCTTCTCGATCGCGGTTGTTTCCGCGCTGCTGGTAATTTCGCTGTTCATCATCGCGAATACCATCCGCGCCACAATGTATTCACGCCGCTTTGAAATCAGCATTATGAAGTCTGTCGGTGCCACAAACTCGTTTGTACGAATGCCGTTCCTTGTCGAAGGCATGGTCATCGGTCTGATTTCCGCAATTATCGCCACAGGCGCTCTCGCCCTTGTTTATCAGGGCGCAGGAATGGTGGTCGAGAACGCGCAGTCCATGTTTGACTTCATTCCGTA
>ONDL01000016.1 GCA_900316555.1 uncultured Eubacteriales bacterium | reverse complement strand
CGCCCTCGAGCGTGGGGGCGGGCTTGAACCAGTCAACGATATTTATTATTCCCTTGTGCGAGCAGCCGCTGATAAGCACGCGCCTGCCGTTCTCCTCAATCAGAAGGTAGTGCTCGTGGCGGAAGTCGTCGGGAATCAGCCTGCCGCTGTGTTCTGCGTTAAGTCCGAAGGAGCCGAGGTCGAGCTTCTTTTCGCGCTCGTTGCAGGAATACAAGGTCATATCATCAGCGATTTTTGTAACGCCGTCGGTGAAAACAAGTCTGTCGCTGTCCATGAGAGAAGTGTCGAGCCCGATGTATCTCTCGCCGTTGAAGTGCGGCTCAAAGGCGTAGCGGCTCAGAAATACGGGAGCCTTGCTGTTTATCTCCAGAAATCGTTCAAGACCGCCGCCGTGGTCGTAGTGTCCGTGAGAGAGGACGCATATGTCAACGTCCCTGAGGTCGATGTTCAGGCGCGATGCGTTGTCCGCGAACAGAGCGGTCTGACCCGTATCAAAAAGCAGGGCGCGTCCGTTCACCTCGATAAAAAGGCTCAGTCCGTGCTCGACGGGCAGTCCGAAGGCGCTCGTGTTCTCGGTCAGTGCGGTAATTTTCATAAAAATCACTCCTTGAATAATCCGATTGTATCACAAAGGAGTAATTTTGACAAGATACGGGAAAAACTTTCAAAAACGCTTTTACTTTCGCGCGGGATAGGCTATAATAGGTGTGTAATCTTTCAGAACAAGGGGCATAATATGGAAGAGCTGGTTAGATTTGACGGCGGAGAGCTGGAATACTTCTCCTTCGGCAGCGGTGAGAGGACGTTCGTGATTCTCCCGGGGCTGGGTACCAGGAGCATACTGTTCTCGCGCATGATGATTTCTGCGGCATACAAACGCTTCTGCGACGACTTTACGCTCTACGTCTTTGACCGCCGCAGGAACCTTCCGCCGACTTACACAGTCCGCGAGATGGCTCGCGACACTGCGGCGGCAATGAGAGCGCTCGGTCTGAGAAACGCCGATATCTTCGGAGCCTCGCTCGGAGGAATGACGGCGCAGTTCATCGCGATAGATTCGCCCGAGCTGGTGCGGAGTCTGGTGCTCGGTTCGACCGCGCCGAGGGTGAACAAAAGACTGCTCGAGGTCTCGGAAAAGTGGTCTGCGGCTGCCGGCAGCGGCGACCTTGCAGCGCTTACGGAGAGCTTTCTCAAGCTGCTTTACTGCGACGCGACGATCGAAAAATACGGCGACCTGCTCGCTCACATGAACGACGGTCTGACCGACGAGGAGCTGCGGAGGTTCTCGGTTCAGGCGAGGGCTATCTCGGACTTCGACGCGTACAGCGAGCTGGATAAAATCAAATGCCCGACGCTCGTTCTGGGCGTTGAGGGCGACAAGGTCGTCACGGCTGACGCGTCGCGCGAAATCGCAGACAGGCTCGGGTGTGAGCTGTACCTCTACCCCGACAGCTACGGCCACTGTGTTTTTGACGAGGCTCCCGATTACAAGGACAGAATACTTAATTTTTTATACAAACACTGATTGACTAATGAGAGGTGATTGAGTTATGAACGAATTTTACTACAAGGACGCGCTGAAGCTCGGTCAGAAGGAAGCGCGGGCACGCACGTTTAAGGGACAATCGCCGTGTCTGCCCGTACTCGAGGATTTTGTGTCCTCGGCTATGATAAACACTGGCATCGATCTCGGACTGGTTCAGATTCCCGCCGAGCTTATCGTCGGCACAAAAACCCGCGGCAGGGTCAACGCCTTCGCGCCTAACTTCATGCCCGTTCTCGACGAAACGACAGAGTTCGCCGACAAGTGGGAGCATCTGTGTCAGGCTCACGTGACCGAGGGTATCCGCGATCCGATCAAGGCTTATGAATACATGAACCGCTTCTATGTCGAGGAGGGCAACAAGCGCGTCAGCGTGCTCAAGTTCTTTGACGCGGTCAACATCGTCGGCCACGTTATCCGCATCATGCCCACAGGCAGCGGCGACGAGGTCGATCTGTACAACGAGTTCCTCGACTTCTACAAGCTGACAAAGATCAACTTCCTCGAGTTCACCAAGAAGGGCAGCTACGCCCTGCTGCAGAAGGCTCTCGGCAAAGCAGTCGGCGAGGATTGGACTGAGGACGAGATCAGCCGCTTCACCGGCACCTACTACTACTTCAAGAAGGCATATATCCAGAACGGCGGCGAGAAGCTGCAGTCCACCGTCGGCGACGCGATGCTCAGCTACATCATGGTTTACGGCTACCACGAGCTCAAGGCGTCAGACCCCGCCGACATCAAGAAGAACCTGAGCAAGATGTGGCAGGAGGTCGAACTTCACGCCGAGGAGGAGCCGATTGAGGTCAAGACCGAGCCTGCCGAGGAGAAGAAAAAGGGCGTTATCTCAAAGATGATCTCCGCCGCGACCACTCCCTCCGTGCTCAGCGTCGCCTTCATTCACGACGGCACTCCCGAGCGCTCTGGCTGGATACACGACCATGAGAAGGGCAGAAAGTACGTCGAGCGCATCTTTGAGGATAAGATCGTCACCACTCCCTACTACAACGCAATGGAAAACGACGCGCTCAAGGTCATTGAGCTGGCGATCGAGGACGGCGCTGAGCTGATCTTCACCACCTCCCCGAGACTGGCTCAGGCGAGCCTCCGTGCTGCGGTTGAGCACCCCGAAATCAGCATCATGAACTGCTCGCTCAACAAGTCGCACCGCTACATCTCGTCCTATTACACCAGAATGTACGAGGCGAAGTTCATTCTCGGTGCGATAGCGGGCTCGCTCACGAAGAGCGACAAGCTGGGCTACGTCTGCGACTACCCGATCTACGGTCAGATCGCCGCGATCAACGCCTTTGCCCTCGGCGCTCAGATGGCAAACCCGCGCGCTAAGGTATACCTCGAGTGGTCGGCTGTCGACGGCGCAAGAGCCGCGGCTATGAAGCTCGTCGAGCAGGGCATTCACTATATCTCATCTCAGGACACCGCGCGCTTCCGCGAGGACGACCGCGAAATCTACGGTCTGTCCTACATCAACGGCGAACGCTCGGAGCTTATCGCCAACCCCGTCTGGAAATGGGGCGTTTACTACGAGCAGATCCTCCGCCGCTTCCTCAACAAGACCATGCAGGAGGAGTATCAGGAGAGCAACAAGGCGCTAAACTACTACTGGGGTATGTCCGCAGGAGTTGTCGACGTTGTTTACGCGCCCAAAATGGAGCGCGCCTCCAAACGCTTCGCGGATTTCCTGCGCGACGGAATCATTCAGAACGTCTGCACCCCCTTCCTCACTCCGCTGACAAAGCAGAACGGCGAGATTATCGGCGCGGGTCAGAAATCGCTCGCTCTCGACCAGATCATCAGCATGGACTACCTCGTCGAGAACGTGATCGGCACGATACCGCAGTACGGCGACCTCAACGAGATGGGCAAGGCAACCGTTGACACCGCGGGCGTTGAACCCGCTCAGGAAGCCGCCGACGACACCCGGGAAGCTGCACAAGGCGGTGAGGCTCAGGAAACGGAGGCGGTTGAGTCATGAGGATCCTTGCCGTTTCCGACATAGAGTCAAAGTCGCTGTACGACTTTTTCTCACCCGATAAGGTCGAGGGCGTTGAGCTCATCATCGGCTGCGGAGACCTCAGAGAGGAATATCTGGAGTTTCTGGTGACGATGATGAACGTCCCTCTGCTCTACATACACGGAAACCACGACGACCACTTCAAGCGCGAGCCCGAGGGCTGCGTCTGTATCGACGACAAGTTCTACGAGTACAAGGGTATCCGCTTTGTCGGACTGGGCGGCTCGTTCCGCTACAGAGACGGTCAGTACATGTACACCGAGCGCGAGATGAAAAGGCGGATTTTCAGGCTCTGGCCTAAAATCCACTTCCACAAGGGCTTTGACGTACTCGTCACCCACTGTCCCGCGCGGCACCTGAACGACTTTGACACCATCACCCACCGCGGCTTTGACTGCTTCAACAAGCTGCTCGAGAAGTACAGGCCAAAGCTGTTCATGCACGGTCACATTCACCGCAACTACGGCGCGAGGATTCCGCAGAAGTCCGAGCATGACGGCACCCTCGTGATCAACGCGTCCGACTACTGCATATTTGATATCGATTTATAATACATACAACAAAGGCTCCGCAAGCGCGGAGCCTTTAATTATATCAGCTGTTGGTCGAACTCGTACAGCGCCTCGTTGATCTCAAAGCGGTTGTAGTTGCCGCGGCTGATGAAGTATTCGATTATTATGTCAAACTTGCTGCTGTGCGAGAGCGCGAAGCCTGCCTTCATGAGCAGCTTCTTCGTTTCCTCAAGACTCAGCTCAAGCGCCACAGCAAGCGCTACAGCCGTCTGGCGGCTCGGCTTGTAGAGGCGGTTTCCGCGCAGCTTCGAGAACAGCTTGCGGTCGATCTCAGCCTTCTTGTAGCACTGTGCGTCGGTCATTCCGCGCTCGTCGATCTTGCGCAGAACCATCTCGGAAAAACTCTCGTCCATTCCGCTGAGAGCGTCGCTCAGGCTGATTGACGCCGCGCCCGGCATCTGCGCGTCGCTCAGGCTGATTGACGCCGCACCCGGCATCTGCGCGGAATTCAGGGCATGTGTTCCGCCCGCCTTGGGCGCGCTTGTTCTCTCACTTTCAAACCGCTGCGACGGCTGCGGAGAGAAGTCCGCGGGTTCGTCGGCGGCTGCCGCTTCTTCGGGAAGATTAAGACGGCTGTCGATGTACTGCTTTAGCTCTGTCAGCGTCGCGGGCTCAAGCCTCGGGATTCGCTGACGGCGGAATTTCGGGAACATATGATCACCTTTATTGCAAAAACGCCCGCGGAAATCCGCGGGCGTTATGATTTAGATTACGTTTGTCTCGTCAAAGGACTCGTCTGCCGCTTCGGCAGTGTTCTCGAGCTGAACCTTGGAGTAACGCGGCATGCCTGTTCCCGCGGGAATGAGCTTACCAATGATTACGTTCTCCTTGAGGCCTACGAGCGGATCCGCCTTACCCTTGATGGCAGCCTCGGTGAGTACACGGGTGGTCTCCTGGAAGGAAGCCGCGGACATGAAGCTGTCGGTAGCGAGCGCCGCCTTGGTGATACCGAGGAGCAGCTGGGTGAAGGTAGCCTCTCTGAGGCCTTCCTCGCCTGCCGCAACGCGCTTCTTGATCTGCTCGTTCTCGTAGAGCACGTCGTTCTTGTCGTAGGTCTGACCCGAGAGGAATCCCGTGTCGCCCGCGTCGTCGACTCTGACCTTGCGCATCATCTGACGTACGATGACCTCGATGTGCTTGTCGTTGATCTCAACACCCTGCAGGCGGTATGTCATCTGTACCTCGGAAATGAGGTAGTTCATAACAGCCTCGGGGCCGAGAATGTCGAGAATGTCGTGGGGGTTGACAGCACCGTCGGTGATCTTGTCACCCTTGCGGATCTGGTCGCCCTCCATGACCTTTACGCGGAAGCCGAAGGGAATCAGGTAGGTTCTCTCGTCGCCTGTTTCCTTGTTGTAGATAACGGCGTGACGCGCGTTCTTGATCTCCTCGAAACGCACCTCACCGTCGATCTCACTGATGATCGCGAGGCTCTTGGGACGTCTCGCCTCAAAGAGCTCCTCAACACGCGGAAGACCCTGTGTGATATCCTCGCCGCCCGCGACGCCGCCTGTATGGAAGGTACGCATGGTAAGCTGTGTACCGGGCTCGCCGATGGACTGGGCCGCGATGATACCTACAGCCTCACCGACTGTTACGGGCATGCGGTTCGCAAGGTTCGCGCCGTAGCACTTGCGGCATGCGCCGTGCTTTGCGCGGCAGGACAGTACGGAACGGATCTTGATGCTCTTGACGCCGGACTCAACGATGATGTCAGCCTCGCTGTCGCCCATCATTACGTCCTTGGAAACGAGTACGTTGCCGTTGGAATCGCAGAAGTCGTCGAGCAGGTATCTGCCGAGCAGACGCTCACGGAGAGGCTCGATGACGTTGGAGCCGCTCGCGACGATGTCGAAGATCTCGACGCCTTCGGTGGTGCCGCAGTCCTCGTCGCGGATAATAACCTCCTGCGATACGTCGACAAGACGTCGGGTCAGGTAACCCGAGTCGGCGGTACGGAGCGCGGTATCGGCAAGACCCTTACGCGCACCACGCGAGGAGATGAAGTATTCGAGAATGTTAAGGCCTTCACGGTAGTTGGCTCGGATAGGAATTTCGATCGTCTTACCGGAGGTATTCGCGATAAGTCCGCGCATACCGGCGAGCTGACGGATCTGGCTCATACTACCACGCGCACCTGAATCCGCCATCATGAAGATGGGGTTGTAGCGGTCGAGGTTGCCCTGCAGCTTGTTGGTTACGTCCTCGGTAGCCTGGTTCCAGATCTTGAGGATCTCCTCGTAACGCTCCTCATCGGAACGCAGACCGAGCATGTATTCCTCGCGGATCTCGTCGACTTCCTTCTCGGCGGCGGCGATGATTTCCTTCTTCTCGGGCGGGATAACCGCGTCGCATACCGCAACGGTGATAGCGCCCTTGGTGGAGTACTTGTAGCCCTGCGCCTTGATGTCGTCGAGGAGCATGCTTGTGCGTGCGGTGCCGTGCTTCTTGATGCACGCGTCGATGATCTTCTTGAGTCCGCTCTTGCCGACCAAGAAATCGACCTCAAATTTGAACAGGTTCTCGGGATTGCTTCTGTCTACAAAGCCCAGATCCTGCGGAATGGGATTGTTGAAAATAATCTTGCCGATCGTGGTATCCACGATGCCGGTCCTGATTTCGCCGTCGATCTCAAGCTCGCGGCGAACCTTGATTTTGGAGTGAAGCTCGATGACGCCTGTCTGGTACGCCATCATGACCTCGTCGACGTTGCGGAATACCTTGCCTTCGCCGCGCTCGCCGTCCTTGTCGAGGGTGAGGTAGTAGGAACCGAGGATCATATCCTGAGTCGGAACCGCTACGGGCTGACCGTCGGAGGGCTTGAGCAGGTTGCCTGCCGCGAGCATGAGGAAGCGCGCCTCAGCCTGAGCCTCTGCGGAAAGCGGTACGTGAACCGCCATCTGGTCGCCGTCGAAGTCAGCGTTGAACGCGGTACATACCAGCGGATGGAGCTTGATGGCTCTGCCCTCTACGAGCACCGGCTCGAACG
Source organism: uncultured Eubacteriales bacterium (assembly GCA_900316555.1). Lineage (GTDB taxonomy): Bacteria > Bacillota > Clostridia > Oscillospirales > Acutalibacteraceae > Ruminococcoides. The sequence goes on along the minus strand of ONDL01000016.1, from coordinate 16,389 downwards.
CCTGGATACCCAGACGGTGAAGGGTTGGCGCACGGTTGAGCATTACGGGGTGACCCTTGATTACGACCTCGAGAGCGTCCCAGACGTTCTCCTTGGCTCTCTCGACCGCCTTGCGCGCGGACTTGATGTTCTGCTCTGCCTTTGTCTCAACGAGGCGCTTCATTACGAAGGGCTTGAACAGCTCGAGAGCCATCTCCTTGGGCAGGCCGCACTGATAGATCTTCAGCTCAGGGCCTACGACGATAACCGAACGACCCGAGTAGTCGACACGCTTACCGAGAAGGTTCTGACGGAAGCGTCCCTGCTTACCCTTGAGCATATCGGAGAGCGACTTGAGCGCGCGGTTGTTCGGGCCTGTTACGGGTCTGCCGCGTCTGCCGTTGTCGATAAGTGCGTCTACGGACTCCTGGAGCATGCGCTTCTCGTTGCGGATAATGATTTCGGGAGCGTTGAGCTCGAGGAGCTTCTTAAGACGGTTGTTTCTGTTGATAACACGACGGTAGAGGTCGTTGAGGTCGGAGGTCGCGAAGCGGCCGCCGTCGAGCTGTACCATCGGGCGGATATCGGGCGGAATTACCGGAACTACGTCGAGGATCATCCACTCGGGACGGTTGCCCGAGATGCGGAAGCTCTCTACTACGTCGAGTCTTTTGAGAATGCGGACTCTCTTCTGTCCGGTCACGCCCTCGAGCTCCTCGTGGAGCTCAGCCGAGAGCTTTTCGAGGTCGATCTCGGCGAGCAGCTTCTGAATGGACTCAGCGCCCATTCCGGCCTCGAAGTCGTCCTCGTATTTCTCGCGCATATCGTTGTACTCGCTCTCGGAGAGCACCTGATACTTGGCGAGGTCGCGGCAGTCGCCGGGATCCGTTACGATGTACTGCGAGAAGTAGAGCACGTTCTCGAGCACCTTCGGGGAAATGTCAAGCATAAGGGCGATACGCGAGGGTGTGCCCTTGAAATACCAGATGTGAGATACGGGCGCGGCAAGCTCGATGTGACCCATGCGCTCGCGTCTTACCTTGGAACGGGTGACCTCAACGCCGCAGCGGTCGCAGATCTTACCCTTGAAGCGGATTCTCTTGTACTTACCGCAGTGGCACTCCCAGTCCTTTGTCGGGCCGAAGATCCTCTCGCAGAACAGACCCTCTCTCTCGGGCTTGAGTGTGCGGTAGTTGATGGTTTCGGGCTTGGTTACCTCGCCGTATGACCACTCTCTGATTTGATCAGGGGAAGCAAGTCCGATTTTAATTGAATCAAAAACGTTGTTGTCTATCATTTATTCTGCCTCCCTATTAAAGCTCGTCTGTGCCGAAGTCGTCGAAGTCAAAGTAGCCGTCGTCGTCAGACTCCTCGTCGGCAAGAGAATCGTCAAACATGTTGCCTTCTTCTCCGCCCTCGTCGAGGGTGTAGCCGTCCATGGAGGTCATAACGCTGTCCTCGTCGAACTCGGTACCCGCCGCGTCGGCGATGTCCTCGTCCTCCTCGAACTTCTGCTTGATGTCGATTTCCTCACCCTGCTCGTCGAGCACTCTTACGTCGAGCGACAGTGACTGAAGCTCCTTGATGAGTACGCGGAAGGACTCGGGGATTCCCGGAGCGGGGATATTCTGACCCTTGACGATAGCCTCGTAGGTCTTGACACGTCCGACAACGTCGTCCGACTTGACCGTGAGGATCTCCTGCAGGGTGTAAGCCGCGCCGTAAGCCTCGAGTGCCCAAACTTCCATCTCACCGAAGCGCTGTCCGCCGAACTGCGCCTTACCGCCGAGAGGCTGCTGGGTAACGAGGGAGTAGGGACCTGTTGAACGCGCGTGGATCTTTTCGTCAACGAGGTGATGGAGCTTGAGGTAGTACATGTATCCGACGGTTACGGGGTTATCGAAGGGCTCGCCCGTTCTGCCGTCGATGAGGGTGGTCTTGCCGTCCTCACTGTAGCCCGCGTCCTTGAGCGCCTCGAAGATATCGCCTTCGTGAGCGCCGTCGAATACGGGAGTCATAATCTTCCAGCCGAGCGCCTTTGCGGCGTAGCCGAGGTGAACCTCGAGAACCTGACCGATGTTCATACGGGAAGGTACGCCGAGGGGGTTGAGTACGATGTCGAGCGGAGTACCGTCGGGCAGGAAGGGCATATCCTCAACGGGGAGAATACGCGAAACGACGCCCTTGTTTCCGTGGCGGCCCGCCATCTTGTCGCCGACGCTGATCTTGCGCTTGAGCGCGAGGTAAACTCTTACTACCTCTTTGACGCCGGGCTGCAGCTCGTTGCGGCTGTCCGAACGGGTGAATACCTTTACGTCGACAACAGTACCCTGTTCGCCGTGGGGTACGCGGAGGGAGGTATCTCTGACCTCTCTCGCCTTTTCGCCGAAGATTGCGCGGAGCAGTCTTTCCTCGGCGGTGAGCTCTGTTTCGCCCTTGGGAGTTACCTTACCTACGAGGATATCGCCAGCCTTTACCTCTGAGCCGATCTGGATAATACCGTTCTCGTCGAGGTACTTGAGCACGTCGTCGCCGACGTTGGGGATATCGCGTGTGATCTCCTCGGGGCCGAGCTTGGTGTCGCGCGCCTCGGTGTCGTACTCCTCAATGTGGATAGAGGTGTAAACGTCGTCGCGGACGATCTTCTCGTTGAGGAGAACCGCGTCCTCGTAGTTGTAGCCTTCCCAGGTCATGAAGCCGATGAGGGCGTTCTTGCCGAGGGCGATTTCGCCGTTTTCGGTGGCGGGACCGTCGGCAAGCACGTCGCCTGCCTTTACTCTCTGTCCTCTCTCAACGATCGGGCGCTGGTTGAAGCAGGTGCCCTGGTTGGAGCGGAGGAACTTGATAACTTCGTAATCCTTGACATTGCCGTCGTCGTACTGAACGCGGATATTTCTCGCGTCGACGCTCATGACGATACCGTCGCCCTCAGCGAGAATGCAGACGCCCGAGTCGGTGCCTGCCTTGTACTCCATGCCGGTGCCGACGATAGGAGCCTCCGAGCGGAGAAGCGGAACAGCCTGACGCTGCATGTTCGCGCCCATCAGAGCACGGTTCGCGTCGTCGTTTTCAAGGAAGGGGATCATAGCCGTAGCGACGGATACAACCATCTTAGGAGAAACGTCCATGTAGTCAAAGCGCGCCGCGGGAAGCTCGACGAATTCGTCGCGGTAACGGCCTACGACCTTGGAATGTACGAATCTGCCGTTCTCGTCGAGCGGCTCGTTCGCCTGCGCTACGTAGTAGTTATCCTCAACGTCCGCGGTCATGTAGACGACCTCTTCGGTGACAATGCCGGTTTCCTTGTCGATCTTGCGGAAGGGAGCCTCGACAAAGCCGTACTTGTTGATCTTCGCAAAGGACGCGAGGTAGGAGATCAGACCGATGTTGGGTCCTTCAGGGGTCTCGATAGGACACATGCGGCCGTAGTGGGTGTAGTGAACGTCACGAACCTCGAAGCTCGCTCTGTCTCGCGAGAGACCGCCGGGGCCGAGTGCCGAAAGACGGCGCTTGTGGGTCAGCTCGGCGAGCGGGTTTGTCTGGTCCATGAACTGTGACAGCGGCGAGGATCCGAAGAATTCCTTGATTGCCGCGGTTACGGGACGGATATTGATAAGTGAGTTGGGTGAGAGATTCTCCATGTCCTGTGACTGGGTTGTCATTCTCTCGCGGACAACTCTCTCGAGTCTTGAGAAGCCGATGCGGAACTGGTTCTGAAGCAGCTCGCCTACGCAGCGGATACGGCGGTTGCCGAGGTTATCGATGTCGTCGGTGTTGCCGACGCCGTGGGCAACGCAGTTGAGGTAGTTGATGGTCGCGAAGATGTCCTCAACGGTGATGTAGTTGGGCACGAGTTCATTTACGCGCTCGCGGAGCATGCTCTTGAGTTCGTCCTCGTTCTGAGCAGCGTCGAGTATCTCGCAGAGAACGTCGAAACGGACGTTTTCCTTTACGCCGCACTCCTCCTCAGCGTCGAAGTCAACGTAGCAGCCGATATCTACCATGCCGTTGGAGATGACCTTGACGGTCTCGCCCTCGGCGTTCTTTACATAAGCGACGGTAACGCCCGCGTTCTCGATCTCGAGAGCCTTCGCCTTGCTGAGCTTCTCATCTCTGAGAGCGAGCACCTCGCCTGTGCGGGGATTAGCGAGCGGCTCCGCGAGGACATTGCCCTCGAGGCGGTTGGCGATGCCGAGCTTCTTGTTGTATTTATATCTGCCGACGCGCGACATATCGTAGCGGTTCTCGTCGAAAAACAGATTGTTGACATGTGTCTGGGCGCTCTCGACCGTGGGAGGCTCCGACGGACGCAGCTTCTTGTAGACCTCGATAAGACCCTCTTCTGTGTTGTGAGCCTGATCCTTCTCGATGGTCGCCTTGATTCTCTCGTCGTCGCCGAAGTAGTCGAGGATCTCAGCGTCGGTGCCGAGGCCGAGCGCTCTGATAAAGGAGGTGACGGGCAGCTTTCTGTTCTTGTCTATGCGGACATAAAATACGTCGTTGATGTCGGTCTCGTACTCGAGCCACGCGCCGCGGTTAGGGATAACGGTGGTCGAATAGAGCTTCTTACCTGTTTTGTCGTGATCCATCTTGTAGTACACGCCCGGCGAACGGACGAGCTGTGATACGATGACGCGCTCCGCGCCGTTGATCACGAAGGTGCCGCTGGGAGTCATCAGCGGGAAGTCACCCATGAATACGTTGCTTTCTTTGATTTCGCCTGTCGATTTATTGAGCAGACGCGCGGTAACTCTGAGCGCGGCGGAGAACGTCGCGTCACGCACCTTACATTCGATGACACTGTAGTTGGGATGGTCGACATCGAGCTTATAGTCAATAAAGTCGAGCACAAGGTTGTCCTGGTAATCGGTGATACCCGAGACGTCCCTGAATACCTCCTTGAGACCTTCCTCAAGGAACCACTTGTAGGAAGCCTTCTGAACCTCGATAAGGTTCGGCATATCGATTACTTCATCAATTTTACCGAAGCTCATGCGCTCGGTATTGCCCAGCTTTACGGGTTTGACATTAACCATATGCGTATCCACACTCCTTCTTTTTTTCTCGTCACAACGGGGCTTTGAAATCACTGAAATGACCGCCCGAAAAAAGATACGAAAAGTCACTTGACAGAATGGATTTTTTGTGATAATATCCCCTTGATAAAAGGTTTTTTTCAGAAAAAATCCGTGCCTTTCGGTACATAACCCCATTATGGTACATTTTACTATTTTACTCTCCCAAAGGGTAGTTGTCAAGTAGTTTTGACGAATTTCCAATAAAATTTTAACACTTTTTTAATTGTTAATGCTCTGTGAGAATAATTTGCTCGCGGAGTTTATTTTTTTGCCCAAAAGATACGCCCGACGCCGTGTATGGAAATATTGCTCTCCTGAAAGGTACGAATTTACCCCCGCCTGCCGAACTGTCAGCCGCCAAGGGGTCTGAGCGATTGACAAACAGCCGTGAAAAGGGTAAAATATATCATTAGAAAAGGCGCGCGCCGCCAAAGGAGAATTTTATGCCCGTATATAAAATCGCCGAGCTTCCTATCCTTATTGACCCCGTCACAAAGCAGACCGAAAAACGCCTGCAGCCATTCCTCTGCGACAGTGCGGAGTACGAGTTTGACGCGTCGGTCAGCAGGGAGGAGATCGAGGCTTATATAGAAAAATCAAAAACGCCCTGTCTGCCCTATCTCGCCGAGGACGCGCTCGTGCTGACCAAAATCAGCCGCGAAGTGCTCAGCGGCTACAACGGCTGCTTCTTCCACTCCTCGAGCCTCGAGCTTGACGGAGAGGGCTACCTCTTCACCGCTCTGAGCGGCACGGGAAAGTCAACCCACACCGCGAACTGGCGCAGATATTTCGGCGACAGGGTCACGATGATAAACGACGACAAGCCGCTTATCCGCAAGATCCACGATAAATACTACGTATGCTCGACGCCGTGGATGGGCAAGTCGGACATCGGCTGCAACATGGTTTCGCCGATAAAGGCGGTCTACGTGCTCAAGCGCGGAGAGGAAAACATAGCCGGGATCACCACACCCGCAAAGCAGATACGCCAGCTCATGGAGGCGACGCTTTTGCCTGATAATAAGGAAAACATGGTCAAGCTGCTAACGCTGTTTGACGATTTGTTTTTGCACGTAAAGCTTATCGAGCTGTACTGCACGCCCGACGTTGACAGCGCAAGGGTCGCTTATGAGGCGGCTCAGGATTAATTTGTAAAGGAGAATTTCATGCTTCCTCCCGTAGTAACAGTTGACAATATGCGCCGCAGCGACGCCGAAACAATCGCTAAGCGCGTTTCCTCAGCGGAGCTCATGCGCCGAGCCGCGCAGGGAATATATAACTCAGTTAAATTCGTCGGCAGGGTCGCGATAGTCTGCGGCTCGGGCAACAACGGCGGCGACGGATATGCCCTCGCGTGTATCCTGCTGCAAAACGGCATCACACCGACCGTTTTCCGCCTGAGCGACAAGTTCTCGACCGACGGACTATACTACTACCGCACCGCTATGGGTATGGGCTGCGAGGAAGGAAATATCAATATTCCCGCGCCCTTTGAGGGCTATGACATCGTCGTCGACTGCATTCTCGGCACCGGCTTCAAGGGCGAGGTAAGGGACGACATCAGGCTCGCGATCGAAGCGATAAACGCCTGCAGCGCCTTTGTTATCTCCGCCGACATCAACAGCGGAATCAACGGCGACACGGGAGTTGCCCAGATTGCCGTGAACTCCGACCTGACGGTTTCGATCGGTGCGTACAAAACGGGAATGTTCCTCGGCGACGCGCCGTATTATATAGATAAGCTGGTGAACGTCGACATCGGCATCGAGCTGATCGACGACCCCTACCGCCTGATCGACTTCGAGCAGCTTCACCTCTTTGAGGGCTACAACTCCGAGGTCTACACCATGGAGGAGTTCCTCGAAAAGACGGGCGCGACTCCCGAAACGCTCGACGCGGGCGGCTTTGTCCTCGAAATGACAAAAGCTCAGCGCAAAACCATCGTAGTAAAGACCGAACACACCGCCGTAGTCGGCGACCTCAACTACGTCTACTTCGCGGCGGACTATATTCATAATTAAGGAGCTGCTATGCGTAACTTTTTCGAGAAGTTCATGATGTTCATGCAGGGCAGGTACGGCATGGACTCACTGAACGGCTTTATCCTCGTGCTGTCGTTCGTTATCTGGACGGTCAACATCTTTGTTTTCAACCGTCTGGCTCACTATATTATAATGGTGGTTCAGCTTCTGCTCGTCGCGCTGTTTATCTTCCGCATGCTCTCGCGCAACGTCACAATGCGCTCCGCCGAGAACCGCAGATTTCAGAAGGTGTATGAACCCGTCAAAAATTGGGTACAATTAACATACAAGCGCATTCGCGACCGCAAGGACTACCGCTACCTCAAATGCCCCGTCTGCAAGGCGCAGCTGCGCGTGAAAAATATCAAGGGCAGACACAACGTCCGCTGCCCGAAATGCAGAAGCGAGTTTGAGAAGAAGATATGACCACGGCGGTGCCTGCCGCAAAAACACTTGACTTTTGACATTTCTGTGATATACTGATATTACTAAAAGAAGGCTGAGCCTTTGGAAAGGAAGGAACATATGGCTGACGAGATCCTGATGGAAGAGATGGAGAACGAAGCTCCGCTGATTACCCTCGAGGACGAGGAAGGCAATGAAATGGAGTTCGAGTTTCTCGACATCGTTGAATATGAGGGCGAGGAGTACATCGTTCTGATTGAAAACAACGAGGACGCCGACGAGGTCGTTATCCTCAAAATCAACCCGATCGACGACGAAACCGAGGAGTACCTCAGCATTGAGGACGAGGAACTTTTGGACAAGCTGTTCGATATTTTTAAGAAAAAATACGAAGGCGACATTAAATTTGAGTAAACTGACAGCGACGCTTCTGCGCCGCTGTTTTATTTTAACATATTGGAGGTATTTATGAGAAAAATTCTTGTTACGGGCGGAACCAACTTTGTCAGCCGCTTCACGGCGGAGTATTTCGTCAAAAACGGCGACGAGGTCTATGTGCTCAACCGCGGAAGCCGCGAACAGGTCGACGGCGTCAAGCTCATTCAAGCTGACCGCTTCAACCTCACTGACGAGCTGAAAGACATTCACTTCGACGCGGTGCTCGACATCTGCGCCTACTCGGGCGGCCACGTGACCGCGCTGCTCAACGCCCTCGGAGAGTTCGACGACTTCGTTCTCATCAGCTCGAGCGCTGTATACCCCGAGACGAACCCTCAGCCCTTCACTGAGGAACAGGAGCTCGGCGCGAACTCTGTCTGGGGCGACTACGGCACAAACAAGATCGCCGCCGAGAACGCTCTGCGCGAGCGCGTGCCCGGGGCGTATATCCTCCGCCCGCCATACCTCTACGGCAAGTACGAAACCATATACAGAGCGCCGTTCGTCTTTGACTGCGCGCTCTCGGACAGGCGGTTCTTTATCCCCGAGTCTGACCGCTGGCTGCAGTTTTTCAACGTCCGCGACCTCTGCCGCTTTATGGATATCATACTCAACGAGCACCCCGGGAACCGCGTTTTCAACGTCGGCAACCCCGAGATGATTTCGGTCAAGGAGTGGGCTGAGCTGTGTTACAAAGCGGCGGACAGGGAGCCCGTGCTCGTGCGCGTCGACGACAACTTCACCGTCCGCGACTACTTCCCCTTCCACCCCTACCACTACTACCTCGACGTCACGAAGCAGCAGGCGCTTATGCCCGAGCTTACGCCGCTCGGCAAGGGTATCAAAGAGGAATTTGACTGGTACGTTGAGGAAAAGCCCGAGATGTACCACAGGGATTATCTCGGCTTTATCGACAGAGAATTTTCAGCGGACGAAAAGTAAGTTGACGGAAAACGCGGGCCTGCCGCTGCCGGCTAATAAATATACATGACAAAACCTGACAATTTTACTATTAAGTCGCATGGGCTGGAAACAAAATTAGGCAAACTAATTCTTGCAATCAGCGCATAAATACTGTATAATAGGAGTAATTATGAAATTTGGGAATGGAGGTTTGTAAATGGATAAAAAAACAGTTGATCTGTCCCTTCTCGACGGCGTTCTCGCCGAGTACGCTTCCGTCAAGGGCAGCCTGATTACCATTTTGCAAAACACACAGGATATTTACGGCTATCTGCCCCGCGAGGCCATTGAGCTGATTTCGGAGAAAACAGGCATCGCCACCTCCGAGATCATGGGCGTAGGTACCTTCTACACACAGTTCAGATTCGAGCCCGTCGGCAAGTATCTGATCATGCTCTGTCAGGGCACCGCCTGCCACGTCAACTCATCCGAGCTGATTCTGCAGACAATCAAGGACGAGCTCGGCATCGAGGACGGCCAGACCACTGAGGACGGCCTGTTCTCGCTCAAGTGCGTAGCTTGTCTGGGCTGCTGCTCACTCTCCCCCGTTATGATGATCAACGAGGATACATACGGCAGCCTCACACCCGACAAAACAAAGAAAATCCTCAAGGAGTTAAGGGAGGCGGCACAGCAGTGAGAATCGTAATCGGTCAGGGCTCCTGCGGTATCGCCGCGGGCGCCGAAAAGGTAAGAAAGGCGCTTTTAGCCGCCAACGTAAATCCCGCCGACGTGTCCATCACGGGCTGTATCGGCATGTGCTACCTCGAGCCCATCGTTGACATCTACGACGATGACAACAACCTCACAAGGCTCGTAAAGGTCAGCGAAAACGACGCTGCCGCTATCGCTTCCTTCGTTGAGAGCGGCGACGTAAAGGCTGTCGAAAACCTCGTTGTTACCGAGGAGGACAGCGAATTCCTCTCCAAGCAGACACGAATCGCGCTGCGCAATTGCGGCGTTATCAACCCCGAGCAGATCGACGCCTACACAAACGCGGGCGGTTATACCGCTCTGAAAAAGGCTCTCTGCGAGCTCAGCCCCGAAGAAGTCATCGAGATCATCAAGACCTCGGGTCTCGCTGGCAGAGGCGGCGCAGGTTTCCCGACATGGTTCAAGTGGAACGCCGCACGTCAGAGCGCGGGCGACGAGAAATACCTCATCTGTAACGCCGACGAGGGCGATCCCGGCGCGTTCATGGACAGAGCGGTAATCGAGTCCGACCCCCACAACCTCATCGAGGGCATGCTCATCGGCGCTTACGCTATCGGCGCGAAGCACGCTGTAGTATACGTCCGCGCCGAGTATCCTCTCGCGATCAAGCGCCTCAAGAACGCTATCGCTCAGGCTAAGGACAAGGGCATCATCGGCGAGAACATCTTCGGCACCGGCTTCTCATGTGACTTCACCATCAAGGCGGGCGCGGGCGCGTTCGTATGCGGTGAGGAGACCGCTCTTATCGAGAGCCTCGAGGGTCACAGAGGTATGCCCAGACTCAAGCCTCCGTTCCCGGCACAGTCGGGCTTCTGGAGAAAGCCTTCAAATATCAACAACGTCGAGACCTTCGCTAACGTAGCGTGGATCATCAACAACGGCGGCGAGGCGTTCGCGGCTATGGGTACCGAGGGCTCAAAGGGCACCAAGGTATTCGCCGTTACAGGTAAGGTAAAGCGCTCTGGTCTTGTTGAGATCCCGATGGGCAAGACGCTGCGCGACGTTATCTTCGACATCGGCGGCGGCATGAAGACCGACAAGCCCTTCAAGGCTGTCCAGATGGGCGGTCCTTCCGGCGGCTGTATCCCGTCAGACCTCATCGACACCGTTATCGACTACAAGGCTCTCGGTGCGACAGGCGCTATCATGGGCTCCGGCGGTATGGTCGTCATGGACGAGAGCACCTGCATGGTCGGCATGGCTAAGTTCTTCCTCGACTTCACAGCCAAGGAGAGCTGCGGAAAGTGCATTCACTGCCGTATCGGCACAAAGCGCATGCTCGAGATGCTCGAGAGAATCACCAAGGGCGAGGGCAAGGAAGGCGACATCGAGCTGCTCGAGGAGCTGTGCTACTCCATCAAGGACGGCGCGCTCTGCGGTCTCGGTCAGACTGCTCCCAACCCCGTTCTCACAACTATCAAATACTTCAGGGACGAGTACGAAGCCCACATCAAGGACAAGAAGTGTCCCGCGGGCGAGTGCAGCGACCTGATCGAATACAGGATCATCGCCGACAAGTGCAAGGGCTGTACGCTCTGCGCGAGAAACTGCCCCGTAAACGCTATTTCGGGCACAGTCAAGAATCCCCATGTTATTAACACCGAAAAGTGCATCAAGTGCGGCAAGTGCTACAGCTCCTGCCGTTTCGGCGCAATCGTTAAGGAATAAGGAGGGGTATGAACATGGTAAATTTAACAATTAACGGCAAGGCGGTTCAGGCTCCCGAGGGCTCAACCATTCTGGAAGCTGCCCGTCTTGCGGATATCTACATTCCGACCCTCTGCTATGACGAGGCTGTCGAGGTTTACGGCGCGTGCGGTCTGTGCGTCGTTGAGGCTCAGGGAATCCCGAAGCTTCTCCGTTCCTGCTCCGCTAAGGTAAGCGAGGGCATGGTCGTCAACACAGAGAGCGAGCGCGTTGTCCAGTCCAGAAAGATCGCCATGGAGCTGCTCATGTCCGCCCACGACGGCGACTGCGTTGCTCCCTGCCAGCTCAACTGCCCTGCTAAGACTGACTGTCAGGGCTATGTCGGTCTGATCGCAAACGGCGAATACGACGCGGCTATCAAGCTCATCAAGAATAAAATCCCGCTTCCGGCATCCATCGGACGCGTTTGTCCGCACCCCTGCGAGAAGGCGTGCAGAAGAAAGAACGTCGAGGAGCCTATCAACATAGCTCAGCTCAAGGCGTTCGCGGCTGACATGGACCTCAAGTCCGACAGCTATGTACCCGAGTGCAAGCCCGCCTCAGGCAAGACCGTTGCGGTAATCGGCGGCGGCCCCGCGGGTCTTACAGCGGCTTACTACCTCACCATCATGGGTCACAGCGTAACCGTTTATGACATGATGGACAAGATGGGCGGTATGCTCCGCTACGGCATTCCCCAGTACAGACTTCCCAAGGAGGTTCTCGACAAGGAGATCGCCATCATCGAGAAGGCGGGCGTAAAGCTCGTCAACAACGTAAAGCTCGGCCGTGACTTCACCATCAAGTCACTCAAGGAGCAGAACGACGCGGTCATCGTTGCAGTCGGCGCTTGGAAGTCAAGCTCTATGCGCACTCCCGGCGAGGATCTTGAGGGCGTATACGGCGGTATCGACTTCCTCAGAGCCGTTATCAAGGGCAACGCTCCCGAGATCGGCGAGAAGGTAGCTATCTGCGGCGGCGGCAACACCGCTATGGACGCCTGCCGTACCGCTGTCCGTCTCGGCGCGAAAGAGGTTTACGTTATCTACAGAAGAACACGCAACGAGATGCCTGCCGACAAGCTCGAGATCGACGAGGCTGAGGAAGAGGGCGTAACCTACAAGTTCCTCACCAACCCGCTCTCCTTCAACGGCGAGAACGGCAAGCTCAAGTCAGTTACCCTCCAGCTTATGGAGCTCGGCGAGCCTGACGCTTCGGGCAGACGCAAGCCTGTTCCGATCGAGGGCAAGACCGAGGAAATCGAGCTCGACAGCGTTATCCTCGCTATCGGCCAGAAGCTCGTCGCCGAGGACGTTTCGGAGCTTACTCTCAACAACCGCGGCAACATCGAGGCTGACCCCGACTTCTTCACCACAGACATCGAAGGCGTATTCGCTATCGGCGACGCCACAAACAGAGGCGCGTCCATCGCTATCGAGGCTATCGGCGAGGCTGACCGCTGCGCAAGAGCAGTTGACGCGTTCCTCAACGGTCAGGCGCTCGACACACGCGTTCCCTACATCAGCAAGCGCGACGAGAGCACTATCGACTACTCCGACCGCGAGCAGAAGAGCAGACTCAACCCGAAGGTGCTCGCTCCCGAGGTGAGAAACAAGAACTTCGACGAGGTTTCGCTCGGCTTCACCGAGGAGGAAGCTCAGGAAGAAGCAAAGCGCTGCCTGGAGTGCGGCTGCCGCGAGTACTTCAAGTGCAAGCTGCTCAAGGTCGCTCAGCGCTACGACATCATGCCCGAGCGCTTCAAGGGCGTTATGCCCCAGAAGTACACCCACGACGAGAATGCCTTCATCGAGAGAAACACAGCGAAGTGTATTCTCTGCGGTCTGTGCGTGCGTTCCTGCCGCGAGGTCATGAACCTCTCCTCTATCGGACTGCTCGGACGCGGCTTTACCACCGACGTATCCCCCGCGTTCTCGCTGCCGCTTGACCGGACGAACTGCAACAACTGCGGTCTGTGCGTTCAGCTCTGTCCCACAGGCTCGCTCACAGAGAAGTTCGCTCTCGACAAGCAGGTTCCGCTCGACGAGGAGTACACCGAGGAGTTTGTCGACATCGACGGCAAGCAGGCTTCGGTCAAGGTATCGCGCTATAACGGCAAGGTACTCAGAGTTATTCCCAACGACGAGATCTCGCGCAACAGCGGTCTTACCCGTGACGAGCTCATGGCGAAGGTTGTAAAATAAATTATAAAAAATTCCGCCTTATCTCAGGATAGGGCGGATTTTTTTAATTGAAAATGAAAAATTGAAAATTGAAAATTAGGGTCGGGACACCCGCACCCGAAAAAAAACGGCAGGAGAAATCCTGCCGTTTTGCTTTATACAGTTTACTTTCTCTCGCCCTTGCCGTTGGTGATGAACTTGAAGTCCTTGCCGGGGAAGATCGCGTTGAGCGCGATACCCGCGATTGAAGCAACCGCAAGAGGTGAAAGTGTGATCTGAGCGCTGCCGATCGGGAAGCTGACGGTGTTTGCACCGAGACCGAGAGCACATACGAGGATAACCGCCGCTACGATAAGGTTGCGGCTCTTTGTGAAGTCGACCTTGTTCTCGACAACGTTGCGCACGCCGATAGCGGAAATCATTCCGTAGAGCACGAAGGAGATACCGCCGATGATGCAGCTCGGGATCGAGCCGATGAGCGCCGCGACGATCGGGAAGAACGAGATGGTGCAGGCGAAAATCGCCGCGATGCGGATTACTCTCGGGTCATAGACCTTTGTCAGCGCGAGCACGCCGGTGTTCTCGCCGTAGGTTGTGTTTGCAGGGCCGCCGAAGAGCGAAGCGAGAGTTGTCGCGAGACCGTCGCCGATGAGGGTGCGGTGCAGACCGGGATCCTGAATGTAATTCCTGCCGACGGTTGAGCCGATCGCGCTGATGTCGCCGATGTGCTCCATCATTGTCGCGAGTGAAATCGGCACGATAGCGATGATCGAGGACGCGATCACAGCGCCGTTTGACCAGTCGATGCCGCCAAAGGTCGTCTTGTTCCAGATAACGGGAATACCGATAAGACCCTGCTCGCCGAAGATCTGGCCGTTCGCGATGTTATTAACAACAGTCTGAACGCCCGAGAAGTCGAAAATCGGGAGATACGAGGTGACGTTGCCTGCATCGTCGAGAACCGAACCGCCCGAGAAGAGCCACGGCATTGTCTGAATGAGATCGGGATTCGCCTGAGATATGAAGTAGAGCACCAGACCGACGGCGTAGGAAATCAGAAGTCCGAGAATGATCGGAACTATCTTGAGCATTCCCTTGCCCCAGATGTTGAACACGATGATGACCGCGAGGGCTACGATCGCGAGGAACCAGTTGGTGGTGCAGTTCGAGACCGCCGAGGGTGCAAGCCCCAGACCGATAGCGATGATGATCGGGCCTGTTACTACGGGCGGGAAGAACTTCATTACTCTATGTACGCCGATGGCGCGGATAATGCCCGCGAGAATGAAATAAACAAGTCCCGCGCAGGCTACGCCCAGACATGCGTAGGGCAGCATCGTGTTCGGGTCTGCGCCTTCGGGAGCGAGCGCCTTTACCGCGGCGTAACCGCCGAGGAACGCGAAGGACGAACCGAGGAACGCGGGAACCTTGAACTTTGTGATGAAGTGGAAGAGCAGGGTGCCGAGACCAGCCATGAGAAGGGTTGTTAAAACGTCAAGACCTGTAATCATCGGCACAAGGATCGTCGCGCCGAACATGGCGAACATATGCTGAATGCCGAGTACGACCATTTTAGGCTTTCCGAGTTTACGGGCGTCATAAATAGCTTGTTTGTCCATTTTTCTTAAAACCCCTTTACCGTAAATAAGGCAGCCCTGCAAAAGCAAGACTGCCTATTTAATCATTGAATAAAATTACTCGTTGATAGCGATAACTGCGCCTGAGCCTACAGTTCTGCCGCCCTCACGGATAGCGAAGCGGAGACCTACCTCGATAGCGATAGGAGTGATAAGCTCAACGTCCATCTCAACGTTATCTCCGGGCATGCACATCTCTACGCCCTCGGGAAGGGAGATGGTGCCGGTTACGTCAGTGGTTCTGAAATAGAACTGGGGACGATAGTTGTTGAAGAAAGGAGTATGACGGCCGCCCTCGTCCTTGGTCAGTACGTAAACCTGGCCGCGGAACTTGGTGTGGGGGTGAATGGTGCCGGGCTTTGCAAGAACCTGACCTCTCTGGATCTCGGTTCTCTGAACGCCACGGAGAAGTACACCTACGTTGTCGCCAGCCTCAGCATAGTCCAGAGTCTTTCTGAACATCTCAAGACCTGTAACAACAACAGTTCTCTTCTCTTCGGTAAGACCTACGATCTCAACAGACTCGGAAGTCTTGATCTGGCCTCTCTCAACTCTACCGGTAGCAACAGTACCACGACCGGTGATGGTGAATACGTCCTCGACAGGCATAAGGAAGGGAAGATCAGCCTTACGGTCGGGAGTAGGAATGAACTCGTCAACAGCAGCCATGAGCTCGTGGATGCAAGCATACTCGGGAGCCTTGGGATCCTTGGAGTCGCTGGTAAGAGCAAGATAAGCAGAACCCTTGATGATGGGTGTGTCGTCGCCGGGGAACTCATACTCGTTGAGGAGGTCACGGATCTCCATCTCTACGAGCTCGAGGAGCTCTTCGTCGTCAACCTGGTCAGTCTTGTTCATGAATACAACGATGTAGGGTACGCCTACCTGACGGGAAAGCAGGATGTGCTCTCTGGTCTGGGGCATAGGACCGTCAGCAGCGGAAACAACGAGGATAGCGCCGTCCATCTGCGCAGCACCGGTGATCATGTTCTTAACGTAGTCGGCGTGGCCGGGGCAGTCAACGTGAGCATAGTGACGGTTAGCGGTCTCGTACTCAACGTGAGCGGTGTTGATTGTGATACCACGCTCTCTCTCCTCTGGAGCCTTATCGATGTTCGCGTAATCTACGAAATCAGCGTCGCCCTCGAGGTTGAGAACCTTTGTGATTGCAGCGGTGAGTGTGGTCTTGCCGTGGTCAACGTGGCCGATAGTACCAATGTTAACGTGCGGCTTATTTCTTTCAAACTTTTCTCTTGCCATGGGAAATTTCCTCCTTAGTCTTGTAAAT
>ONDL01000058.1 GCA_900316555.1 uncultured Eubacteriales bacterium | reverse complement strand
TGAACCACACGTCTTTCACCGCGAACTCCCTGCCGTTCAGATAGCTGAGCGAGCCTGAGTCCTCGGTGAAATTGAAAATTAATTTATAGCTGTAAAGCGCCTGATAGGGGAAGCCCTCGGGCGCTTTTTTGCGTCCGTATTTGCTGTCGCCGACCAGAGGGTGCCCGATGCTCGCCATATGCGCGCGTATCTGGTGGGTTCTGCCGGTCAGCAGTTCGATCTCGACAAGGCTGTATTTGCCGTCGAAGGACAGGACGCGGTACTTTGTGCGTATCTCCTTGGAGCCTTCGACCTCGGTTTTGTGCACCGTGACCTTGTTTTTACTCTCGTTTTTCGTCAGGTATCCGCGAAGGATATCGCTGTCCTTGTTGGGCTTGCCGTAAACAAGGCAGAGGTAGTATTTCTCGATCTCCCTTGTTTTCATCTTTTGGTTCAGTATCCTCAGAGCCTCGGCGTTTTTCGCGGCGATGACAATACCGCCCGTGTTGCGGTCAATGCGGTTGACGAGCGCAGGTGAGAACGCTTTTTCTTCCTCGGGGTCGTACTCGCCCTTTTCGTATAAATAGTGCTGCACGCGGCTGACGAGCGAATCAAAGTGATAGCTCTTGTCCTGGTGGGCGATAAGTCCGGGCTTTTTGTCGAGCAAAAGGAGGTTTTCGTCCTCGTAAACTATTTCGAGCTTTGTCGGTGCTTTCATGAATTCATAGTGCTTTTCCTTGCCCGCTTCAAAGAACTCGTCCTTTATATAGAAGGTCAGCACGTCGCCTTCTCGCAGAATATCGTCGATGGCGCATTTTTTGCCGTTGCGCTTGACGCACTTTTTGCGGATATACATATACATCATCGCCTTCGGCATAGTGCGGAAGCGTTTTTGCAGGAACTTGTCAAGCCGTTGTCCCGAGTCGTTTTTGCCGATTGTCAGTTCTCTCATAATAATCACCACCTCTATCATACTGTAAAAACACTCAAATTTCAAGCACACATTAGGATGCGGCGTATAAAATGGTAGAGGGTGATACAGTGAGATGCAGAAAACAAAAGGTCCGCACCTGCCTATGGTTCGGACTCGGACTGCTCGTCGCGTCTGTGCTGCCGACAGAATGGGTGCTGTGCGTGGCGGCAGCCGCGCTGGTTCTCGTCAGTTTATCATGTGCTCGGAGGTAATCATGAAAGTTGTACTTATCGAAAATCCTAAATTCTTCGCGGGGTTGCTCAGAATGCTGTTCGGAATAAAAAAGGAGAAGCAGACTATCGGCTGATTCTACAGTAATATTCCACAAATTCAAGCGTAATCAGATGTGCATTGTGACAAAAACTTTGCGCATCTGATTTTTTTATTGAACTTTTCAGCAAAAGCATTTATAATTAAAATGGTAATTTATGTTGCGAATTATCGAGCAGTATTTAGGAGGTAATTAACATGAGAAACGCAAAAAAACTGATCAGTATCCTGCTTGTCGCAGCTCTGCTGATCACAACAGTCGCGACCGCGGCATTCACCGTCAGCGCAGCGGGAGGCACACTCAGCTCGCACTACCAGACCAACCCCTCGGGCAAGGTAGGCAAGGCGGGCAGCATCACCATTGACGGCGATCTTTCCGATTGGACGGAGGACATGCTCGTCGCTACCAGCGCTGCATGGGACTGCGCCAACCACTGGAAGGGCTCGCATGAGAACTGTCTTATCGACGCTTACGCTCTGTTTGCAAGCTGGGACAGCTCAAACCTTTACATCGGCATGCAGTATGTCAACACCACAGACACATGGCAGAACCCAGGAGACGCGTCCCTGATGGACGGCGGCAAAATCGGCGACCTTCATCTCGTTCTCGCTCTCAGCGTAAATCCCTCTTCAACGGGTCTTACCGGCAAGGTGACTGACGGCAAGTACATCTGGGGCGATCAGATCGACTACAGCGGCACCCATGTTGACCATCTGTTCTACATGAGCGCGAAGCCGGGCACCGGCGTTCCCGGTCACTTCACCGTAGCGGACGCCGCGGGCAACACAGACTACACCACTCACTGCGGCAGCTACAAGACCGAGGGCATTGAGTACAAGATGGCTGACGGCAACGCCTGCAGCTCTATCTGGGGTCTCAACAATTCCGATTCAACCGACGACGTATTCTCTGACAGCTCAGACTGGGTTGATTACAAGACCTACAAGGGCAGCAAGGGCGTTCACAACACAAAGTACGACAGCTTCTATGAGATCAAGATTCCCTTCACGGCTCTGGGCATCACCGCAAGTCAGCTCACTTCCAACGGCATCGGCGCTATGACTCTCTGCGGCAGAGGCGAATCAGCTCTCGACTGCTGCCCGTTCGATTCTTCAATGATCGACAACGTAAAGGGCGATTACGGCAACGACCCCAGTACTTCTCACGAGAAGGACGACCTTGACGCACTCACAGTACCCCTCGCGAGCATCGGCAAGGGCGGCGTTACACCTACACCCCAGCCTACAACGGCTCCCGTAACTACTCCGCAGCCCACCACAGCTCCCGTAACAACTCCTCAGCCCACAACCGATCCCGTATCGGACAAGACCGTTGTTAACGCTACATCTAACATCTGCGGCAGCGGCAATGTTACGGCGACAGGCAGCACCGTTACCGTTACATATAACCTTCAGTCCGCGATGGATCTCGTTAACGGTCAGTGGAACCTGAAATACGACACCTCGAAGCTCAGGCTCAAGACGGCTGCTTCGAAGCTGATGCCCAATATCAGCGGCAGCTCAAATATCTATAACGATGTCGCTTACGGCACCTTCTCCGAAGTCAGCGATCCTTATGATTTCAAGACCTCAAAGGCGTTTGTCCAGGCTGAATTTGAAGTAATCGGCAAGGGCACCGCGAACGTAGCTCTCGATGTCCAGGAGCTTTCCGTCGGCTATTTCAGCGGCAGCACACTTAAATTCGAAAACGCGGTCAAAAACAGCCAGAAGCAGAATATTTCTTCCATCTCCGGCTTCAGCTCCAACAATGTCACCGGTACGACCTCCGTTATCAACGGTTCTCCCTCTGTTGACACAAAGCTCACTGTAAACGCGACCTCGAATTTCTTCCCGGCATCAAGCACCACCGTCAACCAGACGGGTACAAAGGTTACGGTTCAGTATCTCTTCCAGTCCACCCACGACATGCTCAACTCCGAGTGGACTCTTACCTATGATTCCTCAAAGCTCAGCTACAACAGCTTTGCAACAGGCAGCATTATGCCCAACGCGAGCGGTGTGGTTGCGTCTGAGCCCGGCAAGGGCAGAATCAAAGGCTCAAGCTCCAGTACGATCCCGTGTGAGTTCACCACGGAAAAACCGTTTGTTAAGGTGACCTTTGACGTGCTCGACACAGGCACCGCGACTGTTAACCTCAATGTTGCGATCCTCGGTCTTGTCAACGATAAAGGCGACCAGGGTTATCTCGTCGACGGCGGCAGCGTCAAGAACCTCAAGTCCCAGTCGGGCTTCTCAAATCTCAGCTATTCCACAAATACTAAATTCGGCGATATCTCTGCACAGGCTATCAAAGTCAAAACAACCTCTAACTATTTCCCCGAAGCCACGAGATCTCTTACCGACTCCTCTCAGATCACAGTTGCCTTCAAGCTCCAGTCTTTCTACGAGCTGATCAACTCGGAGTGGGAACTCAGCTACGATCCCGCAAAGCTCAGCTTCAATAAGGCGGATCTCAAGAAGCTTCAGCCCAACCTCACCGGTACAGTTGCTCTCGAAACCACAACAGGTCTTATCAAGGGCAACTTCTCAAACCTCAGCTGTGACAACTTCTACAGAGAGAAGGATTTCGTAACAGTGACCTTCGATATTATCGGTACAGGCGAAACTACCGTCAATATGAACCTTAAGTATCTCGGCGTTGTCAATGAGGAGAATAAGGAAGGTTTTGTTATCGAAAAGGGCAAAGACACAAATCTGAAGTCCAAGACAGGCTTCAGCAAGAACTCCACATACGGTGTTTCTGCTGTTATGCCTAACGGAAACAAGGATCGCATCAAGGGAGACACTAACTTCGACGGCACGGTCGACATCAGCGATGCCACCTATATTCAGAAGCACGTGGCGGAGTACGTTCTCTTCAACAACAATCAGCTTGCGGTTGCAGATGTTACAGGCGACGGCAAGGTAGATATTGCAGACGCGACACAGGTTCAGAGAATGGCCGCAAACTAAAATTCAATATTTATTCAGACGGCTGACCTTATGCGGGTCAGCCGTTTTTCTGTCATAAAGCGTTTTGCTCTCTCATATACTGTTACCAACAAAGCAAAAGGAGAGAGAAAACATGGAATATCCTACGGAGAGCCGGTTCCTTCGCGCGCCCGCGGCAGTCCTCGATACCGTTGCCGAGCAGCTCGCGGACGTCGACCTGACGCTGCCCGATTACTGTCCCGATATTGAAAAAATTCTCAAGTGCACCCTGATCCCCAAGCTGCAGTCGAAGTCCCTTTCGGGCGGACAGCTAAGGGTTGACGGAAGCTGCGTGGTCAATGTTCTGTACGTTGAGAGCACGGGAAAAACTATCCGCTGCTGCGAACAGAGCGTGAGCTTCTCACAGAGCTTCTCGCTGCGCGAAACGCCTGAGAACTACGTCGTCCTCACAAAAACCAAGCCCGAGTACATAAACTGCCGGGCGCTCAGTCCGCGCAGACTTGTGATACACGGGGCATTTTCGATGTACGCCAAGGTGCTTTCTGTCGGGCAGAGCGAAATCTTCACCCCGCCCGAGGGACTTGAGGCGCTCATAAAGCCTGCGGAATGCGCCGATCTTACCGCGCTGTGTCAGGAGCAGTTTACCGTCAGCGAGGAGATCTCGGCTGCCGACAAGCCGCCGGTTGAGTCCGTGCTGCATTCGTCTGTCACTGCGGGAATCAACGATGTCAAGGCGGTAAAGGATAAGCTGATGGTCGGCGGTGAGCTGAACCTGAGAATGTTCTACCTCTGCGACGTCGAAACGGGCGAAACCGCGAAGCTGGACTATGTTCTGCCGTTCAACCAGATACTCGACTGCGACGGCGTTGACGAGAATACCCGCAACCTGCTCTGCTGCGAGGTCATGTCCTACGACGTCCGCCTGAAAAACGATATTATGAGCGAGAAGCCCATCATCGCGCTCGACGTGAAGCTCTGTCTTACCGAACAGGGATATGTGATGCGCGAGGAAAAACTGGTTTGCGACGCGTTTTCAGTAGAATACGCCTCAGCGCCGCGCTTTGATAACCTCAAGACCGTCACCGAGCTGCTGCCTGTTTCCGAGAGCTTTATGGAGAAGCTCTCGATTTGTGTGGACAGCGGAAAAATCGGCAAGATCCTCGATATCTACGCAGACAGCCTGACCCTCAACGCTGCTTCCGCCGACGGACGGCTCTCCGTCAGCGGCAAGGTCAATCTCTGCATGCTCGCCCTCGACGGCGATGATTTCCCGATGTTCGTCGAGCGCAGCTGTGACTTTTCGCACACGCTTTCCTCGTCCGAGGGCTGCGACAGCCTGTGCTTCGGCAGGGTGCGCGCCTCGGGACTCAGCTTCCGACTTGCCGACGACAGCACCGCCGAGATTAGAATTGAGCTTAAGGTCACGGGCGGCGCGATGAAGAACGAGTGTACCCGCGTTGTGACTGATGTTGAGGTGTTTGAGGATCAGCCTCTTTCGTCGGGTGACTGCGCGCTGACACTGTATTTTGCCGACAGCGGCGAAAATCTCTGGAGCATTTCCAAGGCGCACAATACGCGGCTTGAACCGCTGATGTGTGAGAATAACCTTGAGGAAATCGATCTCGACAGCCCACAGATGCTGTTGATTCCGAAGCTGTAAGGAGGCAAAGCGATGGAAGACAGAAACGTTTACAGAGATATTTCGCAGCGCACCGACGGCGACGTCTACATCGGCGTTGTCGGCCCTGTCCGCACGGGAAAGTCGACCTTTATCAAGAGATTCATGGATTCGCTCGTCCTGCCGAATATCCGCGACGAGAATATCTACCGCCGCGCGGTTGACGAGCTGCCGCAGTCGTCCGCGGGCAGGACGATAATGACGACAGAGCCTAAGTTTATCCCCGAGGAGTCCGTTGAGATCGATCTCGGCGACAACGCGGCGTTCCGCGTCCGAATGATCGACTGCGTCGGCTATCTTGTGCCGTCCGCTCTGGGACAAAGCGAGGAGGACTCGCCGCGCATGGTGAAAACTCCGTGGTCTGATGAAGAGATCCCGTTTGAAGAGGCGGCGGAAATCGGAACAAAAAAGGTGATAACCGATCATTCCACAATCGGGCTTGTCATTACCGCCGACGGCTCCTTCGGCGAGATCCCGCGTGAGGATTACGAGGATAGCGAGCGGCGTGTGGTTGAGGAGCTTCAGGCGATAAACAAGCCGTTTATTCTTCTGCTCAACTCCGCCAATCCCGACGGAGAACGTGCGAAGGCGCTCTCGGAAGAGCTTTCCGCGCGTTATCAGGTGCCTGTACTGCCTGTCAGCTGCATGGAGCTGAGTGAAAACGAGATAAAGCGCGTCCTCGCGCAGCTGCTCTTTGAGTTCCCGATGAAGGAGATACAGGTCGATATCCCTTGCTGGCTGATTTCGCTCGAAAAGGATCACTGGCTCAAGTCATCTGTGTTCGAGTGCATTCGCTCCGCCGCTCAGGGTATGGAAAAAATCCGCGAAATACAGGATATGCTCTCAAAGATCTCAGACTGCGGCCATATTTCGGAGGCAAAGCTGGATTCGCTCGATCTGGGAACGGGAAGCGCGCGTATTTCCGTTTCGCTGAAACCTGAGCTGTTCTACAAGGTGCTTTCCGAGCAGACCGGACTTGAGATTTCCGACGAGCGCGATTTGATGGAGAGCATGGAGCGACTGTCGGAAAAGCAGCGCGAATACGACAAAATCGCTCAGGCATACGAGCAGGTCAAGGAAACGGGCTACGGAATTGTTATGCCGACGATCGACGAGCTGTCCCTTGACGAGCCTCAGATCATCAAGCAGAGTGGAAAATACGGCATACGTCTTAAAGCGAGCGCGCCGTCAATTCACCTGATGCGCGTAGAAACTCAGACTGAGGTAACGCCGATTGTCGGTTCCGAGCAGCAGAGCGAGGAGCTTGTGTCATATCTGCTCAAGGAATTTGAGGAAAGTCCCGAGAAAATCTGGGAGAGCAATATCTTCGGAAAGTCCGTCCACGAGCTGGTCAACGAAGGCCTGCACAACAAGCTGAGCCGTATGCCGTCCGACGCGCGGCGGAAGATAGGGGAGACGATAGAGAAAATCATCAACGACGGCTGCAACGGACTGATTTGTATTATTATTTAGAAACCATTTTATCTACAATGCCAAGGCTGATGCTTTGGCATTTTTTTTGCATTATTTGGTAAGCTGAAATGATTTTTATATAAATCGACGAAAAACATGTCGGCGCTGATTTGTTATTGAAAAAAATGCTGAATTAAAGTATAATATCAGTGTATGCAAATTCACATTTTGGAGGTTGTTTTATGGTACTTAACGGTATTGGGTTAACGCAGTTTGCCGCGACCGAGCTGTCGCTCGCCGAAAAGGGTATCGCCTCGGCAAAGGTTATTCTCACAGGCTTTGTGGTGGTATTCTCGGTGTTGCTCCTGCTCATCGGCGTAATAAAGCTGTATAGCTTTATCGTCGGAAAGGCGCAGGGCTCGGGCGGAAGTAAAAAGAAGAAAAAGGAACAAACGCCTCCCGAAAAGAAAAAAGTCACGGCTGAGATTTCCAAGCCTGCTGAGGTGAAACAGGCGCTTACTGCCGAGGAAGGCATTCCCGAAGAGGTTGTCGCCGTTATTGCGGCTGCTGTCGCGACGATGTACGGCAAATCGGGCAGGGCAAAAATCAAAAGCATCAAAAAAGCCGGCGGCAGATCCGCGTGGGCAAACGCGGGTGTATTAGACAATACCCGCCCGTTTTAAGGCTTGGAAAGGTTCGGTTTAGTTTATGGAAATATTAACAGGTTTTCTTGACGCCATCAGGGGCATTTACGAAAGCTCAGGATTGGTTAGTCTCGGTTGGCAGAATTACGTAATGATCGGCATTTCGTGCTTTCTGCTCTATCTCGCAATCAAAAAGCAGTATGAACCGCTTCTGCTGCTTCCCATCGCTTTCGGTATGCTGCTCGTCAATCTCTATCCCGAGATCATGGCGGCTCCGCACATCAGCTTAGTTGAAATCCAGAGCGCCAACGACCCTGCCGCGACAGGTCACGTCGTTCAGGAAATAGGCGGAAAGATTTACTATGAGAATCCCACCTACGGCGGTCTTCTCTACTATCTCTACCAGGGCGTTAAGCTCGGTATCTATCCACCGCTCATCTTCCTCGGCATCGGCTGTATGACCGACTTCGGTCCGCTGATCGCCAACCCCAAGAGCCTTATCCTCGGCGCTGCGGCTCAGATCGGTATCTTCATCACCTTCACAGGCGCGATTTTCCTCGGCTTTACCGAAGCTGAGGCGGGCGCTATCGGCATTATCGGCGGCGCTGACGGTCCGACCGCGATTTATGTTACCACAAAGCTCGCTCCGCATCTGCTCGGTTCGATCGCGATTGCGGCGTATTCCTACATGGCGCTTGTTCCCATCATTCAGCCGCCTATCATGAAGCTCCTCACCACAAAGAAGGAGAGAGGCGTTGTGATGGAGCAGCTCCGTCCCGTATCAAAGCTCGAGAAGATCCTTTTCCCGATCATCGTTGTAATCCTGATTGCGATATTCCTGCCCGACGCCGCTCCTCTTGTAGGTATGCTGATGCTCGGCAATCTGTTCAAGGAATCCGGCGTGGTTGAGAGAATCGCAAAGGCCGCTCAGAACGAGCTGATGAATATTATCACTATCTTCCTCGGCACAACAGTCGGCGCGACTGCTTCGGGCGCGAACTTCCTCAAGCTCGATACCCTCAAGATTATCGCTCTCGGTCT
Source organism: uncultured Eubacteriales bacterium (assembly GCA_900316555.1). Classification (GTDB taxonomy): domain Bacteria; phylum Bacillota; class Clostridia; order Oscillospirales; family Acutalibacteraceae; genus Ruminococcoides. Next base: position 267 of record ONDL01000058.1, on the reverse strand, counting down.
GATTGCCTTCTGTATGGGCACAGCCTTCGGCGTTCTCTTCGGCAAGATCATGTACAAGTTAACAGGCGGCAAGATCAATCCTCTTATCGGTTCCGCAGGTGTTTCGGCTGTTCCCATGGCTGCCCGTGTTTCGCAGAAGGTCGGACAGCAGGAGAATCCCGGAAACTTCCTGCTTATGCACGCAATGGGTCCGAATGTTGCGGGCGTTATCGGTTCGGCGGTGGCAGCAGGCGTACTGCTGAATGTTGTCGGATAAATAAAAAATCT
>ONDL01000110.1 GCA_900316555.1 uncultured Eubacteriales bacterium | reverse complement strand
AATACGGCACCTTTTCCCACTGACCCGTCGCTTCATTTTTGACGTTGCGCGTATTCCGAACATACAGATTGACCTTGCAGACGTCATGGAGCAGCGCACAGATCGCGACCGTTTCCTCGGTATCGGTATCAAGACACTTGATACCTGAAAACTCAGATGCGCGGTTCAATATCTCCTGATAATAGAAATGAAAGACGTTGAGCGAGTGCTCGCACAGACCGCCCTCATACGCTCCGTGATATTTCGTGGAAGCGGGCGCAGTGAAAAAATCGGTGCTTTCCAGCCATTGCAGCAGCTCCTTTGCGCCTTTTCTGTGGATATACTTGTTATAAATCTTTACAAATTCATCTTTTGACATAAAATACACTCCTATTCCGCCCCAGCGAAAGCCGGTTGACTTCCGTTGGGGCTTATTCATTTAGTTGTTTACGATCAGGCACGCGGCGACGAGAATGTTGTTGCTGCGGTAATTATCCGCGAACCACCTCAGCTTGCTGCTGAAGCCTTGGTTATCCTTGGTGGTTTCGTACACCTCGCCGACGGTCTTGCCCTTGTATTTGCCGTTTTCGAACACGACTCTGCGTGCTGTCGCGGCGTCCATTACTTTTAATATCTCATCTACAGGCGTTGTTTTGTCGTAGGAAGGCGCCAACGGCGGATTTACGCTGTCGTTTCCGTCGTCGATCATCTGCTCGATATCGGCAATCGCCTGCTGCTGCGGCGACGGATTGGACGTTGCGCCGATAGCGGGAGTTTTTTCAAGCTCCTCCGGCACCACAAAGCCCAGATCGATCAGACAACGGTCAACAGCGGAATTGATCGCCGCTTCCGTATAATATGCAAACGGCTTCTCTCCCTCGATGCTGACTGCCTGACGCTGCGACCAGTTTTCAGCCAGCACGCCTCCGTTCTCGTCCAGAATCTGCACATAGGCAAGCGCCGACGGAACAGACGCGCTCTCCGCGTTTGTCTGCTGACAGCTGACCTTGACATCCGTATGTATGACCGCTTTCGGCATACTGCTTCTAAACCAGAGCTTGCGGACGCGCTTGTCGAGCACTCTGCGATCCTCCTTCACCTCTCCCGTGTATTCATCGACGAAACAGGCGAGAAAATCGTCTGTGTTGATCGTCTGATTGGTATATATACTGACAAACTGCATTTTCAATCTCCTCTGCTTGATATTTTATTGATACTTGCGATAATTCTTCTGCCAAGCTGCGTGTTGCGTTTGGCGATGACGTTCGTCCGGATCGCCTGTGCCAGCGCGCGTTTGTGACCGACAAGGATCACCTTTTTCTTCGCTCTGGTGATACCGGTGTAGATCAGATTTCGCTTGAGCATAATGGAAAACGCCGTGATGATCGGGATAATGATTTGATTGTACTCACTTCCCTGCGCCTTATGGATGCTGATGGCGTAAGCCAAATCCAAATCCGCGAGCTGGGTGGAGTCGATCGTGACGTCGCTGCCGTTGAAGCTGATGATGATTTCATCCTCGGCGGTATCAATGCGCTTGATATAGCCGACGTCGCCGTTAAAAATCCCGATGTCCCTGTTGTTCTTCGTCTGGATCACCTTGTCGCCCAAGCGGAAAATCCTGTCACCGCGCTTGATTTCGGGCTTGCCGTAGGACGGCGGATTGAGACGCTGTTGAATCTCGTTGTTCAGCTCGGTCGCGCCTGCGATAACGCCCTTCTTGCGGAACGGACAAAGCACCTGAACCTCGTCCAAGCCCTCCGACTTGACGGCTGACATAAACTGCTCGATGACGATATCACGCGCTTCACTCTGGATTTTCTTGCCGCGCTCCTTATCGCTCGCGGGAAAATCCTCAGTGGCGTGAACGTCAAAGAACCGGAAGTCGTCGTCATAGGTCAGCTTCGTCACGCCCTGCTGAATCAATCCCGCGTTGGTGACAATCGAATTTGTCCCCGCCTGACGGTAAATCACGTCGAGACGCACCGTCGGGATCCTCTGACAATTTAGAAACTCAAACAGGACGTTTCCCGCGCCAACAGACGGCAGCTGTTCGGGGTCGCCGATCAAAATCAGCTTGGCGTCATCCGGAACAGCGTTCAGCAGCAGCCAACAAATGTGACTGTCAACCATCGACGCCTCGTCAACGACGACGATCTTGGAATCGAGCGGTTCAAACGTCCGCATATCATCTCCGCCGATTTTCAAAGCGGAATGAATGGTTGACGCGGTATAATCGCCGCCGACGCTCTCCGCCATCCGCTGCGCCGCACGTCCCGTGGGAGCAAGCAGGGTTACATCGGAGGATTTGAGCTTGCCGAATTGTAGGCACACGGAAAGAACGACCTTGAGAACCGTTGTTTTACCGACGCCCGGTCCGCCTGTGATGATACAGGTGTTTTCCTTAACGCCCAGCGCAACGGCTTCCTTTTGCTTTTCCGCCAACTGAATTTTCAAATCCTGCTCCTTTTCGCGAATCGCTTTGGCGATTTCTTCATCTGAAATCGTTTGCTGACGGTTTTGTGTTAACCGCTTGGCAATGATATCCGCGATATCGACCTCCTGTTCATACTCGAAGGGCAGATATACAAACCCGTTATCCCCCTTCAATTCATAACCGAGCGCCATTGTCTTGAAATGCTCAATCACCAGCGTCATCGGCACCTTGGCGTCCGGCACATACTGTCTCAGGCATAACGGGTTATTCGTATCGATAAACTCGTTTACCGCTTTAACAATATGAGCGCACTTGTA
>ONDL01000057.1 GCA_900316555.1 uncultured Eubacteriales bacterium | reverse complement strand
CAAGAGATATACAGAAAATTGACTTGATGAGCCTGAACAAATCCATCACCTTCTATATTTTTTCCATCTTACAGAAATTCGCCATCAGCTTTTTGGTGCCTGCCTTGTCAAAGGCGATCTCAAGCAGGGTATCGTTTCCCATCTTCTCGGCGGTCATGATCATGCCCTTGCCGAACAGCTTATGAAGTACAACGTCGCCTACCTTGTAGGTAATGCCCGACTTAGCTGCGGGCGGCTGATACGCTCCTGCCCTCGGCACACCAGCCATCGGCTTTGCGCCCTTACCAACTCCGACGCTGATTTTGCCGCCCGCTGCCGAAGAAGCAAATGCAGGAGAAGTTCTCAGTCTGCCCTCGCCTGTACGCTCGACAAGCTCGGACGGAATTTCACCCAAAAAGCGTGAGTCCTTATTGTATGTCGTGGAACCGAAAAGCATTCTGTATTTCGTCTTGGTAAGATATAGCTTTTCCTTCGCGCGGGTTATGCCTACATAGGCAAGTCTGCGTTCCTCGTTGATTTCCTCGGGATTGCTGATTGAGGCGTTTGACGGGAACAAGCCGTCCTCCATGCCCGTAATAAATACAACAGGAAACTCCAGACCCTTAGCGCTGTGGAGAGTCATCATAACACAGGTGTCGGCGTCGGCGTCGTAATTATCGATATCTGTCATAAGAGAGATTTCCTCGAGGAAGTTGGAAAGGTCGGCTTCGTCGCCGTAGTCCTCCTCGAATTTGATGATGTTTGAGGAAAGCTCCTCGATGTTCTCGATGCGCACATCAGCGTTTTCCTTCTCGACGCGGAGATAGTTCTCATAGCCGGTATGCTCGATAATCAGATTGTATAATTCCGCAAGAGAATAATCACCGCTTGCCTCAGCCTCGATCAAGCCGTCAATCAGTCTGACAAATTCCCTGAGCTTTGACGCCGCGCGTGAAAGCTGCGGATAAGCGTCCGCGTCCTTGATTACAGTATATATGCTCTCTCCGAGACCTGAAGCGATTTCGGCTGCAACCGCAACGGTTCTGGCGCCGATCGAGCGCTTCGGTACGTTGATGATACGGCTTAGACGGATATCATCATGAGGGTTATTGATTACCTGCAGATAAGCCACCATATCGCGGATTTCCTCGCGGTCGTAGAAGCGGTGACCGCCGATGATGCGGTGAGGAATGCCGCTGCGTGAAAGCGACTGCTCAATGGCGTTCGACTGGGCGTTGGTGCGGTAAAGTATCGCGAAATCGGAGTACTTTCTGCCGTTCGCCACGCCGTCCATAATCGTCTTTGTAACAAAAGCCGCCTCGTCGCGCTCACTGTCACAGGTATGTATATTGATTTTCTCACCCTTTGGGTTCTCCGTCCAGAGCGTCTTGCCCTTGCGGATCGTGTTGTTGGAAATAACTCCGTTGGCGGCGTCGAGGATATTCTGTGTGCTGCGGTAGTTCTGCTCAAGTCTGATAACCCGCGCTCCGCTGAAGGTCTTTTCAAAGGAAAGAATGTTCTCGATCGTAGCGCCGCGGAACTTGTAGATACTCTGGTCGTCGTCGCCGACTACGCAGATATTGCCGTACTTCTGAGCTAACATGGATACGAACCTATACTGCACCTTGTTGGTGTCCTGATACTCGTCAACCATGATATACTTGAACTGGTTCTGATAAAATCCGAGGATCTCGGGCTCCTGCTCAAACAGCTCGACCGCCTTGCAGAGCAAATCATCAAAATCCATGGCGTCAGCCGTTTTCAGACGCGACTGATATATTTCGTAGATTTTGGCGACGAAAACCTTGCGGCTGTCGTACTCCGCGTCCTTCTTCATCTGCTGAGGAGTCAGCATTTTATCCTTCGCCTTCGAAATATCTGACAGCACGCTCCTGACTGGCAGCTGCTTTTCGTCAATCTGAAGCTGCTTCATGATTTCCTTGACAAGCCGCTTCTGGTCGTCGGTCGCGTATACGGTGAAGTGACTCGAATAACCGAGCCTGTCTCCGTAACGGCGAAGAATACGCGCGCAGGTGGAATGGAAGGTCGCCGCCCAGATATCGGCGCCGCCTTCGGGAACGGTATTGCAGATACGCTCCTTAAGCTCGCCCGCAGCCTTGTTGGTAAAGGTAATTGCCAGGATATTCCACGGCTTGCAGAGTCCCGACCGGAGTATATAGGATATGCGGTTAACGAGAACAGTGGTCTTGCCGGAGCCCGCTCCCGCGAGAATCAGCAGAGGCCCTTCCGTCGCGAAAACCGCCTGCTGCTGCATCTGATTCATAAAAGAAAACTGCTGCTTTAAATCATTTTGCATTATTCTGACTTCGTCCTTGTAAAGTGATAAAAGAAAGGGCGGACAAGCCGCCCCTAAGGTTTCTTATTTAATGCTGTCCTGATACTTCTGGAGAATCTCGGCTGCGTTATCGGCAACGATAAGGCTGACATAATTGCCGTCCTTTGTAACCTTGCAGTTCTTAACCATGTCGAGCTTCTCGGGAGTGTAGGAAGCGTACTGGCTGACAATGGAGTTGTAACGGGCTGCGAGAGCCTTCTCAATCTCGGTTGCAGCGTTGGCATCGGTAGCCTCTACCATGATGATCTCTACAGGCGCGTTGTTGTTGGAATCAATCTCCGCGGCGAACTGCTTTACGCTCTCGGGCTTGATGGAATAGTACTTGGAAAGGTCATCCTTGCTCTCGAGTGTCTTGAGGTTCAGGCTGTAGGTGCTGTTGATGTCGGACATAACCTTGTTAAGGTCGGAACCGCCGCCGCAGCCCGCAAGTACGGACACGCTCATGATTGCAGCGATTACCAGTGCAATAATTCTTTTCATATACGTTTTTCTCCTTTTACAATAATGTACCATTATATTATAGTATATTTTTTTGAGTTGTCAATAACTTTCCGATTTTTTGTGACTAATGTCAACGGATTTCGGAAAAACCAGCCGAATGGCGCGGTGAACGTTTTCAACCGTAACAGGCTGATTTGTCCGCTCGTGCTCGCCGTCAAGCGACCAGTCAATCTCTTCTTCACACTCAAAGGTCACCTTGGATGCGCTGAAAACTGTAATCAGGTCTGAATCGTACCTGCCGCTTAGCACCGCGCGGACAATATCGTTAAACTCAAAAATATTTTTCGGGCGGCGGATAAGCACAACCTCGTGGAGCCCGTCCTGCAGATTGACAAGCTCCTCGTCAAAGCGCATCAGTCCTCCGATTGAGGTTGAGTTGCTGACCGAACCGTAGACATAGTCGTCCTCGTAGGTGTTGCCCTTATCGTCCGAGAGCTTTACATGGTATGATTTGAGATTTACAAGCTCCTTTGTGCCGGTAATCACATAAGCGAGATGTCCGAAGCGCTGCTTGAGGTTGCGCGGAGTCGCGTATGAGCTCTCGGCAAACAACCCGAAGGACGCGACATAGATAAAATACTTCTCGTTGAACCTACCTACGTCGAGCTCCTGAACTACGCCGTGGTTGAGATCGATTATCGACATAAGGATATCCGAGGTAAGTCCCATATTCTTGGAAAAGTCGTTAGTCGTGCCTGTTGGGATATAGCCTATCGCGGGACGGTTTTGGAGCGGAGCCACTCCGTTTACAACCTCGCCGAGAGTGCCGTCACCTCCGCAGCAGACAATCAGATCGATGTTCTCGCCGTACTCGCGCGCAAAATTCATCGCGTCATTTTTGCGTTTCGTCATCAACGTAGTTGTCTCAATTCTCTTTTTCTTTAATACCAACAGTATATCGTCGATGTATTCACTTATCATCGTTCGTCCCGAAACGGGATTGACAATCAGTATTGCTTTCATGTTCAGGCTCCGGAATTTTTTTATGCAATAATATCCATTAACTTGATGATATCATAACCTCAGTAATTTTTCAAGAATAAATTAATAGGTTGCAAGGTCAATTTCTTCTTGAAAAACGCCACTCTGTATGAGATAATATTATTAACAAACCGATTTTTCGGCGCTACGGAGGTAAAGTATGATTAAGGAGCAATTCACCGATTTATTTCTTCCCTACCCTGACCACGGCGACCGTCTGGTTCGCGTTTTCGTTCCCGAGCATGAGGAAAATGAAACCCTGCCCGTAATCTACATGACGGACGGACAAAACCTCTTTGATGAAAAAACCGCTGTCTGGGGCTGCTGGAAAATCCCTGAAACCATCAGAGCCGAAATCAAAAACAGCGGCAAAACTGCCGTTATTGTTGGAATATTCAATGATTCACACCTTCGCGACAGCGAGCTCACCCCGAAAAGCATCGGAGAAATTATCTGTCCCGAAAAACTGCCCGATCTCACAACTCCTCAGGGTGAGATTTTTGACGGATTCATCGTCAATACCGTCATGCCGGCTGTGGAAGAAAAATTCCCCGTAAAGCGCTCAAGAACCGACACCGCAATCTGCGGAAGCTCCTCGGGCGGACTGCAGGCGTTTTTTACAGCACTCTCCCACCCTGATTTATTCTGTGCCACAGGCGTCCTCTCTCCCGCTTTCCTTCTCTACTCCGAGGAGGATATGAAAAGCTGGATATACTCAAAGCTGAACGAATGCCTTCCGTATCTGTATATCTACACGGGCGCAGGCGACGAGCTTGAGATGAATGTTTTTGAAAGCGTCGAGAAAACCTACGAGATCCTGACGGAATGCTATCCGTTTGACAAGCTGAACGAGGTTGTGCTGTTTGAAGAAAAGCACCATGAATCCGCCTGGGAACGGATTTTCGGAGATTTTCTTCACACCTTCCTTGAGCGGCGCGCGGACTTTTAGCCTTAATAAATACTCAAGCTCCTCATTTTTGCAGACCGGAAAATGAGGAGCTTTTTCATATGCTTTTTTTGATGGTATCTAGCGCGCTTTTCTCAATTCTGCTGACCTGAGCCTGGGATATTCCGATTTCGGAGGCGACCTCCATCTGGGTTTTTCCCTTGAAAAACCTCAGACCGAGAATGCGCTTTTCCCTGTCGGAAAGGCTTTTTATCGCGTCCTTTATTGCAAGCTCCTCAAGCCACGCGGAATCATCGCCCGTATCGCTTATCTGATCCATGACATACACTGTGTCCGCACCGTCGGAAAAAACCGGCTCGTAGAGGGATACCGGCTCGACAATCGCCTCCAGAGCGAGCACAACGTCCTCTCTCGGAACTCCCATACGGCGCGCTATTTCGTCCATGCTCGGCTCACGGTTTTGCTCGGCAGTCAGCTTCTCCTTTATCTGCATGGCTTTATAGGCGGTATCACGCATTGACCGCGAAACGCGCACACTGTTGTTGTCGCGAAGGTAGCGCCTGAGCTCTCCGAGAATCATCGGCACTCCGTAGGTGCTGAACTTGACGTCCAGCTTAGGGTCAAAATTGTTTATCGCCTTTATAAGACCTATTACTCCAACCTGAAAAAGGTCGTCAAGCTCCTCGCCGCGGTTGCGGAAACGGTGAATAACGCTTAAAACCAGCCGCAGATTGCCCTCTATCATCTCATCGCGCGCACGCTTAGCCGCCTTTTTGTCACCGCCGCGGATAATTTGCATAAGCTCTCGCTTGCGTTCCTCGCTTAGCACCTTCAGCTCTGAGGTATTAACACCGCAGATTTCAACCTTTCCGTACTGCAAAAAATCGCCCCCGACAATAGTTCTATAATAGAATTATTGCCACGGGGCGTTTGGTTATTCACATATAAGATTTTAATACAGACCGATTGCCGCGAAAAACAGAACAGAGAGCATTCCGCAGCTCGTACCGAGAAGCACTCCCGCGATTACGTCGGTAAGATAATGTACACGGAGATATATGCGCGAGAAGCTGATAAGCGAAGCCAGTATTATTATCGGCACAAAAGTAATGACCTGGCAGCGCAGCACCGAAACGCCGACCATCGCGAACGATGCGGTGGTATGACCCGACGGGAAGGAATAAAACCTCGGACGGTTAATGAGCTGTTCGTCGTCATCGAGGCTGTGGCAAGGTCTGATGCGCTTTACAACATGCTTGATCAAGCCCTCGCCCATTACATGCGCGAACGCGAGAGCTACAACGAAATTGAAGCCTGTCGCGCGCCATTCGGGACGGATAAGAAAAGGAAGCGTGATAAGCCACCATATAATGCCTACGTTGGCGGAACGCGAAGCTGTTTTCATTATTATATTCAGCGACGGACAATGAAGCCTGCTGATATTGTTGAGCACCTTATAGTCAAGGCTTTTGATTCTGGCAAACATAGTTCATTACTCCCGATAGCCAATTCAAAACTCTGATAATACAATTATAACACTTATTTCACGGTTTGCATAGTGGGATTTTTTACCAATCATCATCCATGTCGGAATCCAAATTGCTGTATTCCTGATGGTTCTGTCCATTGTCACGGTTCCACATATCGCCGTCCTGCTCAGTCAGACCGGCGTTTGGGTCATAGTATTCGCTGTCACGGAAATCCGAGACATCAGACGAACCGTTATTAATCTGACCCTCGTAATAATTGTCGTAATGATCGAGAAAATCATCACTTGGATCTGCGAGAATCCAGCCAAGCGCCGGGTCATACTCGTACCAGTTTCCGCCCTGATTATAATAAACCGTATTATTGTAGTTGTAGTAACCCAAATCCTTATTATAATTCATCGGCTTGCTGCACAATTTTGAGCCGCCAAGACAGGTAGATAAGGTAACAAGCAAAAGAGCTATTGACAAAACAGCAATGACAACTGTCGAAAGGGTAACATACCGCTGCCTTTTTACCGACGGATTAGAGCTGCGGACAAGGCTGTCAAATTCGTCCGACGCGGCTTTTACTTTGTCCTCAGGAAAAGACGCTGGAATTCCGCACACAGGACAAGCGCGATCTGTTTCATTCAGGTAATTACCGCAGTTTTCACATTGCCGCCTCATCAGCCCACCTCGCTCCACTGATTATAGTTACATATAATATATTATACCCGAAAATATCCCTGATGTCAACAATCTGCGGAATAGCGGTTACAACATCTTAAATAATATTTTTTCACTTTTCGTTGCAAATCTATTATTTTTATGATAATATAATATTAACCTTTTTAAACTTTTTTCGTCTGAATATCAGTATGAATACGGGAAAGAGAGGAAAATCATGAACGACAAAAGCAAACGCATATTCGGAAACGAAATCAGCAAAGCGGATTACAGAAAAGCGCTCAGAACCAAACAAAAATACACGAAAAAATACGGCGATGACAGCAGCAGCGACTACTCTGTAAAGCTGCTGCCAAACTCAACGCTTCACGACTCCCTCGGTGTGTACGACATCAGAGTCAACGAAGGAAAAAGCAATGAGCCTTTTGACCTTGAAAAGGGAATTATCGTTGGCAACATCCGCATGGGCTTCGGTCATTACCGCATCTCAATCGCAATGGCGTCTGCCGCTCAAGCGCTCGGATATACCCCGTACTGGATGGATCTGAACTCATTCTCGGAAACCACCTGCACAAAGGTCATCGGCGCTCAGAACGACCTCTATTCCCTCGGCTCCAGAATATCGCAAAAAAGCCGCGCATTCAACAAGGCGGTCTGGGAGCCTATGAACTACGAGGGCTTCCGCCAGCTCAGCTACAACTCGTCAGACCAGAAAAACGCCGAGCTGATGGCGGCGGTTTTCAAAAATATCCCTAAAGATCTGCCGATAATCGGAACTCATGTCTGGCCTGCTCAGGCGGCTATCCACGCCGGAATGCAATATGTTGTCAACGCTATCCCCGATAACTGGCCGATGGCATTGCACCTTGCCGAGGGAAGCGTTCATACCGTTCAGACGCATCAGGCATATATGGGCTACAGAATACTCAACGGCATGCGAAAAAAGGAAGTCCTTAAGCCGATGCCCGCAGACAGCCTGGTCTATACGGGACACTATATCGACCACGAGCTTGTCGCAAACCTCGAGGACGACTGCCGAAAACGCCTCATGCGAAAGAGCCAGAACAAGCCGATGCGGTTCCTGCTTACTATCGGCGGAGCAGGCGCACAAAGAGAGCTGTTCGGCGCGGTAATCAAGCACCTGATGCCGTATGTGCGCCGCAGGAAAGCGGTAATTTATGTTAATGTCGGCGACTACAAGCAGGTCTGGGAAGAACTGCTGAAAGAAACCAAATACCTTGATGTTGCAAGCAAAACCCATTTCGGCAACTGGGAGGACACAAAGCAATTCGCGGAAAAGGCGATTGACGGCGATGTTTACGGCATTCACGCGTTCTGGCACGAAAACATCTTCGAGGCGGTTTACTGCACAAATCTGCTGATGCGTTCGGCTGACGTTCTGCTCACCAAGCCGAGTGAGCTGGCGTTCTACCCCATTCCAAAGCTGTTTCTAAAGAGAATCGGCGGCCATGAAAAATGGGGCGCAATCCACTCCGCGGAAATGGGCGACGGTACTCTCGAGTGCACGGATATCCCACACACCTTGCAGATGATTGATATGTTCCTGGGTGAAAAGGAGCTGCTGACTCAGATGTGCGAGGCAATTCAAATCAACAACTCCATCGGGCTGTACAACGGCGCGTACAAGGCTGTTGAGATCGCGATGGGTATGAAGAAATAAGGTTTAATCATAAAACAATCGGAGGCTTTCGCAGCATAACCGCGAAAGCCTCTTTTGTATTTAATCTTCTTCCTTTTTGATGTAGAACGGCTCAATACCTTTGACTGCATTTCTCGCGAACTCCATCGAGAACGGCATCATGGAGAGCTGGATCTCATCGTCGAGGTATGGCTGAGCTACCTCTGAAATACTCTCAAATACCTGCTGGGTGTTGCCGACAAAGTCAACAACGATGAAGTAGCTGAGCTGACCGTCCTGCTCAATCATTCGCAGGAAAGCGGCGTTAACGCCCGGCTCTGTGCTGAAATGGTTGATCAGCGCCGCCATCATATCAATCGGGTACTCCTTCGGTTCGCCGAGCTTGATTTGCGAGCCGTTTTTGAGGGTGTTGTTCTCCATTCTCATGTAATCTCTCTGCTGCTTGATGGAGATGACCATGTTCTTGGGGAAGGTCACGCTCTTGCCAAAGGGATTGATAACAAAGCCGAGAACATTGGACTTCGGATCCATAACCATGTGGGCAATGCTGTCAAAGTCGGTGACTACCTTCTGAGCTTCCTCGTTGCCCTTCCATCTGTAAAGCTCCTCGATGTCAGTGAATACGCCGAAGAACTTTTCCTTCTTGGTATTTTCAAGAAGTCTGAACTGAACCTGCGTCTGATTATTCATAACGGTTCTTCCGTTCGTTGTGCTAAACTTGGCTTCAATCACCTTGTTGATCATATTGTCGATGTTCTGCTTGCTGCCCTCAGCCTGCATCGCCTCGATTGCTTCCTTTAACTCGGGGTTGGTTATATCCTCCGCGGGGATCTTGCTTCCCTCTACCTTCATCTCACTCATGTGTTAGTCCTCCTTGACGCTGTATGTTTTGTCCGCCTCAACCTTAAGTCCCTTGCCCTCGGGATACTGCACACTGTCTGTGTAGTCGCCGTCGTTGAAGATAATCAGCGGACTGTTCCAATTTCTTTCAATAGTATAGCTGTATTTGCCGTCGTCTTCCTTGGTCATTTCCTTGCCCGGCCATACCTTGTTTTCATTTTCGTCTACGTCGTAAATATAGGCGTAAACCTCGTCGCCCCAGCTTTCAGGCTTTTCAAAGTACACCTTGGCGCCCTTGTCGATTTTATACTCCTCACGGAAGGTGATTTCGATACGCTCGTAGGTGGGCAGACCTTTCTCGTTTTCCGCGGAAAGCTCAACAACAGCTACCTCGCCTTCTGCGGGCTTTTTCACTGTCAACTTGTCGCCGTCCTTATACGACTTGCTCTCGCCGTTGTAGGTATAGGTACCTGTTTCGGCGTTCTCAAGTGTCAGTGTAAGCTCAGTGCTTTCGCCGCCGACAACAAACGAGGTGCCCTCGGCAACGCCTGTGTTCGCGCACGGAGCGTATTCGGTGTAACCGTCGTTATAAAGCACCACAACGGAGTTTTCGGGAAGCTTGCTCTCGCAGCTTAGCTTGCCGCCCTTGACGGTGTATTCGGTCTTGCCGTCAACTCGATCGGTATAGGTGCCGTCAGCGAGGTTTGTGTCAAAATTCACCTCAGCCTCACCCGAGGTATTTACGAGCACAACGCCTTTCTTTCCGCGCTCAATCATCAGAACAGTTGAGTCGAAGTTCGGATTGACAAGGTTCTCCTCCTCACCCTTCATCGCGGTTCTGAAGAAGTTGACAGCGGATACGCGCTTGTCCTTGTACATATCGTCGCCCTGCGCGCCGATGCGGTTCATGCCCCAGATATTCTCCCATGAGCTCATGTAGGGACGTGAGAAAAACAGCGGAGTGCCGTCCTTTCGCGCGGTGATGATAGCCCAACCGAGAATTACGTGGTCGTTGTCGAGCGACTGCCACGAGCTGTCGTTGATGTAGTTATCGTGCGACTCTACCCAGGTTACAATCTTGGAAGGGTCGGATTTGCCGATCCAGTAATCGGAAACAGACGAGGTATCGATAAAGTTGCCCGATACCGCGCCGCGAATCTTGCCGCCGTAGGTGCTCGCGGTAGTTCTGCCGATTGTGTCGATATAAACATCGAGCCTGTCGTTGCCGCCCTGCAAGACCTCGCCGTAAATAAACATATTGTCGGCGTTGTCGATCTCTGTTACCGCGCGCTCCCAGAAATTGTTCTCGAAGCCGTCGTCCTCCTTCGGGTCGTCGGGCAGACCGATGTGCTTGGCAGTGTCGTAGCGGAAGCCGTCGGCGCCGCAGGAAATACAGTCATTGATAAACTCGAGGAAATAATCCTGGAAGGACGGACGCTCGGTATTGATGTCGGGCAAGCCGCCCATCTTCGCTGTAGTACACTCAAGTCTGTCGTCCCAATTGTTTATGTCCTTGTCGTTGTTCTTGTGGAAAAGCGTTTCAAAGCTGCCGCCGCCAGCCTTTACGAGGTCATCGGCGACCTTGTCAAGCTGAGGTGTAGTGTGGTTCGCGATAACGTCCACCAGAACCTTTACACCGTACTTGTCGGCTTCCTGACACATCTCCGTAAATTCTTCGCGCGAGCCGAGCTGGTAGTTGCCGATTTTGAAATCGGTCGGCTGATAGTGGTAGTACCACTTGCCGTCGCCGTACAGCTCCATGCCGCCGTCCTCTCCCTCAAGACATGCATTGATCGGAGAGGTCTGCACCGCTGTAAAACCTGCAGCAGCGATGTCAGCCATTGATTTTTTGATCGTGTTGAAATCCCAGCTGAACGCCTGCAGAATCGCTCCGTCAGCTACCTTATCGGCGAGCTTGAAGCTTCCGCTCTGCGCCTGCTGCTCATTTCCCTTTTGACAGCCCGCAAATGCTGCCGCCGTACCCGCGAGAATAAGCGCGGCAAACGCCGAAGCTATAATTCTTTTATGCAAAAATAATCACCATCTTTCTTTATATTATCAATACAAATAATAGTATAACATAAATGATGATAATTTGAAATAGTATTTTAGCATTTTTATACAAGAAATTTTCTGTAAAAAATCAGGGCTGCCTACTGACAGTCCTGATTTTCTATAATTAATGAAAATAATTCGTTTATGCGTTCCTGCTCTCCATTGATGTGAAGATATCCGAACAGCGCCTCCAAACCTGTCGCGCTGTGGTAGTCGGCAAGGGTACCGTGCTTTGAAGCGGACTTCGGAGCGGCGTTTCTGCCGCGCTTATATACCGCCTGCTCGCGTTCACTCAGGCACGGCATTAAATCTTTGGCAAAAGCAGCCTGACTTTCGCAGTTTACGAGCGATACCTTGATTTTATTAAGCTCACCGACGGGTCGGTTCGCCTTTCGGACAAGGTAGTCGCGGACAAGCAGATCATATACCCCATCGCCGATAAATGCGAGCGTCAGCGGAGAATACCCGTCAGCTGCGGTGCGTTTTATCTCTTCCATAGGCGCTCCTTAGTCGGTGAAGTCAAATTCGATATCGTAAATCGAAACGGTGTCGCCGTCTGTGCAGCCGTGCTCGCGCAGGGCGTCGATTACACCGCCGTTGACAAGAACCTTCTGGAAATAATTAAGGCTCTCGTAGTCGTCAAAGTTGATGCCGCGCATAACCTGAAGCAGCCAGTCGGCTTCGACAACAAAGATACCGTTGTCGTTGCGGATAGAAACGGTGTGATCCTCAAAGTCCTCGACAGCGAGAACAGGTGCGGGTTCAGCCTCATATCGGGTAATCGGCGGAAGCTGTGAGAGCATTTCCTGAATCTTCTTCAACAGCGGATCGACGTCGTAACGAATAGCCGCCATGATCGGGAAGAAATCGTAGCCCTCGGAATTGACGAACTGCTTGAATTCCTCGATCTGTTCATCGGTCGCCATGTCGCACTTATTTCCCGCAACAATCATCGGGCGCCGAGCAAGCTCGGGATTGAACTTTTCAAGCTCGGAATTGATGGTCTTGAAGTCCTCAATCGGATCTCTGCCCTCGCTGCCCGAAACGTCGACGATATGGACGAGCATACGGCAGCGCTCCACGTGGCGCAAGAACTGATGACCGAGACCTGTACCCTGCCACGCGCCCTCGATAAGACCGGGAATATCAGCCATTACGAAGCTCGAGCCCTCGCCCATTGACACTACGCCGAGAACGGGAGTGATAGTGGTGAAATGATAGTTGCCTATTTCGGGCTTTGCCTGTGAAACGACGGAGATGAGCGTGCTCTTTCCGACATTAGGAAAGCCTACCAGACCGACGTCTGCAAGCAGCTTGAGCTCGAGCACGACGTCGAACTCCTCGCCGGGCAGACCGGGCTTTGCAAAGCGCGGTACCTGACGGACGGGAGTAGCGAAATGCGGATTCCCCCAGCCGCCCTTGCCGCCCTTTGCGACGACGTGCGGCTCGTTGTCGGAGATATCCGCGAGAATGCGGTTGGTGCTTTCCTCCTTGACGAGGGTGCCCATAGGCACGCGGATAATCAGATCCTCGGCGTTTTTGCCGCGGCACCGTCCGCCTCTGCCGTTTTCTCCGCGAGGCGCGGTGTACTTGCGCTTATAGCGGAAATCGGCGAGCGTGCTGAGGTTGGTATCGGCAAGAAATACAATGTCGCCGCCCTTGCCGCCGTCGCCGCCGTCGGGACCGCCCGCGGCAACGTATTTTTCACGGTGAAACGCAACAGCACCGTCGCCGCCGTCACCCGCCTTGATTTTGATGTGAGCTTTATCTACAAACATAATTTACCTCAAAAAATAAGCTCTCTCAAAATGCGCTTTTGAGAGAGCCAACTAAGCTGCTATTACTGCTCAACAGGATAAACGCTTGCGCGCTTTCTGTCCTTGCCAACGCGCTCAAATCTGAGAACGCCGTCAATCTTAGCAAACAGTGTATCGTCAGAGCCCTTGCCTACGTTGGCACCGGGATGAATGTGGGTACCTCTCTGCTTTACGAGAATGTTGCCCGCGAGAACCTTCTGACCGTCTGCGCGCTTTACGCCGAGACGCTTTGACTCACTGTCACGGCCGTTCTTTGTAGAACCCATTCCCTTTTTGTGAGCGAATAACTGAATGTCTATCTTAAGCAT
>ONDL01000019.1 GCA_900316555.1 uncultured Eubacteriales bacterium | reverse complement strand
TCAAAAGCCGGCACAACGACTGCGGGTTGATGATTTTTGACCGTGAAGCACAGGACGTACACGCGGGCGGTTCGGGGTGCGGCTGCTGCGCGACGACGTTTTGCTCAAAGATAATGAACGATTTAGAGAACGGGATTCTTTCAAGTATTCTTTTTGTTCCGACAGGCGCATTGCTCAGTGCGACTACCGCTGAGCAGAAGAAATCGATTCCGTCCGTCGCGCACCTGATTCATTTGGTTTCTCCGATGTGTTCGGGATAAACAGTATCGTATAGGGGAAAATTTATTGATTTGCGTCGTTTGTTTGAGAATTGATACGGCTGCATAAATCTCTTTGCGCGGCAATGGTCGCCAGCGTATCGCCGAGCTGCACAAGCACAGATGACCACAATGCAAGCTCTTCGTCGTTCAATCGGCAGGCAATCGTGTTGGCGGCCGCTGTAACCGCGGCTGTAATTTCACAGGCGTTCATTTTTATCATCTTCCTAAAAAGTTTACTATGATATTATATGCAAAAGCAGAGCCGGGGAAACAATTCCTCGGCTCTGTAATTATAAACCTGTTACAGTCAAGCGTGACTGTTTTTGCTTTTATTCTGTTTCAAACAGCTGCATCTGGCTGTAAATATCCTTGCGCTTTGCCGCTTCGCGAAGCATGACAGATGTACCTTTGTTCTTGCGTTTCCCGGTTATCAGCAGGCCGATATATTTGCCGCCTTCGGCAACCCAGCCAATAGGCAGAAAGAACCTGTGTCTGTCAATCCAGCCGTAGTCATTATATACCTTGCGGTTCAGGGTACTCAGACCCTGAGAAACAATGCTTTTGTCATCAACGGTGTTTACACCGCGGTTTGAAATATATTTTATCTCGCGGTATCGGTTCATATCCTTCTTGCCGAAGTTTCCGCCGTTTAGGATATCAGTTATGACATTTTCCAGCTGCTTTTTGTCAATCGAATTATTCTGTGCCCATTTCTTTTCCGATATTCCTAGATATTCCTGAGAGACAAGCGTCATGATCTGAGCGAACCGCCACAGTCCGAAGCTTTTGAGTTTATCTTCAAAAAGCTCTGTAAATTCATCGTTGCCCAGCCGCTCGACAAAAACAGCCCAGTCGCAGAGGTGGCGCAGTCCGATTCCTTCACTTGTCATATGCGAGATTATGTGCAGCAGCATGATCAGGCCGTGGTGAAAAGTGTCCGGTATGCGGCAGACAGCGCCGTCCAAGGTGACCGTGACGGAAGTATCGATTATTCTTTCGGCTTCCTCTCTGATCAATTTTCCTGCTGCATTATTGGGAATACCGTTAATGCTGCGGTGCTGTTCCCAGATGCTGAGTGGCTTTCTCTGAAAGGCGATGTGCTTTGAAGTATCTTCTTCTCCGTGGTCAATCTCAAAGCCTATGCTCATTACCGCCAATTTTGCTCTTTCAAAGTCGGTTTCTCTGACAAGAAAGTCCACATCTCCCATATCCCTGAGCGAGGCTTCGGGGTAGTAGTAAGCCGAAGCGAGTCCTTTTATTGCGGAGTAGGGAATATTGTTTTCCGTCATCAGTCTGTGAAGCTCGTCGTGCTCAAAGAAGTTCGCTGTGTTTTGCAGTACGTTTCCGAGAAACTGCTCGTTTTTCTGAGCGAATTTTTCAGGTGAGTATTTGATGATTGCATCGCGGAGGAATGGGAAAATCATGGTATATACAGTTTGCTGCGATGCTTCTTTAAGAATCGCAGGCAGCTCGTTCTCATCGATCTGAGGCTTTGCTCCTCCGAATAACTGATATCGGACAATACCGATCAGCTTTTCCTGATGTGTTTCCATTTGTTGCTTCTCCGTTTATTGATAAGCTTTTTTATTGCAGTGTAAATCAAAAATGCCGTAGCTCCGGCAAATGCGCCGATTGTATTCATAATAACGTCGTCCGTTTCACAATGTCCGAGTGAAAAGAAATACTGACACGCCTCTACGCACGCAGAGATAACCATTCCCGCCGGCACGGTCAGCAGCACCTTGTGCCTTAAGCGCTCCGGAAGAGCGAACGGGGTACTTAGTCCGAAGGGGATAAACAGGAATATGTTCATCTGCATAGACCTGAGTATTTCAGGCTGTTCCTTGATCTTTGTGAATGAGATGAAAGGAATCAGACTGAGTTCTCCGCCTTGTGAACGTTTGTAAATTGTAAAAAACAGAATTAATCCAACCGATAGAACGCAGCATATTGTACTGATGATTCGCTGCGGTTTCTTCGGCAGCAAAAGCATCATTATCAGCCAGATAAGGTACATTCCCGCCATTTCGAGATATACAATATTCATCGGCTGCGCGTAAAAATGTAAAAAATTTATCATTGATATCCGCCATTCGTTTTGATATAGATATTGTAAAGGAAAATTGCTCAAATGTCAATTAATTTGCGTTATCTGATTGAACAGGCAACGGGAATGTGTTATACTGAGCATGTAGAAAACAATACAGATATCTGATAAGGAGGCAGCGATGTTTTACTGGTTTTATCCGATGAACGGCTTATACACCTACAATATGGGTACCGCAATGGGCAGACTGCTAATGGATATGCGCGCGCAGATTCCGCAGAAAAGCTCTGATGTTTACTACGCGGTGATCGGCGGCGAGAGCAAGGGTCCGTTTTCATTTGACGAGCTGCGCGAGCTGATCCGCGAAAAACAAGTCACCCGCGAAAGCTATATCTGGAAGCCGCAGATGGCTGACTGGGATTTCGCTGCGAACATCTCAGAGGTCAAGCCTCTTGTGAGCTTTACTCCGCCGCCGGTACCGAAGACTGTTGAGGGAGAGGACGCGGAACCGCAGAGTGATGCCGGCAATAATGATGTAACCGAAACAGATCTCACAGAATAAAAATGACTGCCGAAACCGTTCATGGTTAAGGCAGTCTTTTATTGTTTGGTATTTAATCAGAAGGACGAACCGCCGCCACCGCCGCAGCCTCCTCCTCCGCCACCGCAGCTTGAGCAACCGCCACCGCCGCAGCTTGAACCGCCGCTGCAGCCGCCGCCCGACGACGAGCTGACGTAGATTTTCTCTCTGCGGGTTTCATAAACGCTGACAGGGCCGACAACTGCGTTGCCTGCGGTCATTACTCGCGCGTGCTCGTAATCCTTGCTGAGCGGATTGTGTCGCTTCGAGAAGGCGATGCTGAGAGCGATGATCACTCCGAGCATTGAGGCGATCACAGCGTAGCTTGTGTACTTCATCGGCTCGCTGATGAATTCGCCTTTAATTGTCTTGTACATCTGACAGTACGCTTCCTTTGCGAACATGTAATAGTCCTTCGAGGTAGCGTAATGACTTGCGTTGTCGGTAATGGAACGCGCCTTTGAGTCTGTGATGTACTGGTACATTGTACCGTATGACTGAATAACGACCTTGCGAGTATTCATGTTTATCATCAGGATCGCCGCGCTGTCAAGGTCATATAGCGAGCGGCGCTTAACTCTCGCCTGGTCAATGTAATCGGTTTTGTGAACATCTGTCGACCAGAAAATGATATTGCCGTATTCGGTCAGAGGAGTCATTTCCTCGATCAGCTTTGCCTCTTCGCTCTCGGTCAGAAGGTCGATGTCGTCGATAATGATCGCCTGATACGAGGTTTCGGGGTTGGTGTACTGAGCGTCCTGCCGCTGAGCAGCTCCGACGGGTAATACGCAGCAGAGAATGAGCAGCGCGGCGATAACGGTTGAAACAAAGATTTTAGTTTTCATCGTAACGCGCTCCCTTCTTGTTGAACTGGGGCAGGGGTCGCTTTGCGACGTTAGTCTGGAAGTGAATGTGGAATAGAGCCAGACCGAACAGCTCTGCCGCCGCGACAAAGCAAGCGCCGTATGAAACTGCGTTGTAAGCGGGGTCAATGTAAACGATCATTGCGCCGATTGCGATGCTGAGATACATAGCCAACTTGAGCCAGACGACCTTTCTGAGGAAGGATTTCGCTTCGGTTATAACGCGCGTACGCAGAACCGAGGTGTTGTCCGTTGCCATTTTTTTGATCAGACTTGTATCCGCAGCCTGCCTGAAATGCGCGAAGAGCATAATGACAGCGGTTGCCATCATCGGAATAATACAAATGAAAAAGCGATCCTTTTCATATGAGCCGTCGGTTATCGCGCCGATAAACGCAAATAGACAGACTATCAGCGAAAGAGTGTAGCCTCCTGTGGCGACCCTTGTTCGGGTGCCGCCTTTGCCCGATACGGTGCGGTTGAATGAGTTTTGCAGATAAAACATACCCGCGTTCATAAGTATAAGGCAAAGTCCTAATGTGCCGTTCGCCTTTATTGACGGAATAGACGGAATCACGTTCATCAGCAGCGCGATAATTCCGAAGATTGCCGCTGACAAGCCAAGTGCGAAAAGAAGGATCCTCAGAGGACTGAGCGGAAGGTCTGCGGCGACCTTTCCCGTCTGTCCGTTGACAGTGGCGTATGTGATCTGCTTGCCGTTGCGGTAGCTCATGAACCAAACGGGGTTGAGGGTGCGTTTTGCAGACTCTATGTTGACCTTGGCTCTTACCTCGTCGGGATTTGGAGTAATCTTGAGATTTTCACAGCAGCTCTTGACCGCGTTGTCGTTCACCAAGATATTAACGGCGTCATCTTTGGTTTCGAGGTTAATCGCGGAGTCGTACTCGTGAGCGCTGACGTCGCCGGATTCGGCGTAAAAGCCGCTGAGATAGCCCGGGGCAAAGGGCATCTGCTGACGGTACTCATACGGCGCGAGAGCGTCGCTGATGTCGTCGTCAAAATTTATGGACGCGTCGCGGGAATAGCCTTCCAGCGCGAGGTTTGAGTTACCCACAACGTCGTAGTGTATGATTTCGTATGTATTGAGGGAAACGTGCTGCCGCCCGGACTGAGCCGGAACGCGGAACTGACCGCTCATAACTGCGCGGTAGCTCCAGTAGGGCATATATATACCGCGGAAGCTCTCGATAAGATCTGACTTGCTGTACTTGCGCGAAACAAAGGGATGACGGCGCACTTCCTTGCAGTACGCTTTTTTGCAGTCCTCCTTTGTGACCTTGAAGGGAATGATGTAGTCGGGCTTCCATTCCTGACGCATCTTCTCGTAGATCATCGACGCGCCGCCGCAGTACTGGCAAAAGCCTACGGCGTCGTTCTTGTCTGTGGTGAGCAGCTCCGCGCCGCACGAGGGACAGATATATACGTAGCTGTCAAACTGCGATGAACGCGCGTCGTCACGAGAGCTGTTGTCGGAGAGCTTCTGTGTTTCAAACAGGTTTCCGCAGTGGTCGCACGCCATTTTCTGAGAGGCGATATCGAACCGAAGGGCAGCTCCGCAGGTGGGACAACCTACCATGCATTATCTCCTTTCTCAGATCCTGACGGGGATATTCTTGACCGCCAGATATTGCTTGAGCTGAGGGATAGGGATTTCTCCGAAGTGGAAGAGCGAAGCCGCGAGCACAGCGTCAGCCTTGCCCTCGGTAAACGCGTCGTAGAAGTGCTCGAGCGCGCCCGCACCGCCGCTCGCGATAACGGGGATATTCACTCGCTCGGAAACCGCTCTTGTCAGCTCGAGGTCATAGCCCTTTTTCTGGCCGTCCTCGTCCATGCTTGTGAGCAGAATCTCGCCCGCGCCGAGCTCAGCGCAGCGAAGCGCCCATTCAACGGCGTCGATGCCCATAGGAGTTCTGCCGCCGTTTATGTATACCTCCCAGCTGTCGCCGCTGCGTTTAGCGTCGATTGCCGCGACAACGCACTGGCTGCCGAATTTATACGCCGCCTCGCTGATAAGCTCGGGACGGTGTACAGCCGCGGAGTTTACTGACACCTTGTCGGCGCCCGCTCTGAGAAGCGCGTTGAAATCATCAACGCTGCGGATACCGCCGCCAACGGTGAAAGGAATAAAAATACTGTCAGCTACCTTTTCAACCATGTCGATGGTGATATTCCTCGAGTCGCTCGATGCGGTGATATCGAGAAATACAAGCTCGTCGGCGCCCTGAGCGTCATACTGCTTTGCGCATTCAACGGGATCGCCCGCGTCAACGAGGTTTACAAAGCTCATACCTTTTACGACCCTGCCGTTCTTGACGTCGAGGCAGGGAATAATTCTTTTTGCGTACATAATCAGCCCTCCACAATCGCAGCGAAGTTTCTCAGGATCTTGAGGCCTGTTTCGCCGCTTTTTTCGGGGTGGAACTGCGTCGCGAACACATTGTCCTTTTCCACCGCCGCGTCAATCATTACTCCGTACTCAGTCTGAGCCGCCACGATATCTCTCTCGTAGGCGTTGAGGAAATACGAGTGAACGAAATATACATACGGATTCCGTTCGATTCCCGTGAACAGTCTGCTCGAGGGGTTGATTTCGATGCTGTTCCAGCCCATGTGCGGGATTTTCAGTCCTTCTTTTTTCGGGATTTTGCGAATGCTGCCCGCGAAGATGTTCAGACCGTCAGCCTCTGGACTTTCCTCACTTGCAGGGAAGAGAAGCTGCAGTCCGAGACAGATGCCAAGGAACGGCTTGCCGCTGGCGATAAACTCCTTAACAGCCTCTCTGATACCGAGCTTTTCCATGTTGTCTACCGTGTCGCCGAAGGAGCCTACTCCGGGGAGAATAGCGCCGTCCGCTGACATGATCTCGTCTTTTTTATTTGTGATGAAGCAGTCGCAGCCGATATGCCTGAGCGCCTTGTAAACGCTCTGAATATTGCCTGCGCCGTAGTCGATAATTGCAATCATTTTACCGTCCTCCTTATCTTATATAATAATATTATCATAGTAAAAGTTCTTTTGCAACCAAAACCTTTAATAACGTCAGAAATCTTTCAGGGATTTGGAAATTTCCTTCAAAAAATATTGAATTCTGCAAGTGAGTGTGATAAAATGAAATACGTATGAGAACATATTAAAGGAGTATCATAATAATGATAACACACCTTTTGACAAGAATAGATCTGATGATGAACAGCTTCTCGAAGGGACAGAAGCGCATTGCGCTGTATATCGAGGAGCATTATGATAAGGCGGCGTTCATGACCGCCTCTAAGCTCGGCGAAACCGTCGGCGTTTCCGAGAGCACAGTCGTCCGTTTTGCCACAGAGCTTGGCTACGACGGCTATCCGCGCCTGCAAAAGGCGATGCAGGAAATGATCCGCAACAAGCTCACCTCGGTTCAGCGAATTGAAGTCACCTCGAGCAGGATCGGCAACAGCAACGTCCTCGACAGCGTGCTCAATCAGGATATCGACAAGATCCGCCGCACGATCGAGGAAACCTCGCACGAGGACTTCAACCGCGCGGTCGACGAGATCTGCAACGCGAAGAGAATCTACATCTTCGGCGTTCGTTCCACAGGCGCGATCGCGGGCTTTCTGGCGTATTATTTTGAGCTGATTTTTGACAACGTGGTTCTGATAAATACAACCTCGGCGACCTCTACCTATGAGCACATTTTCCGCATTACCGAGGACGACGTTATGATCGGTATTTCATTCCCGCGCTACAGCTCGATGGCTATTGAAGCGATGGATTTCGCGCGTTCACGCGGAGCTCACGCCGTGGCTATCACCGACAGCATGGCGTCGCCGCTTGTGCAGTCCGCTGACTCGATCCTGATTGCGAGAAGTGATATGGCGTCCATCGTCGATTCGCTCGTCGCACCGCTCAGTCTGATCAACGCCCTGATTGTCGCGACCGTCCTCAAGAAGAAGGACGAGGTATCCGAAACCTTCCACGCGCTCGAGGACGTATGGAACCGCGAGGGCGTTTATACCAACCACGACGAAAAGGCAGAGAAAAATGGTAAGTAAGAAGGTTCTTGTCGTCGGCGCGGGTGCTGCGGGACTTATCGCCGCAGGTACAGCCGCAGAATACGGCGCCAGCGTCACACTGATAGAAAAGAACCGGCGCGTCGGCAGGAAGATCATGATCACCGGCAAGGGGCGCTGCAACATCACAAACAACTGCGACGTCCAGACCTTTATCCGCAATGTTCCCGTAAACGGCAGATTCCTGTATTCGGCGATCAACCGATTTTCTCCCGAGGACACGATCGGCTTTTTCGAGAGTCTCGGCTTGCCGCTGAAAACCGAGAGAGGCAACAGGGTATTTCCCGTTTCCGAACGCGCGGTAGACGTTGTCGATACGCTGCGCGAATATGTATTGAACAGCGGCGTGAAGATAGTCAATGACACCGCCGTTGCATTGATTTTGGAGAACGGAGAAGCCCTCGGCGTTAAGTGTGAGGGACAGAGCTATTATGCCGACAGCGTTATCGTCTGCTGCGGCGGCAAGAGCTATCCGCTGACAGGCTCGACGGGCGACGGCTATCTTCTCGCAAAGCAGGCAGGTCACACCGTGACAGAGCTTACGCCTTCACTCGTTCCGCTCGAGAGCAGCGACCACGAATGCAAATCGATGCAGGGGCTTTCGCTCAAAAACGTGTCACTAAAAATCATCAATAAAAATTCCAATAAAGAATTATACTCCGACTTCGGCGAGATGCTGTTTACGCATTTCGGTATCAGCGGTCCCATGGTGCTTTCCGCAAGCTCCCATATCCGCGATATTCCGCCGGATACCTACACGGCGGTGATCGACCTCAAGCCTGCCCTCGACAGCGAGCAGCTTGACCGCCGTCTGCAGAACGAATTCAAGGCAAACTCCAACAAGGACGTTTCCAATTCGTTCTCGAAGCTCTTACCAAAGAAAATCATTGTCCCCGTGTTAAAGCGCTGGGGAGTTCCGTTTGATAAAAAATGCAACGCCGTTACGCGCGAGGAGCGGCACGCCCTGTGCGCGATCCTCAAGGGCTTTACGGTTCCGATAAGCGGTTTCCGCCCGATAGAAGAGGCGATAATCACCTCGGGCGGAGTGAAAACCGACGAGATCAACCCCAAAACCATGGAAAGCAAGCTCGCAGCCGGGCTGTATTTTGCAGGTGAGGTGATCGACTGCGACGCGTACACAGGCGGCTTCAATCTTCAGATAGCATGGAGTACCGGCAGACTCGCGGGCGAGAATGCCGCAATATAGAAAGGAAGTTTTGTATGTCAACCGCAATCGCATTGGACGGCCCCGCAGGAGCGGGCAAGTCCTCTATCGCACGAAGAGCCGCTAAAGAGCTCGGATATATTTACGTGGACACAGGCGCGCTCTACCGCACCGTAGGCCTTGCCGCATCGCTCCGCGGCATTGAGCCTGTCGATTCTCCCGAGGTGGACAAGCTCCTCTCTGAGATCAAGGTTGAGCTGACCTTCAACGCTCAGGGTGAGCAGATCGTTCTTCTCGACGGCAGGGACGTTTCGGGTGAGATCCGCACTCCCGAGGCTTCAATGACGGCGTCAAAAATCTCTGCGATTCCCGCCGTAAGGGCGTATCTCCTTGATTTGCAGCGCGATATGGCAAAGACAAACGACGTTATCATGGACGGCAGAGATATCGGCACTGTCGTTTTGCCCGACG
This sequence comes from uncultured Eubacteriales bacterium, assembly GCA_900316555.1. Classification (GTDB taxonomy): domain Bacteria; phylum Bacillota; class Clostridia; order Oscillospirales; family Acutalibacteraceae; genus Ruminococcoides. The sequence goes on along the minus strand of ONDL01000019.1, from coordinate 12,936 downwards.
CTAAGGTAAAGATCTTTCTCACCGCTTCTCCCGAGGCACGCGCTCAGCGCCGCTATAAGGAGCTTATCGAGAAGGGCATGGACGTTAAATACGAGGATATACTTCAGGACGTTATTACGCGCGATTACAATGACTCCCACCGCGAGATCGCGCCGCTAAAGCCTGCCGAGGGCAGCGTCACTGTCGACACAACAGAGCTCGACTTTGAGCAGAGCGTCGACAAAATCATCTCAGTGATAAAGGAGAATCGCTGATGGCACAAAATAAGGTCTTATACACTATCGGCAAGGGTATCTGTATGCCGATTTTCAAGCTTTTTTACCGTTTCAAAACAATAAACGCCGATAATATCCCCTCAGAGGGCGGCGTTATCATAGCGAGCAACCATATCTCAAACTCCGACCCGCCGCTTCTGGGACTTTCCGCAAAGCGCAGGATGTACTTTATGGCGAAGGTCGAGCTGTTCAAGAACAAGTTTTTCGGCGCGCTTATCCGTGCGCTCGGCGCTTTTCCCGTTGAACGCGGCGCCGGCGACGGCAAGGCGATAAAGACGGGCGAGGATTTGATTAAAGAGGGCAACGTCATGACTATCTTTATCGAGGGCGGACGTACAAAGACAGGCGGCCTCATGCGTCCGCGAAGCGGCTGCGCGCTTGTTGCCCAGCAGATGCAGGTTCCTGTTGTACCCGCGTGTATCACGATCGTCGGCAACCCGAAATTCCTTTTTTCAAAGCGCGTGATCGAGTTCGGCGAGCCGCTGACCCCAGAAAAGCTCGGACTGACCGTAGACGGCGGCAGACGCGAACTTAAGGACGCGTCCAATATGATTATGGGCGAAATCAAGAAAATGAGGGAGAGAGCTCTCAATGAGTATAAAAAAGGCTGATTCGGCGGGCTTCTGCTTCGGAGTGAACCGCGCGATAAGCATGGTAAAGGATCTGGTTGACCATGACGTCAAGGTTTGCACCCTCGGCCCGATCATACACAACATGGAGGTCGTCCGCGAGCTCGAGCAGCATGGCTGCCGTCCCGTCGAGAGTATCGGCGAGATAAACGAGGGCGAGATTCTTGTTATCCGCTCGCACGGCGTTCCGAAGTCCGTTATCGACGAGCTTGATAAAATGGGTATTGAGTATCAGGACGCGACCTGCCCCTTTGTAAAGAAGATCCACCGCATCGTCAGCGAGGCAATCGTGGGGGAAGAGGTTGTTCTGATTGCCGGAAACGCGAGCCACCCCGAGGTCAAGGGCATCATCGGCAACTGCAAAACCGATTGTTATACATTTAACAATGAAGGCGAATTGGACAACTTGCTCATAAATATTCTGAAAGAGAATAATAAATTGGTAAAAGTTGTGGCACAGACAACATTTGACACAAAAGAATGGAAAAAATCTGTAAAAAAGATAAAAAAACTATGTACAAATTCAAAAATATTTGATACAATATGTAATGCTACGTCAGTTAGGCAGAGTGAAGCGGATGAAATAGCCGCTCAGTCGGACTTTATGGTAGTCATAGGCGACCGCCACAGTTCCAACACAGCCAAGCTTTTTGATATATGCAAACGCAGATGCGGGAACACGGTGCTTATCGAAACTGCCGCCGAGCTGGATATGAATCAGGTTCGCGCTGCCGAGAACATAGGCGTAACTGCAGGTGCTTCAACGCCTGCAAAGATAATAAAGGAGGTACTGGATACAATGAGTGAAGAAATCAAATCCGGTGAAACAACAAATTTAGAAGAATCTTTTGAGGAGCTGCTTGAAGAATCCCTCAAAAACTTAAATACAAATGAGAGGGTAATGGGTACTGTCATCAGCATTGCGCCGAATGAAGTACAGGTCGACGTCGGCAGAAAACAGACCGGTTTTGTTCCTGTGTCTGAGCTGTCAAATGATCCCAGCGCGAAGCCTGAGGACATCGTCAAGGTTGGCGACGAAATCGAGCTTCTTATCATGAAGACAAACGATCAGGAAGGCACCATCATGCTTTCCAAGCGCAGAGTAGACGCGCAGAAGAGCTGGGAGGAGCTTCAGGAGAAGGTTGACTCTCAGGAGATCCTTACAAGCAAGGTAACAGAGGCTGTCAAGGGCGGCGTAATCGTTCTTTACAACGGCGTAAGAGTATTTATCCCCGCTTCACAGGCGACTGCGAGCCGTGACGAGAGCCTTGAGGATCTCGTAGGTCAGGACGTTGACTTCCGTCTTATCGAGGTTTCACAGCGCGGCAGATACAAGAGAGCTATCGGTTCTATCCGCAGCGTACTCAAGGAGCAGAGAGCTGCTCAGCGCGAGGAGTTCTGGAAGAACTGCGAGGTTGGCAAGCGCTACACAGGCGTTGTCAAGTCTCTGACAAGCTACGGCGCGTTCGTAGACCTCGGCGGCGTATTCGGCATGATACACATTTCCGAGCTGTCCTGGACACACATCAAGCACCCCTCAGAGGTTGTTAACGTAGGCGACACCGTTGAAGTTTACGTTAAGGACATCAACGAGGAGACAAAGAAGATTTCTCTCGGCTTCAAGAACGCCGACGACAATCCCTGGGAGATCCTCAAGAGAGATTATCCCGAGGGCACCGTTGTTAACGCAACCATCGTTGGTCTTACCACCTTCGGCGCGTTCGCTAACATCATTCCCGGCATCGACGGTCTTATCCACATCTCACAGATCGCCAACAAGAGAATCGACAAGCCCGCTGACGTTCTGTCCGTAGGCGACACAGTTGAGGCTAAGATCACCGCTATCGACTTTGACAAGAAGCGCGTAAGCCTTTCCATGAGAGCTCTCCTTCCCGAGGACGAGCAGGCTCCCGTTAAGGCTGCCGCTGAGGTCGCTGAGACTGTTGAGGAGGCTCCCGCTGAGGAAGCTGCCGACGCTGAATAATTACATATTTTAAGGTTATTCTAATGCGGTAACTTCCCTGCGGAGGTTACCGCGTTTTGTTTCTAAGAAGGAGGGAAGAGCATGACGCCAAAGGAAGAATTTATACAGATTTATAAGGAAAACATAACCCGCAAGGGCGCTGACGAGCTGCTTGAGTGGCTGCAGCGCACGGATTTCTTTACCGCACCCGCGAGCGCGCGCTATCACTGTGCCTGTGAGGGCGGACTTGTTATCCATTCCGTCAGTGTGTTCAACACAATGATGGAGAAGCATTTTGACGAAGAGACCGACAGCGTTGAGAGCTTTGCGATCTGCGCGCTTCTGCATGATCTGTGCAAGGCGCAGTTTTACAAGGTGTCCACCCGCAACGTCAAGAACGAGCAGACGGGACAGTGGGAGAAGGTGCCCTACTACGCGATCGACGACCAGTTCCCGTACGGTCACGGCGAGAAGTCCGTATTCCTGATCGAGCGCAAAATGCGCTTGAAAATCGAGGAAGCTATGGCTATCCGCTGGCACATGGGCGAGTTCGGCGACAAGAACAGCAACGTCATCAGTCAGGCGTACGATAAATATCCGCTGGCTGTAAAGCTGCACCTCGCGGATCTGGAATCGACCTTCCTTCGCGAAAAAGGATATTCTCAGGTAAAATAAACTTTCGGGGCGGTCTTTACCGCCCTTATTTACAGGTGATAAAATGCAAAAGCAGGCTGCCAGGAGCAGAATTGACGAGCTTGTAAAAACGCTCGAATACCACAATAACCTTTACTATAACCAGGACTCTCCCGAAATCTCTGACTACGAGTACGATATGCTGTTGCGCGAGCTGGAGAATCTCGAAGCTGAGTTTCCCGAGTTCCGCTCGCCGGACTCTCCGACGAACAGAGTAGGCGGCAGTGCGGGCGAGAAGTTCTCGCCTGTTGTTCACGCAGTACCTATGGAGAGCCTACACGACAGCTTTTCCGAGGAAGAACTGCGCGATTTTGACCGCAAGGTGCGCGAGGTCGCACCAGCCGCGAGATATGTAGTCGAGCCTAAGTTTGACGGCCTTTCCGTTTCCTGCGAGTACCGAAACGGCGTGTTTACGCGCGGCTCAACAAGAGGCGACGGCACTACGGGCGAGGACGTGACCGATAATCTCATGACAATAAAAAGCCTTCCGAAGCGTATCGCGAACGCTCCTGCGTTCCTCGAGGTTCGCGGCGAGGTGTATATGTCCTTCAAGAGCTTTGACGAGCTCGTCAGGAGGCAGGAGGAAAACGAGGAGAAGCCCGCCAAGAATCCGCGAAATGCCGCGGCAGGCTCTCTGCGCCAGAAGAACGCCAAAATAACCGCCGAGCGCGCGCTCGATATATTCGTATTCAACATTCAGCAGGTCGACGGCATGACGCTGACATCTCACCGACAGAGCCTTGACTACCTCTCGGAGCTTGGCTTTCCGACTTCGTTCTACACCGTCTGCGACACTATCGACGAGGTGATTGAGGAGATACGCAAAATCGGCGACAACCGCGGCGAATATGACTACGCTATCGACGGCGCGGTCGTAAAGGTGGACGACTTCTCTGTGCGAGAGCAGCTCGGCAGCACCGCGAAGTACCCGAAATGGGCGGAAGCCTACAAATATCCGCCCGAGGAGAAGCCGACAAAGCTGCTCGATATTGAAATCAACGTCGGCAGAACGGGCGTGCTCACTCCCGTGGGAATCTTTGAGCCTGTGCTTCTGGCAGGCACAACCGTCAGCCGCGCGACTCTGCACAACAGGGATTTCATCGAGGAAAAGGGCATCTGCGTCGGCGATACCGTCATTATCCGCAAGGCAGGCGAGATCATTCCCGAGGTTCTCTCTGTCAGCGAGCACGCCGAAAACGCCGTGCCGTTTGAGTTCCCGAAGGTCTGTCCCTCCTGCGGAAGTCCCGTTTCCCAGGACGACGAGGCGGCTATCCGCTGCACAAACACCGACTGTCCCGCACAGCTTACGCGCCACCTGATTCACTTTGTCAGCCGTGACGCTATGGACATCGACGGCTTGGGGCCTGCGGTTCTCGAGCAGCTTATCGCCGAGAACCTTATCAAGTCGCCTGCGGATCTGTACCGCCTGACCGCTGACGATATCATCGCTCTCGACCGAAAGGCTGAAAAGTCTGCCAATAATCTGATAGCTGCGATAGAGAAGTCAAAGGATAACGAGCTGTACCGCCTTGTTTTCGCCCTCGGAATCCGCAATATCGGTCTGAAGGCGGCGAAAATCGTCTGCGAAAACTTCCTCACTATCGACGATATCATGAATGCGAAGGCTGAGGATTTCGAGAAAATCGACGGCTTCGGCAGTATCATGGCTCAGAGCCTTGAGAACTATTTCGGACTTGAGAGCACAAAGGAACTTGTTTCACAGCTGAAGGAGCTCGGGCTCAAGATGAAGCCCTCCGAACAGAGAGCGTCGGGCGGCATCTTTGAGGGCAAGACCTTTGTCCTTACGGGTACTCTGCCTACGATGAAGCGCAGCGAGGCGTCAAAGCTGATCGAGCAGCACGGCGGAAAGACCTCGTCCTCCGTTTCAAAGAAAACATCATACGTCCTCGCGGGAGAGGAAGCCGGCAGCAAGCTGACAAAGGCTCAGACTCTCGGCATTCCTGTCCTCAGCGAAGATGAATTTCTGAAAATGATAAACGACTGATTATATGACCTGTCTTAAACGGCAGGTCTATTTTTTTGCCTGTCCGCATAGAATTAACTGTAGTCAAACGAAAGGAATGATAAGCATGAAGGAAGATCTGTTCCGTTACCGTCAGGCGCTTTCCTGTCTTGCACAGCCCTTGCGCGGCTATTTGCTCGACAACGGGAATGTGCTTGCGGATAAAATCACCGAAGTCCGCCTCAGGGTCAACCGTCCTGTCTGTGTTCAGTGCACGTCAGAGCGGCTGTATATCACAGCTTCGGGCAGGCTCAGCCCGTTTTATTCCGACTCTCTGCTTAAAGCGGACAGGCAAATGCTCGAGAGCGCGGTACATACAATCTGCGAGTATTCGGTTTACAGCCGCCAGAATGAGATATCCGAGGGCTTTGTCACACTTCGCGGCGGACACAGAGCAGGCATCTGCGGCACTGCTGTTATGCGCGGCGGCGTGATCTCAAACATCCGCGATATCAGCTCGCTCAACCTTCGCTTTGCCCGTGAGGTGCGCGGCTGTGCGGATAATTTGCTCCGAAGGATTTCGAACATAAAGAGCGGCGTTCTTGTCTGCGGTGCGCCGAATTCCGGCAAGACCACCTTTATCCGCGACCTCGCGCGGCAGCTGTCATACAGATACAAAATCTCGTTGATTGACGAGAGATATGAGCTTGCCGCCTGCGTCGGCGGTGAACCTCAGAACGACGTCGGCTTGTGCGACGTTTACTGCGGCTACCCGAAGGCTGCGGCGATGATTCAGGCGGTGCGGAGTATGTCGCCCGAGATAATAATATGCGACGAGATAGGCTCCGCTGAGGAATTTGACGCGCTTGCCGAGTGCCGCCGCTGCGGAGTTTCGGTTATCGCGACGGCTCACGCGGAGAACGCTGACAGCATGATCTTCGGGCAGCTTCTCGATACAAATGCCTTTTCGACCGCTGTTTTCCTGAAGGACAGAGAGGTGTCCGCAGTTAAGAGCCTCGGTGAGCGCCGTGCCGCTTAAAATTTTTGGCTGTCTGCTGCTTGTCGCGGCGGCGTTTTCAACGGGTGCGCTGCTCTCGAAAAGGCTGTACAGGCGGCGCGACTTTCTGAACCGCTTCAAGACCTTTTTGCAGGCGCTCAAAACTCAGCTGCGGTTTCACGGCGGAGATATTTTTTCGCTTGTAAACTCCTGCATAGGGCAGTCACAGCTTCCGATGATGTTCGTGAGTGACGATAAGCCTTTTGAAATCAGCTGGAATGAAGCCGCTGAGTGTATCCCGCGCTCGTTCTCGCTGAACGGTAACGACATCGCGCTCATTCGTGACTGCGGCTCACAGCTCGGCAAGACAGACCTTGAGGGACAGCTGAGTCATCTCGGGCTGATCGAAGCGCGTCTGGATTCTCTTATCGCGGAAGCCGGGGAGAGCATCGGCAAAAAATCAAGACTATATAAAACCATGGGTTTCTTCGTCGGGGCGTCGGCGGCGATTCTCCTGTTGTGAGGTTTATGATGGACGTTGAGTTGATTTTCAAAATAGCGGCGGTCGGCATAATCGTGGCGGTGCTGACACAGCTTCTGATCCGCAGCGGCAGAGAGGAGCAGGCTATGCTGACTTCTCTTGCAGGGCTTATCGTGGTTCTGACGCTAATAGTCAGCCAGATAAGCGGCTTGTTCAAGATGATAAAGCAGCTATTCGGATTCTGATGAATATTCTCAGTGTCTGTGTGCTGGCGGTGGTAACGGTCATTTTTATCGCCGCTCTGCGCCCGAAAAACGCCGAAATCGCTCTGCTTCTCGGGGTTGGCTGTTCGGTGCTGATACTCGTCTTTGTGCTCTCACAGGCGCAGTCAGTCGTCAATACCGTCAATTCCATTGTCGCCGCCGCGCAGATAAGCACGGGATATATCGCGATTCTGCTTAAGGTCATCGGAATCTGCCTTGTCACGGAATTCGCCGTCAACACCTGCCGCGACGCGGGCAGTCAGGCGCTTGCAGGCAACGTTTCGCTCGCGGGCAAAATCCTCGTCACCGTCACCGCCTTGCCGCTGTACGCGGATATTCTCAACGCCGTCATAAAATTATTATCATATTCATGAAGAAGTTAATTATTATTCCTGTTTTTATCATAGCCGTCTGCGTTTCCGCTTTTTCCGTCCGCGCGGAGGAGATAAATTACGATATGTCGGGGATATACGACAGCCTCTCGGACGACGCGAAGGCACATATGCTCTCGCTCGGCGCAGACAGCGCGGACGCATCAGACCTATCTGATTTGTCCTTTGATACCGTCTTGGCGGAAATAGGGAAGATGGCTGCCGAGAATCTCGGCTCGCCGCTGAGGGGTCTGATTTCGATTACCGCGATGCTCCTGATCTGCTCAATGCTGACAGCATACAAGGGTTCGCTGAGTACCGATATGGGTACAGCACTCGATATCACCCTTGCACTTTGTCTCAGCGCGGCTGTGGCTATACCCGCGGCGGAGCTTATCAAGACCGCGGGAGACGTGATCGTCAACGCCTCGAATCTCATGCTCGCGTACATACCCGTCACAGCGCTGCTTCTGACCGCGTCGGGCAGTATCGCGGGGTCTGCCGCCTACTACGCGTCCATCATCGGCTTGGGCGAAGGAGTTTTACAGCTCAGCTCGCGTGTGATAATCCCGTTTATGTACATGCTCCTCGGTATCTGTATCGCGGGCGGCGTTTCTTCGGGAGTTAACCTCGGCGGCTTTTCAAAAACGCTCTCAAAAGCTTCAAAATGGCTGCTGGGCTTTATGATGGCGCTGTTTTCGGCTGTTCTCGGTATCCGTCAGGTGCTTTCTAACTCGCTCGACAGCGTATCCGGCAGAGCCGCGAGATTCGCCGTCAGCTCTTTTGTACCGGTTGTCGGCTCCGCGATCGGCGAGGCTCTCAAAACAATTCAGGGCAGCGTTTCAGTGCTCAAATCGGGCGTGGGAGTGTTTGTTATTATCGCCTTGGCGGTGACCTTCCTGCCGCTGCTGCTGCGCGCAATGCTATGGATATTCACCCTATGGATTGGACGTTGTGCTGCCGATGTGATGAACCTGCCGCAGGGCTCGAGAATGCTCGGCGGCTTGTCTGAGGTGCTGTCTGTCCTCGTTGCCCTGCTTATATGCGTTATGACAGTCTATCTGATTTCCACCGCACTTGTTTTTACGATAGGAGGGAGTCTGTGAATGGACTGTCCGCCGCTGTTGTTACCGCCTGTGCCGCTTCTCTTATCGGCGCTGTGGTGTCGGGCTTTGTGACCGACGGCGGCATCAAGAAAATCCTCGGGCTTGTGCTCGGCGCGTTCACGATATGCGCGATGATCGTTCCCGTGAGCCGTGCCGCGTCGGATTTCTCCGTTAATATCGACAGTCATCAATCCTACGGAGAGCTGACAGCGACCGCCGACGAAGCCTATCAGAAGCAGCTTGTCAACACGACAAGACAAAACCTCGAGGTTACCCTCACCGCTATTCTCAACCAGAACGGCATCTATCCGGAAAAGGTTGAGGTGATCCTCGCTTTTGCGGACGAGAACAGCATAATTATCTCTCAGGTCAGCATATATATCAGTAACAGCGATATTTCACAGACGGCGAAGATCTCTCAGCTAACCGAACAGAGCTTTCAGATCAAGCCCGATATTATCAGGAGCGAAGATGAATGAAGTAAAAATCAAAGAGAAGATCACAAAGCTCGCTGACAGCGGCATGCTTAAAAAAATCATATTCATCGCGGGAATCGCGGGAATCGCCCTGATTTTACTCTCGAGCGTAGATTTTTCCGCGTTTTCGCACAAAGAAAGGGATGAGGAGTTTTCGGTAAAGACCTACAGCACAAAAATAGAGAGCGACCTTGAATCGGTCATATCCAAAATTCAGGGCGCGGGAAAAACCAAGGTGCTGCTGACGATCGAGAACAGCGTTGAGTACGTCTATCTCGAGGACAGCACCACAAAGACAAAGGAAGTTGAGCCGCTTATTCGCGGAGTGCTTGTTGTATGTGAGGGCGGTGACGAGCCTGTTGTGGTCGAGCGGATTACCGAGGCGGTAACAAAGGCGCTCGACATCTCGACGGCAAAGGTATGTATTACAAAATTATCAGAATAAAGGTCGGTAATGCTATGAAATTTCAGAAACGATATGTTATCTCGGCGGCGATACTTCTCGCCTTGGGCGCGGCGGTATATGTAAACTGGCAGTTCAATTCCACGGCGGCGTCAACCCCGAAGGAGCTTGGTGCGGCCTCGTATGTGAACGCGACTGTCGCGTGCACCGATGACGAGGCTGTCGAAACCTCCGCGCTCTCGAAGGAGCAGCGAAATTACTTTGCCACCGAGCGCACAAAGCGTCAGGCTACTCAGGACAAGGTGATCGACGAGGCAAAGGAGATATTTGACCTCGAGAATGCCGATGAGGGAGAGGTCAGCGAGGCACAGAAGAAGGTCGAGCAAATTCTCAAGAACTTCACTATACAGGACAGCATCGAGAGCATAATCAAGGCGAAGGGCTTTTCGGAGTGTATGTGCTACATCAGCGACGACGGAGTGACCGTTGTAGTGCCCGAGTCGGAGCTGAACGACTCGACCGCGCTGATTATCGACGACGCGGTGATTTCACACTACGACGTGTCCTACGAGAACATTTCAATAGTCGGCGCGTAATGATCAAAGAGGCGGATTTTTCCGTCTCTTTTTGTTTACATTCCCGACCTTATGTGCTATAATATAATTGAATAAAAATGTAAAGTTGGTTGTATTATGTGTGAAACAGAAAACAATGAAGTAAAGCTAACAAGAAGCGAAGCGAGAGAACAGGCGTTCATGCTTCTTTTCTCAAAGTCCTTTGACGACGAGCCTCTTGAGGAAACGATTGAGGATAACGCCGAGATGTTCCGCGGCGGCGTCTGCGGCTATGCGCAGGCGGTTGTTTCGGGCATGGAGGTCAAGGGCGAGGAGGTCGACGCGGAGCTTTCCAAGTACCTCAAGAAGGGTTGGACGCTCAAGCGCATCTCAAAGCCTTCGCTTGCTATCCTGCGCCTTGCGGCGTATGAGATCCTTTACCTCGACAGCGTGCCCGACGGAGTTGCTGTCAATGAGGCGGTAGAGCTTGCGAAAAAATACACTATTGACGAGAGCGGTTTTGTAAACGGCATTCTCGGCTCATTGGTTCGCGCGAAAGAGGCAGAGAAATGAGCCTGTTTCTCGGAATCGACACTTCGAATTACACAACTTCGGTTGCGCTTTATGACTCCGCGACAGGTGAGATCGCGCAGAAAAAACAGCTCCTTCCCGTAAGGGAGGGTCAGCTCGGTCTGCGCCAGAGCGACGCTGTCTTTCACCACACCGCACAGCTCCACACGCTTTTCGGGGAGCTGCTTGAAGGTGTGAACCCAAGAGAAATAGCCGCCATAGGCGTGTCCACGCGGCCGCGCCCGGTTGACGGCTCCTATATGCCGTGTTTCACAGTCGGAGAAAACACGGCAAAAATTTTATCCGCCGTGCTCAGGGTTCCGCTCTTTGTGTTTTCGCATCAGGAGGGACATATCGCGGCGGCTCTGTACAGCGCGAAGAGAGATGATTTGTTTGACAAGGAGTTTCTCGCCTTTCACGTCAGCGGCGGCACGACCGAGGCGGTTATCGCAAAGGGCGACGGCTTCGGCTTTTCGGTTCAGATGGCGGCAAAGACTCTTGACCTAAACGCGGGACAGGCTGTTGACAGGGTAGGGCTGATGCTCGGACTGCGCTTTCCGTGCGGTATGGAGCTTGAACGCCTTGCTGAGCAGAACACTGAATCCGTTAAGGTTCGTCCGACTCTCAAGGGCTGTGACTGCTGCCTGAGCGGAGTTGAGAACCGCTGCAAAAAGCTCCTTGAAAGCGGAAAGAGCAGGGAGTATGTCGCGGCGTTCTGTATCGAAAGTATTCGCGTAACGCTTTCCGCCATGACAGACGCGATTTTTGAAAAATACGGCTCTATGCCTGTTGTCTATGCGGGCGGAGTCATGTCGAACAAAATCATTAAAAATTCTTTTGAAGAAAAATACAACGCGGTTTTTGCCGAGCCTGTTTTTTCCTCGGACAATGCGGCGGGAATCGCATATCTATGTTTCAGGAAGTTTGAAAATGTATACACCTAAATTCACAAGTCCGCCGGTGCTGACGGTCTCGCAGATTGACAATTATATCCGAAGTGTTGTCCAGAGCGACCCGCGATTGATGAACGTCATTGTTACGGGAGAAATCACCGATATGAAATCACCGTTCTCGGGTGCGAAGCATAATTATTTCATGCTCAAGGACAGCGGCGCGGTGATAAGTGCCGCTATGTTCATCGGCGACGCGCGCAGAGTTGTTTTCCGTCCCGAAAACGGCTTGAAGGTAATCTGCCGCGGCAGGATAGACTTTTATCCGCCGAGCGGCAGACTTCAGCTTATCATCGAGGATATGCAGCCCGACGGTATCGGCGCGCTCAGTCTTGCCTTTGAGCAGATGAAGAAAAGGCTCGAAGCCGAGGGATTGTTTGAGAAGGAACACAAGAAGCCGATTCCGAAGTTTCCGCGCACAGTCGGTGTTATCACCTCGCCGACGGGCGCCGCTGTCAGGGATATTATACACAATCTATACAAGCGCTTTCCGTGCGTGGATATGATCCTTTACCCGACTCTTGTACAGGGCGACGCCGCACCGGCGCAGCTTGTCAGAGCGGTGCAGGAGCTTGACGCGTCGGGCTTGTGCGATACGATCATCATAGGCAGAGGCGGCGGCTCTATAGAGGAGCTGTGGGCGTTCAATGACGAAAAGCTCGCTCGTGCGGTTTATAACTGCAATACCCCGATAATCTCAGCCGTCGGTCACGAAATCGACCACACTATCTGCGACTTTGTCGCCGACGCAGCGGCGTCGACCCCGACTGCCGCCGCGGTTCTCGCGGTTCCCGACCGGGCGGATCTCAAAGCAAATTACAACGCGCTCCACAAAAGCATGAATTCCGCCGTGAACAAGCTGCATGACAGACAGGCAAAGCACCTGACCGAAATCAGACGCATGATGGACGCGCTCTCGCCGCAGAAGTCCTTTGACAGGTATGACGGAAAACTCAGGCTGCTTGAGCACCGCATGCAGAACGCGGTTGATAAGAAATTGAGCAAGGGTGAGCATGCCGTTAAATCAGCGGCTGTAAAGCTCGAGAGCCTCAATCCGATCGCGGTTCTCGCTCACGGTTACTCAATCGTCGAATCAGACGGAAAGCTGATAAAAAGCAAAGAACAGATAGGGAAGGGCGACAAGCTCACCCTGACCTTCTCGGACGGTAAAACTACCGCCGTCGCCACAGGAGAATAAATTATGGCATTCACACATCTCCATGTTCATACCGAATACAGCCT
>ONDL01000023.1 GCA_900316555.1 uncultured Eubacteriales bacterium | reverse complement strand
CGGAAGGACCAGGGCGGTCAGTTTTTCCTGATAGGAGAAGGCCCTTTCTCCGATTTCCCGGACAGGATGTCCGTTTATGGCCTCGGGAATGACAAGCCGTCCCTCTTCAGGCAGGCTGCCGGAATAATCCAGAATTATAGCTCCGCCGTCTTCCCGGATCAGATAAATGAAGTTATTCCAATTGCAGGTGAAAACAATTCCGTAAGCGCTCTTTCCGTCTGCCCGGTATGCTGACACGCTCGCTGTCATCAGGTCTGCGCCATCGCTCAGAACAAGATTTTCGGTGCCAATTCCGTAAAATGCGTTCAGATCAATATCCTCCCTGACGTTTTCCGTTTTGCTGTTACCGCTCTGTTCGGCGGCAGGAGAACCCATATTTCCTGTTATCGCTGACATATCCGCGCGTGCCGAACAGCCTGCTGCCGTCAACGAAAGCGCTGCGATCAATAGCGCCGCGTTTATTTGTCTTGTCATTTTCATTGTCATGCTCCTTTTTAATGTGTGTTGTTGATTCATTGACTTGATTATATATTATCCATCTGTAGTTCATCTGAAGATATAATAAAAATTTCAGCGGGTACGTTTTTCACATGACCGAACCGAAGGGTTCAGAACATTGCCTTTTCTCCTTGATCGATTCACAGCATATGCAGCAGGGTTTGTCAAGGATGCGAAGCAAATTTCACCGGCCCATAACAAAATGAGAGGCAGTCCTTCGCAGGGCTGCCTCCCATCTTTTTGGCTTTCAAAGTCCGTCTTGCGGCACGGTTTTGTTATTTATCCAATTTTAGCCAGCCCTGCTCAAACGCGTCCTTTCGCGTAAAGACGAGGAGCTTTTCTCCAAGCTTCACCTTGATGATGCGGTCGTTGATTTCATCGATCACGCCGACGCCTTTGCCTTTGACGCGCGCCCTCGCGCCGACCTTTGCCCCGTCGGGAAGCATGTTCTGAGGCTGCTTTTTTTCTTTATGTTTCTGAGTTTGCATTTTGGGATACTTGAAAACCTCGAGCGGTTGGTCAAGCATACGCATGATTTCAAGCTCGTCCGACGCGTCCGTGAGTGCGTTGTGCGTCTCGTAGTAACGGCTGTTGCCGCTGAGAAGTCTGTAGATGGACTGCACGCCGCAGCCGTGTTTCAGCCGACCCGTTTTGTAGCAGGGCGCGTCATGCGGAATGGCGGGATTGTATTGCCTGTACGCCGCGACCTGCATGATGTCAAACCAATCGACCTCGTTGATTTCGGGCAGATGACCTTGGTCGAATTTCGCGTTGTAGGCAAAGAGCGACCGGATATCATACCGCTCAAAAACCTTCTTCATATCCTCAAGCACCTGAGCGCGCGAGCCGACCATTTTGTCACAGGTCAGCGGGAGCTCCATTACGTTGGAGAACATACCGCCCACCCGGCATTCGGGAGTGAGAATATAGTACTTCCGGTAGACGCTCCGGAAGGTTTTCGCGTCTGCGATCTCTATGCCGACGGACATCACCTCGTCCGACCAGTTTGTCTCAGTGTCGATAACGGCGAAATAACGCTCGTCAAAGCTTCTGCACGGCTCAAAATAGGCAGCGATCGCCTGTTTTGTGACAGCTCTTGCTACCGCGTCAAGATAGCGTTTCCTGTCGGGGATCTCAACCGAAAACATGGCGTTGTCGCGCACGTTCCATACCACGCCCTTCGAAACGCCCAGCCCGATCATATAGCAGGCGCATTCCAGAAAATCCTCATGGCTCAGCCGTGAGGTAAAGCGCAAAGCGTAGACTGTGTTGTCGCGCACAAGATCCGCGTGACCGATGGCGGAAAACGCCCTTGAGCGGTTTTTGTCCGCTGCAAAATCTATCTGACAGTATTGCTGAACCTGCTCGTCGGCAACAAACATCGTGCTCAGACGGGCGCAGATCCGCCTTGTGGTGACGCTGTTGACAAAGGGCGTTTTCACCTGCGTATAATACCGTTCCTGATTGGTGTCGAGAAAGGTGGAAAAGAGAATCTTTTTGTCAAGCGGCGCATTTTTAAGCTCCCGGTTATACAGGTATTTTTTGTTTTTGTTTATCCGGATTTTCAGCTCGATATCCTTTTCGATATCGTATCCGCTGAAAAATACCGCCTTCTGATACAGACCGATACATGGCGCCAGATCGATCAGCCCGTCTGAGGTGTTGGTGTGAATGACGGTGAGGTCATGCTGCGTTATCGGTGCAACAGTCAGCCGTTCATAGCATTCCTCGTTATCCTCGCGGTATTTGAAGCGGAACATATCCCCGATGTCCATATCGCTGAGCAGGGTGTTATCGCTGCTGTTGTGTGAAAGCGTGTCCTCGGACAGCAGCGCTTCGTCGGAATGCGCGAAGATGATATGCTCTTTTCCGCGGCTCGCGGCAACGCAAAAGATATTGCGCAGTATTTCGTATGATTGCTGAGGCTGACGCAGCCGCACCTGCCAATAGCTCTCCGTAAAATCAAACACGACGCAGATTTTCCGCTCCAGACCCTTGTTGCTGTCAAAGGTGGTGAAAATCGCCGTTTCGGGGCCGGGCTTTGTGTTGTCGCCCTCGGATATGCTGGCGTAGACGGTGTTTTTGTTGTATCGGTCGGGATATTTTGATTCCAGCTCGTTAAGCGTATCGGACAGCGAGCCGTTTCGCGAGCCGAGACAGAGAATGTCGCGGGGATCCTGTTCTGACAGGAATTCCTCCGCCTGCGAGAGGTTCATTTCCTCTACGATACAGCTTTGATTCACGCCGACGATAGGCTTCTTCCATACCCTTCCGAGCATGGCGGCGTGGTCGCGGGACAGACGGAAGCACTGAGTAAACGTCAGCCGTTCGTAATCGCCGAGAAAGCGGTGAATGAAATCCGCCGCGTTGAGCGTGGTTTTGTCGTAAATTTTCTGCTGCATATCTCCGACGGCGATGATCTGTATCTGAGGACTCGCGGCTTTGATGATTTCAAGCATATCCGCAAACTCCTGCTCGATGTCCTGGTACTCGTCGATAATCAGCACGTCATACGGCGGAAACGGCGGTTTTGCCTCGATAAAGGCATGGATCAGATCTGAAATGCCGGGGTTTATTCCGATACGCTTCAGGGTGCCGTAGGCAAACCCGTGATAATTGGTGACGGCGGTGTTCGCGCTGGCGATTCTGGAGCGCGCGTCGATTTTCAGCAGGCGGTTATATGTGAGATACAGTATGCGCTTACTCTTTGGCAGCTCGTCGCATAAACGCTGGATTGCGGTAGTTTTTCCGCTGCCTATGCAGGCGTCGACAAGGACGTTTTTGCCAGTCTGCGCGATGCTGATAAAGTTCTGTTGTTCAGCGGATAGCGGAAAGGAATGAGTCATTTTGCTTTACCTTCTTTGGGGCGTGTTATCTGTTTTGATTGTAGCACAAAAATGCAGTTGAAGCAATGCTGTTGTCCGTGTGAACGCAAAAAGGCAGCCCCGCAAAAGCAGGACTGCCGAAAATGCTCAAATACCGCTGATGTTATTTGCTGCCGGCGGGGCTGAATAGCATGGCAAAGCCGGTCTCGATAAAGTAGAAGCCGATCAGGAATCCGATGGACACGGCGACGAGTGCCGGGTGGAAGAAGGAATAGCAGCCGAGAATCACGCCGAGTATTCCGAAAATAAGCTGCAAAATCCACAGCTTGGAGCCTGTTGCCTTTTTGATCTGAATGGCGGAGATCACAGAAATGATTCCCTGCAGAACAAACCATGCGGCGGTCATATAGATCATAATGCCGTCGGCAAGCAGCATCAGCCTCGGGAAGAAAAGCACCGTGACGCCGAAGATCACGCTCAAAATGCTGAACACAAATCCTGCGCCGAAGTGTTTTTCGGCGATCGCTCTGACGATTCCGATAACGCCGTAAACCGCAACCATGATAACGATAAAGTATCCCGCGTCCATGAAGGTGACAAGCGGAGTGCACATACAGGAAACACCGCAGATCAGCATCAGAATTCCGATGATAACAGATAAGACTCTCATATAATACCTCTTTTTTTCAGATTTGTCCTCTTGTGTAAGCCGGCGCGCATACGGAGAACGTCACGGTGAGGACAGCCGGCGAATATGTTTGCAGTTTTTACATAGATTTATGTCCTTTAAAAACATATACAACATTATCATATAAGCAAATGCATTTTGATACAAGTATTTTGGGACAAACGGTTGTTTTTAGGGACGAGTGGTTATAAATTGGCAGCTGAATCCTGTGTGATATTCCTTGACAAACTCAGAGAATCTGAGATAATAATAACAAGTAACATTTCCGGATTGCAAGGAGGAACAGCCGATGACGAAAGTATCTAAGCAAAGAAAAATATTTAAAACGGTACTGATTTATTTTACAATAATAGCGATAGCGTGCGGAATGGCTCTGTGCTATCAGATTTTTATTTTTGAAAACAGCTTTGCGCCCGCAGGCATCAACGGCATTGCGACAATGATTCAGTACAAGCTGCATTTCTCCGTCGCCTACATGAGCCTCTTGATAAACATTCCGCTGTGTGTGCTGGCGTTTATTTTTCTGGACAAGGGCTTTGCCGCTAGGACGACGGTTTTTGCCCTGACCTTTTCCGTCGCGCTTTTGCTGCTGCAATTCAAGGTCATTGACCTTTCATTCCTGAGTTATAAAACCGCCAACGGAACCAGCACGATTCTCGCTCCGATCGCCTCAGGCGTGATCAACGGCATTATCTACGGAGCCGCTATCCGTTTGAACGGCTGTACAGGAGGAACGGATATCGTCGCCGCCTTGATACACAAAAAATGGCCTGAACAGAACCTGATATGGATCATCTTCGCGCTGAATACAGGCGTGGCTATAGCCTCTTATTTCGTCTATGATCTGAAGGTCGAGCCTGTGGTTCTATGTATCATCTATTCATTCCTCACAAGTCAGGTCGGCGACACCATTCTGCGCGGCTCAAGACAGCGAATCAAATTTGAGATCGTGTCAAATGAATCCAAGGCGATTTCCGATGAGATCATCTACACGCTCAAGCACTCCGTTACGGTAGTCCCGGCTAAGGGCATGTTCTCGGGCAAGGAAACTGAAATGCTCATCTGCGTTGTTCAGAAGCACCAGGTTGTCGCGATGGAGAAAATAATAGCCGCTCACCCGGGAGCCTTCGCGTATTCGACGATCATTAACGAGACTCTGGGTAATTATGAAAAAATAAGATACAATGTGTTCGATCATCTGAAAAAGAAATGACCGCGAAAAATTTTGCGGGGCAGATACCTATTTCGTATCTGTCCCGCTTTTATTTTTTATTTATCTTTTTTCGCGCATGATACAAACGCCCTGAAAATCTTCAAGCTGTTCTCGTCTGTCTGATATGACATTTCGGGGTGCCACTGAACTCCCCAGACAAAGCGTTTGCCGGGCATATACGCCGCCTCGAGCACGCCGTCGGTCGCGCGCGCCATGCATTTCAGCTTTGAGGACAGCTCCTTGACGCCCTGATGGTGAAAGCTGTTGACGTGGATTTTCTGCTCCTGAATCACAGATGCCAAGGGTGTATCGGGCTCGATGACCACATCGTGCGTAACGGGGTTTTCGGGCGGGGTATGCAGATGCACAAGCGGTTCTTCAACCTCTGAGGGAATGTCCTGATACAGCGTTCCGCCAAGCGAAACATTCAGGAACTGCAGCCCTCTGCATATTCCGAGCAGAGCCATATCCCGCTCCAGCGCGATTTTGATCGCGACAGCCTCAAGCTTATCGCGCAAGGGACAGGTGTTGATATTGTCAGACTTTGCGCTTTCGCCGTAAAGCTTTGGAGAAACGTCCTGTCCGCCCGTTATCAGGAATCCGTCGCACACCTCAAGCGCGCGGCAGAATACCTCTTCGTCTTCGGTCAGCGGAAGCAGCACGGGTGCACCGCCTGCCTTTATGATGCCGTCAATATAGCCGGAGTGGATCCACACGCTTTTCTTCTGCTCGTCCCATAGCGGCATAACGCCGATAATCGGTTTGTTTTGCATATAATCATCTCCTTTTTTCAGCTGATGATTTTACGGAAACGGAACATCTCGCTGTCATCGTCCTTTTCCGTTCCCGGTGCGTTTTCGGGGTGATGGTGTTTGTTGAAAAACTCGACTATCTGAAAGCCGCAGCGGTTGACGTAAAAGTGAATGTTGCGCTTTTCAAAATACGGCGTAATTGTTTCCCATTCCTTCACCTGAGGATACATAGCCTCGATTTCCTGCCATGCGGCGCAGCCGATGCCTTTGCTGTGAACCGAGGGAGAGACAAATAATAATTCAAGGTCGCCCTTTTCGCCGTCCACTCTGACGACCGCTCCGCCTGCAATTTGCCCGTCGCAGATAATGCGGTAGGCTTCGCCAGTATCGATCGACTTCCCGATCGTATCGCGTGAAATTATCTCTCTGTCCTCTTCAAAATGTGTGTCCCGGCAGCCGAATTCCTCAAGCGCGCCGTATCTGAACGCCTCCTGATTGTCGAGAATAAACTGTTCTCTGTCCTCTGCCTGTAACGGTCGGAGGAGAACCTTCTTTTTGTTCATTGCTGTCCTGTCCTTTCAGTTCTGATTTATCCGTTACGTGACGATATGAAATTTCTGATAAACAGGATACCCGCCAATGCAAGCGCGCATCCGAGTCCCGAATAGAAAAACGCGACAAATTGGTTCGGGAATACTCCCGCGGCGCGCAGACCGATTCCTCCGCCCATCATCACCGCCATTATGATATATGCCTTCAGGTCGAAAAAACGCCAGAACGGCTGGCGTTCTTCGCTGTAGCCCATGATTCTTTTTGTGTGCTTTACGCTCATCCTGTAAAACATCGTCCCGAACAGCAGGAAAATAACGACTGACAACACATACCAGTACCATTGCTGTTCGATTTCGAGATAGGAGATTATCCCTAATCTCGCGACGTTAAAACCTGCGATGAGCCATACGATGCCCGCTATCAATAACAGCGCTCTCTTTTTTACCTTGAACATCTTTAATACCCTGATAACCGTCTGTTTATTTCTTCGTCCTCAAACATAATGATAACAGATAATCAGCCGTTTGTCCATAACAAAAACACTCTGTCAATGGTCTGAGCTTCGTAAAGAAATTGCTTTTAATCTGTGCCGTGTTGTGAATTTTCTTGACGTACTGTGCGAAAAAATGTATAATTAAATAAAATATTTATGCAAATTTTCTTCTGCGAATTACCAAAAGCTATTAATTTGAAAGGGGCACGGACATGCAAAATTTTATTGAACGTTTTTTGCAAACATCGGCGTTGTATCCCGAAAAAACCGCTCTGGTTTGTAACGAGGAGAAAATGACCTACGCGCAGCTTGAACAGCTGAGTGCGAAAATCGCCTCGCGTCTGCTCAGAAGCGGAGCACGAAAAGAAAAAATATATCCTATCGTGCTGGAGAGAAGCATGGAGTATATCGCTTCCATCATCGGAATCCTCCGCGCTGGAGCGGCTTATTCTCCGCTTTCAACCGAATATCCCAAGGACAGAGTCGCCTTTATTATCAAGGACAGCGGCGCTGATTTTGCTATTGACGACAGTTTTTTGGAGAATATTGAAGATGAAAAAATCCTCTCGGAGTTCCCCGAAATCCACATGGAGGACGCAGCGATCGCTATTTACACCTCGGGTTCAACGGGCAATCCAAAGGGTATTATCCACGACCACTGGTCGTTTACAAACGCGATTGTCAGGCAGCTTGAGGTAGGCGCGACGGCTGACGATATCGAAATGAGCGTTACGCCGTTTAACTTCGCGATCTCGTCCCACGATATCCTCACTTCACTTTGGGCAGGCGCTGAGATCCATATTCTCACCGAGGAGCAGCGCAAGGACATTCTGTTCATCGATTCGTATATCGACAAGCATGGCATCACGGCTTCAGTCATCAGTCCACAGATGCTCAAACAGCTTCCCGTGAGAGAAAGCACGCTCAAGCTCATCAATTCGGGCGGCGAGCGTATCAGCGGCATATACAGCCCGTACGCGCGCATTAAAAACGCCTACGGACTCAGCGAGCTGCTCAGTATTGCCATGACTTTCGAGCTCGACAAGGCTTACGACAACACTCCTATCGGCAGACCTCTGAGCGGCTTTAAGGCGCTGCTGCTCGACGACGAGGGCAGAATTGTTCCCGACGGCGAAGAGGGCGAGCTGTGCATAGCGGGTACAATGGCGCGCGGCTATATCAATCTTCCCGAGCTGACCGCCGAGGTCTTTACCGAGAACCCCTATTCTGTGGACGAAACCGACAAGCGGCTGCTGCATACGCGCGATATCTGCAAGCGCCTGCCCGACGGCAGCGTGGTTTATGTCAACCGCAAGGACTGGATGGTGAAGATCAACGGTCAGCGCGTTGAGATGGGCGAGGTCGAGGTTCAGCTCGGCAAGATCAAGGGCATAAAAACCGCCGTTGTTCAGGCGTTCACCGACGATAACGGCCAGACATATATCTGCGGTTATTTCACTGCCGACAGCAAGATTTCCGATGCGGATATCCGCAAGAGTCTGCTGAAGAAATTTCCACCGTATATGGTTCCGCGCTTTTTGGTTCAGATCGATGAATTTCCGCTCACTCCGAACGGAAAGCTCGATCGCAAGGCGCTCAGGGAGCCTGACGCGTCGGATTTCCGCAGCGAGTACGAGGCTCCCGTCACCGATGGCGAAAAGCAGGTATGCGCCGCCTTTGAAAAGCTTCTGAAGCTCGAAAGGGTAGGCGTGAACGACGATTTCTTCTCGCTCGGCGGCGATTCGATCAAGGTTGTCATGCTCCAGGAGGAGCTTGAAGATTTCAAGCTGTCGTCCGCTCAGATTTTCTCGCTGAGAACACCGAAGGCGATCGCCGCGAGCGTCGGCGACGGAGAACAGATTTCCTTTGAATATGAGGAAAAGTCCGCCTATCCCATGACGGACGCCCAGCTCGGAATATATCTTGCAAACATTCAGGAGCCACAGAGCCTTGAGTACAACAACCCCGCGTCTATGTTCTTCCCAAATTCTCTCGGTGTGGACGCGGAGCGCCTTGCGAAAGCCGTAAAGGAAACCGCCGCGCTGTATCCCTTTATGAAGGTGTGCGCGAAGGTCATTGACGGTGTTCCATGCGTTGTTCCCGTAAAGGATATGAAAATCAGGGTTGACATCGAATCCACCGACGAAACCGACGCGGACAAGCTGTGTACTTCCTTTGTAAAGCCGTTTGACTTTGAGCACGGGCCGCTTTTCCGCTTCAAGATATTTATTACACCCGACGGACTGTATTTCTTTAACGACGTACATCACCTTATCACAGACGGTACCTCCACCTCCGTATTCACTCACAATCTCGCGAAGATTTATATGGGAGAGGAGCCTGACCGCGAGGAAGTAAACGGCTTTATGCTCAGCTCCTACGAGCAGAAGCTCAAGCAGAGCAAGCGTTTTGAGGAATGCAAAGAGTTTTACGATAAAATGCTCGCCGGCGTTGAGACAGACTCGAATATTATCCCCGATCAGATCGACGATCCGCCCGGGATTACCGGCGCGCACTTTGCGCTCAACCTCGGCGATTATCTGTCCGCGTCCGCTGTTGCCGAGAGCTGCAGAAGGTTGAAAATCACCGAGAATACGCTCTTCCTCGGCGCCTTTGCCTACGCTCTCGCAAAACAGGGCGGTCAGGAGCAGTCGCTGTTCTGCACCGTTGAAAACGGCAGACATATTCCCGAGCTGCAAAACACCTACGGCATGCTGGTTCACACTCTGCCCTTGTGCGTTAATATCGACGAGAACGCGCAGGTTGCCGCGTATCTTGCCAAGGTTCAGGAGCTGCTGTTCGACAGCCTTAATCACGATATCGTATCTATCGTGCAGCTTGCCAATGAGTATGAGGTCAACTCCGATATCATCTTTGTGTATCAGGGAGAAATGCTCAACGGCGTAACTCTGGACGGCAGCTTTATCCCGTATCACATTCACAAATCGGGCGACGCGATGTCGAAGCTCTCGCTCGACGTGCTCAAAAGAGAGAACGACTACACGCTTTCGTTTGAATACCGCGCCGATTTGTACCTGAAAGAAACAATTGAGAATTTTGCTCATCTTTATATAAACATCATCGAGGGTCTGCTCGGGTGCGATTCGCTCAGTCAGATCACCTTCTGTAAGGAGAGAGAACTCGAATTCTACCGCGCGGCAAACGACAACCGCCTTGAGTTTGACCGTTCGCTCACTCTAATAGATTTGTTCCGCAGACAGGTACAGCTGCATCCCGACAACATAGCGATAGGCTTCAAGGACAAAACCCTGACCTACGCCGAGCTTGACCGCTATTCCGAGAATCTCGCGAAGCTGCTCGCCAAAAACGGCGTTACCCATGAGGTGCCCGTCGGAATCATGGTAAAGCGCTGTGAGCTGTTCCCGGTATGCACTCTCGCCGTTCTCAAAGCGGGAGGCGGCTGCCAGCCGCTCGACAGCAACTATCCTCAGGACAGACTGATGTACATGCTTGAGGACTCAAAGGCTCCCGTTGTTATCGCCGACGACGAGCTCGCTCCTATCATAGACGGCTGGAACGGCGTAATCATTTCCGCCAATAAGATTTATGATCTTCCCGACGACGGCTATACAGAGCTGACCGCACCGAATGCCGATTCGCTGTTTGCGCTTATATACACCTCGGGCTCGACAGGCAAGCCTAAGGGCTGTATGCTCGAGCACCGCAACCTCGTCAACTTCTGTCTTGCTTTCTGCGAGCGGTTCGACATTTCCGAAAAGGATCACTTTGCCGCCTACGGAGCGTTCGGCTTTGACGCGTCGATGCAGGATCTCTATCCCGCGCTAACGGCAGGCGCGTCTGTATATATCGTGCCCGAGGAAACAAGGCTTGATCTTGTCGGGCTGAACGAGTTTGTTATCGGAAACAAGATCACGATGATGGACTGCACCACACAGCTCGGAAGACAGTATATCACTGCTTATCCCGACAGCCCGTATATGAAGGTGTTCACGGTCGGAGGAGAGAAGCTCGTGCCGTGTCCGCCGCCGCATTTCACGTTTGCCAACACCTACGGCCCCACGGAATGCACGATCTACGTGACCGACTACGTGCTTGACAAGGAGTATACCTCCGTGCCGATAGGAAAGTCCTTCGGCAACTGCGATATTTATATTGTCGACAAGTATAACCGCCTGCTGCCCCCGGGCGCGGTCGGAGAGCTTGTTATCTCGGGGTATCCCGTGACCAGAGGCTACCTTAACCGCGAAGATCTGACCGCGGAGAAATTCATTCCGAATCCTTTCTTTGACATTGAGGGCTATGAGAGAATGTACCTCACGGGAGATGTATGCCGCTACCTGCCCGACGGAAACGTTCAGTTTGTCGGCAGACGCGACGAGCAGGTCAAGATCCGCGGCTTCCGCATTGAGCTGACCGAAATCGAGCGCCGTATCCGCGAGTTTGAAACAGTCAAGGACGCTGCGGTCATCGCCAAGGATTTGCCCGGCGGAGGTAAGGCGGTCGTTGCCTATGTGGTTTCCGACGCGGCGGTAGATGTTCCCGCGCTGAATAACTTTATTGCGGACGAGCTGCCGAAATACATGGTTCCGTCCGTCACGATGCAGATAGACAAGATTCCGCTCAACCCCAACGGCAAGGTCGACAAGCGCAAGCTTCCCGAGCCTTCGATCCGGAGCGGAGATGAACAGCAGAGCGGCAAGGCTCTCAATGTGCTTGAGGAGCGTCTGTGCGCAATGGTTAGCGAGATCACGGGCTTTGAGAGCAAAAATATCACCGACAGCCTTGTTTTCCTCGGACTTACCTCGCTGACTACAATTATGTTCTCCGCGAAGCTGTACGAAAACTTCGGCGTGAAAGCCGGAGTTACCGAGCTGATGGACGACGACTGCTCGCTGCTGACGGTCGAGAACATGATCCTCGAGGAGATGTGGAGCGGCAAAGCTGCTGATACAGCCAAGACCGCCGATGCGCCGACCGAAAATATTCCGCTCTGCGCTGAGCAGCTCGGGGTTTACTACGACAGCGTAAAACGCCCCGAGGCGCTGATTTATAACATTCCGATGAAATATACGCTTTCCAAGAGGACTGACGTTGACAGACTCAAATCAGCGCTTGAAAAGCTGATCAACACAAATCCCGTTCTCACCTCGGTCATCGCGCTTGATGGCAAGGAAATCGTTCAGCGTCAGATGGACGACTTTATCTGCGACATTCCCGTACTCACCATGAACTCAAATGACGCTGCCGCCGAGGAAGCGGAGTTTGTACGACCCTTCAACCTCGCGCGCGGCCCGCTGTTCCGCTGCGAGATTATAAGCACTGAAAAGAACGTGCTGCTGCTATTTGACGCGCACCATATCATCTTTGACGGACTCTCGCTTTCCGCGTTTATCAAGCGGCTCGCCGATATCTACACAAACGGCACCGAACCCGAAACCGACGCTTCGTATTACAGCTATATCGCGGAGGAAGCTCAGCTTGAGCAAAGCGAAAAGGGCAAACAGGCGCTTGAGTATTACAAGGAGCTTTTCGCCGACTTCGAGAACGCGTCCGATATTTCCGCTGACCTAAACCGCAACGCCGAGGAAGGCGATCTGCGCGAGGCGGTAACATATGTCGACAAGACCGCCGCGGACTCGTTCTGCCGCGAAAACTCTCTCACGCCTGCGGCTCTGTTCCTTGCGGCAACCGAATACGCCGTCAGCCGCTGCACCGCTGACCGCCATGTGTATATCTCGATGATTTCGGGTGGCAGAGAGGATATCCGTTACATAGATTCTCTGGGTATGTTCGTCAAGAGCCTGCCTCTGCACGCATTTATTGATACAGAAAGAACCGCGCTTGAATTTGTTTCCGACTCAGCGGCGGCAATGCGCGCGGCTCAGAAGAACAGCGCATATCCCTTCATAAAGCTGTTTGACCAATACGGCTTTGTTTCAAAAATAAACTACGCCTGCCAGCTCGGCGTCGACGAGACAGCCGTTCTGGAAAACGAAACGATAATTGAAAACGTCATTACCAATCCTCTGCCAAAGTTCAGCCTGTCAGTCCATATCGAGGAGGGCGGCGAAGGCAGGATCGCGGTAAACGTTCAGTATAATTCCGCGCTCTACAGCGAGAAGCTCGCAAGAATCATTTCCGCATCTATTGCGCGTACCGCCGAGTCGATCATTTCCGACGGCTCTCAGAAGCTCTGCTCGCTGAGTATGCTCTCCGATAAGGACAGAGAAAAGCTGAGCGGCTTCTCTCACGTTGAGGAACGCGAGATCGGCGTGAAGCTCTACCACGCTCTGTTCGAGGAGCAGGCGGCGGCTTATCCCGACAGGACGGCTCTTGTTGCCTGCGACGGCAGCTTTACCTACTCGCAGCTTGATAAGGAGTGCAACCGCCTTGCAAACGCGCTGATAGAAAAGGGCGTGCAGAAGGGTGACAGAGTAGCCTTCCTGCTTCCGCGTACAAGCCGCCAGATCATCGCGATGTATGCCGTTCTTAAGACAGGCGCGGCGTATATTCCGTGCGACCCCGAATATCCGGATGAAAGAATAAAATACATTCTTGAGAACAGCGAAGCAAAGTACATTCTCACAGATAAAAAACGCGGCTTTGACGACGAGCTGGATATCGAACAGCTCCTGACAAACGGCAATACGGAAAAGCCTCAGGTCGATATCAGCCCCGAGGATACAGCATATCTTATCTACACCTCAGGCTCCACGGGCAGACCGAAGGGCGTTGTCATCAGACACTCGGGCATCGCGAATTACCTCACTCCGTTCCCCGAAAACACGCATATATACGCGCTGAAGAACGAAGGAAGCGTCTATGTTTCGGTAACCACCGTGTCCTTCGATATGTCGCTTAAGGAAACCGCCGCGTCGCTGTGCAACGGTCTGACGCTCGTACTCGCCGACGAGGACGAAACCAAGGACCCGATCAAGCTCTGCGCACTGTTTGAGCGCACGGGTGGCGACGTGATAAATGCTACGCCGTCGCGCATTGAGCAGTATATGCTGCTCGACGCATTCAAGGCGGTGCTCTCGAAGTGCAGAATAATCATGTGCGGCGGCGAAAAGTATTCGCCAAAGCTGCTCGAAAACCTGAAAAAAATCACCAAGGCGCGTATCTTCAATACCTACGGCCCAACGGAAATCACAGTTTCCTGCAATGCCAAGGAGCTTACGCATGCCGACGAGGTTTGCGTAGGCAGACCGCTGCTGAATGTCAGGGAGTATATCGTCGACGCGGACGGAAATCCGCTGCCCGCGGGTATTGTGGGCGAGCTGTATGTCGGCGGCGCGGGTGTTGCCGACGGCTATCTCAATAATCCCGAGCTGACCGAAAAGAGCTTCAGGCTTTACAACGGCGAGAGAATCTACAGGACGGGCGACTACGCGCGCTGGACAGACGACGGCGACGTTGTCATTTTGGGCAGGTGCGACAATCAGGTCAAGCTCAGAGGTCTGCGTATCGAGCTCGGCGAGGTCGAACGCGCTATTCTCTCCTGCGATGGAGTGAACCAGGCTGTCGCGATGATCCGCCCGATCAGCGGAGTCGACAATCTCTGCGCCTACTACAGCGCCGACAGCTCCGTCACCGAGGAGCTTGTGCGCGAGCATATCTCAAAGCGGCTGACAGCCTACATGGTTCCCTCTGCGATTATGCGGCTTGATAAAATGCCCCAGACTCCGAACGGAAAAACCGACGTTAAGGCGCTGCCGCAGCCGGCGCTCAGCTTTGAGGCGGAGTACAGCGAGCCTGTTACCCGTGAGGAAAAGATCCTCTGCGAAATCTTCCAGAATGTGCTCTCGCTCGACAAGGTCAGCGCGGACAGCAGCTTCTTTGATCTGGGCGGCACCTCTCTCACCGTTACGAGCGTGCTTGTCGAAGCAAACGAGCAGGGACTCGAGGTCTCTTACGGCGATATCTTCGCGCTCAAAACTCCGCGCAAAATCGCGGCGAAGTTCTCCGACAAGGGAGAGTTCTCAGACGGACTTTCGGATTACGACTATACCGTATTTGACGGCATTCTCTCTTCCAATAATCTTAATTCTCTTAAAGAACAAAAATCCCGCGTGGGCAATCTGCTGCTTACGGGTGCTACGGGATTTTTGGGCATACATATTCTCAAATTCTTCCTCGACAACTACAGCGGTAACGTTTACTGCCTGCTCAGAGGCTCCAGACGCGCCACGGCGGAGCAGAGACTCAGAGGTCAGCTTTACTACTACTTTGAGGACGATTTCGAGAGGTACTTTGAAAACAGAATATCGGTCGTCGAGGGCAGCATTACCGATCAAAACTGGTTCACTCAGCTCGACGGCAAACAGGTTGACACCGTTATCAACTGCGCCGCTCTGGTAAAGCACTTTTCCGAAACAGACGACATCGAGCGCGTCAACGCGGGCGGTGTCAAAAATCTGATTGATTTCTGCAAGAAACACAACAGCATGATCGTTCAGGTGTCCACGGGAAGCGTAGCGGGTGACAGAGTCAACGACTATCCGCCGCGCGACGAGGTTCTGACCGAGCAGAAGCTGTATTTCGGACAGGTTATCGACAACCAGTATGTTCACAGCAAGTTCCTCGCGGAGCGCTATGTGCTCGAGGCGATAAGGGACGGCCTCAAGGGCAAGATCATGCGCGTCGGCAACCTTGCAGCGCGTGACAGCGACGGCGAGTTTCAGGTCAACTTCGTTTCCAACGGCTTTATGGGCAGGCTCAGGGCGTATCTTGTAATCGGCGCGTACCCCTACAGCATGATGAATTATCCCGTTGAAATGGCGCCGATCGATGAAACCGCCGAGGCTATCGTCAGACTTTGCTCCACTCCCGAAAAGTGCTGTATTTTCCACCCGTACAACAACCACTACGTGCCCTTGGGCGACATTATTCTGCAAATGAAGCGCATGGGAATGAACATAAAGCTCGCGGAGGACGACGAGTTCGCGGCGATGCTCAGCGACGCTCAGAACGACCCCGAAAAGGCGGCGAAGCTGACGACTCTGCTCGCGTACGACAACAAGGACAGCTCCAAGAAGGTGGAGATGATCGGCACGGACAACGAATATACCACTCAGGCGCTGTACCGCATGGGCTTCAGCTGGTCGATGACCTCGCGCGATTACATGAACAGCTTCCTGAACGCGCTTGACGGACTGGGCTTCTTTGAAACGGACGGTGATGAAATATGAACCTCCGCAGAAACTCTGCGCTGCTCGGGAAGAAGTTCAATGAATACCTTTTTCCCACCATCATAAGCTCAATGTCGATTCTGCTCGCCTCGTTCGTGGACGGAATCATCGTCTCGGCGCTTGTCGGTGACGACGCGTTTTCAGCGATAAATCTCGCCGAGCCTGTTGTGCTTTTTATGCAGGCGCTCTTCTTCCTGTTCGGGATCGGCGGCGCGATAAGCATTTCCATCGCGAAGGGACAGCGCGACAACCGCAAGGCGAACGCTCTGTTTACGCTGTCCTTCGCGGCGTCGGTGCTGGTTTCGGTAATAGTTACGATATTGGGAATACTTCTGATTGATCCGATAACCTCGGTGCTCTGCAGCAACGCGGCGCTGTATGACTACGTAAAGCACTACGCTCTGTTCAATATCTTCGGTTCGGTGTTTATGATCGTGGTGCCGTACCTCGTGTTTATTATCCGCGTGGACGGAATGCCGAAGTTTTCGGCAAATATTCTGCTTGTTTCCAACGCCGTCAACCTCCTGATGGACTTGGTTTACATGGGAGTATTCAAGATGGACACCTCGGGCGCGGCGCTGGCGACGGTAACGGGCTATGTGGTCGGCTTTATAATGGAGCTGTATTATCTGATTTTCTTCAAAAAGCGGACGCTGAAATTTGTCGCGGTCAAGGGAAAGGATTTCGGGTATCTCGGCGAGCTGAGTACCAGCGGCATCGCGTCGGTCGTCAACACAATTTTGCTTTTCGTCAAGGCGATCCTGCTCAACCGCATTGTACTGGGAGCAACGGGCGCCGACGGAATGGCTGTGTTCTCGGTGTGCAACTTCACCGTAACCTTTATCTCGATGTTTGTTTCGGGCGGCAGCGACACGATGACTCCGATCGTCAGCCTGCTCTACGGTGAGCGCGACTACAAGGGTATTGATATCGTACTGCGGAAAACATTTTTGTTTGTCAGCGCGGCATGCGCGGTGATTATCGCATTTATCCTGCTGTTTCCGAATCTGTTGCTCGCGATGTTCTCGGTCACGAGCGCCGAGCGCGTGGCAATGGGAATTCCCGCGGTGCGGATATTCTCGCTCAGCCTGATAGGAATGGGTGTGTGCTACGTTACGATGAACTACCTGCAGGCTACAAAGCAAAAGGCGATTTCCGTAATCACTACCTTTCTGCGCGGAATCGTCATTACCGTTCCGCTCGCATACTTTCTCTCCTACAGCTTCGGTATTTCGGGCACAAGCTGGGCGTTTGTGTTCTCCGAAGCGCTGACGGCGGCGATTACCTTCCTGGTTTGCTTTATCGTTTACCGCGTCAAAAAGGACAAGTATACAGGTATCCTTCTGCACGAAAGGCAGACCGAACACAGCGTGCTCTTCGATGCGAGCCTTCGCCCGAACGAGGAACAGGCTGCCGGTATCGCGGACATGATTATAGCCTTCTGCGGCGAGAACGGCGTAACGGGCAAATCAGCCGACTACGCGGGCATTCTCGCTGAGGAGACCGTTGAGCACATCAGGCTGTTCAACGGCGGCGAAAAGCAGCCGCGGATCGATCTGATCTGCCGTATCACAGACGCGGAAATCATTCTTTCTGTGAGGGACGACGGAGAGGCCTTCGATCCTGCAACGGTTGAGGATACAGAGGAAGAATTCACGAACCTGAAAATGATAAAAACCCTGGCGGACAAGGTGAGCTACACCCGCGCGCTGGGACTGAATAATATGCTGATTAAGATTGGGAGGAAATGATGCTTAAGTTTTATTGCTATAACTTCACACAGGAAAAAACCACTCCGCAGATCATCGAGGAAATAAATTATCTCTGTGAGCGCACAAAGCAGTTTGAGAGGGAAGAGGAGATCATGCTCTTCGTATTTGTGCCCGCTGTTTCGCTTGAGGCGGTGTGTGCGGCAATCCCCGATAGAAAGCTCGTCAAGATTTCCTCTCAGAGCTTTTCTGTAACTCCCGTGTCAAATGAGCTGACGCCCGGAAAGCTAAAGGAAATCGGCGCTGATATGGCGATTACGGGACTTGCAGACCGTCGTTATTTCCTCGGCGAAACCGACGAAATGACACGCGATAACCTCGAAACCATTCTCAACCTCGGCTTCAAATCCATGCTCTGCGTCGGCGAAACACGCGAAATGGCGGAGAACGGCACAGCGGCAGAGAAAATCGCCCGTCAGATCAAGACAGGCTACTCGAGGATACCCTACGAGGCGCACTACAGGATCGGCACTATCTACCGCCCGCTTTGGGATTTCACGGGCGGCTATACCGCTGACGGGGACTACACGCTCTCTATGTTCAGAACAATTCGCAGGGCGGTAACGGAAGCTCTTCCGGGCTTCCCGATCGAGATGCCGCTGTTCTACGGCGGTATGCTGAGCACCGAAAAGCTCGCGTCGTATTTTGAGAGCGGAATCATAGACGGCGTATTTTGGGACAGCAAAAATATAACGGCTGACGAGTTCGTCAACGTGATAAATACAATAGGATAATCGGAGGAAGTGTTATGAATATTACAAAACAAGCCGACGGAAACAAACTGATATTATTTCTTGACGGAAAGCTCGACACAGTTACGGCTCCTCAGCTCGACGCGGAACTGAAAGCCGCCTTTGAGGAATACGATACGGTTGAAATCAATATGGAAAAACTGGTGTATATCTCATCCGCGGGACTTCGCGTAATGCACTCGACGCACAAGCGCGTCAGAGCAAGCAAAACCATGCTCATCAGCCACGCGACGGGAACGGTTCTCGATATTTTTGAATCCACAGGCTTTTCCGCATTCCTGAATCTGATATGAAGAGAGAAAAAACGGTCAGAACAGGTAATAAAGAAAAAAGACTGCCTATTGTATTCAGACGGAAGCTGCTCACGGTCACGGCGTTTATAATGCTGTTTTCAATGGCTTTTATCGCCTTGATTACGCCGCTTCTCAAGAATCTGTCGGTGCTGGATATTCTCTCGCCGCAGCTTTCGGAGATCAAGGAAGAGGTCGTATATAATTCCGATTTCATATTTGACGCGGTGAAGAGTATGTTCATGTATGACTCCAAACTGCCCGACGAAGAATTTATTACCTCCACTTTGGAGTATTGGGGATCTCCGCAGTGGTATGTTATCGACGAAAACGGCACTGTTATAATGTCTGATGACAAAAGCAAGATAAATACCACCGTTCCGGAGGATTCTGTAATTGGCGGGTACCACAGAGAGCTTTCGGATACGCAAAAGGGCAGCTGCCGCATCTCGGATATCCCTTCGGAGGATTTTCAATCCGGAAACTGGGAAAAGTACGTAGCCGCTTCACTGGGTAACGGAGCGGTGATGGTGGTCATATTCGATTCCTCTACGTATTATCCGCAGACTGACGGTATAATGGAAAGCGTCTGCAGCTTCAAGACCGTGGGAAAGAACGGCTGCGACCTGATCGTACACCAGGACGGTACAATTATCAGTCCTCCGGAGAAGATAAGGACGGAAAAAAATAATAAGCTGACGCAGTCGGATATTAAAAAACTGCTCTCAGCCGCGCCCGAAAACAGCCTGCTCCAGGTCAATCTGCAGGGAACCGAATACTGCGCGATTTATCAGCAGGCTGACGGCTACTACGCCGTGTCGATAATCTCGAAGAACGAGGTCATGCTGAGTCTGTACATCATCATTTTGGTTTCAATGTTCCTGATGCTTTTGCTGCTGGTAATCGTTTTCCTGCGCGTCAATGGCCTTACAAAGCGGCTGATCGTTGACAACATCGGGAAAATAAACAGCGAGCTCTCAGAGATTACGGGCGGAAACCTGGACGTTGAGATCGACGTAAAGGATAACCTGGAGTTCAGGCAGCTCTCAGACGGCATCAACACCACCGTATCCTCGCTTAAGGGGTACATAGCCAGAGAATCCGAACGCTTCAACAAGGAGCTTGAGCTCGCGCGGGCGATCCAGACCTCAGCTCTGCCGAATGTTTTTCCGCCATATCCCAACAGGCACGATATTGACGTATACGCTTCAATGAACCCCGCAAAGCAAGTCGGCGGCGATTTCTATGACTTCTTTTTCATAGACAGCACACACTTTGCTTTCCTTGTCGCGGACGTGTCCGACAAGGGTATTCCTGCCGCGATGTTCATGATGAAGGCTAAGACCATCATCAAATCTCTCGCTCAGGCAAACCGCAGCGCCGATGAGATCATTTGCATCGCAAACAACGCGCTGTGCGAGGATAACGAAGCCGATATGTTCGTGACCCTGTGGTTCGGCATTCTCGACACCGATAAGGGATTAGTCGCGGGTCACTGCAAGCCGCTGATACGCCGAAGCGGCACAGGCTTTGAGTTTGTGAGAGAAAGACCGGACTTTGTTGTCGCGGGAGAGGAGAGCGTTCCCTACACCCGAAGAGAGCTTAAACTCTGCAGCGGCGACGCACTGTTCCTCTATACCGACGGCGTAACGGAAGCGGTCGATATCTCTGACGAGCTGTACGGCGACGACAGACTGCAAACCGCGCTCAATGCTCAGAGCACGTCGTCCGCGCGCGGAATCTGCGAGACGGTTCGCAAGGATTTAACTCTGTATTCGGACGGCGCGACCCAGACAGATGATATCACGATGCTTGCCGTCGTGTTCAACGGTATGCGCCTGTACAGGGAAATCACCGTTGAGGCGAAGGTCGAAAGGCTCAGCGAGGTCAACGCCTTTCTTGAGGAGCAGCTCGACGCTTCGGAGTTTGACATGCGCTCTGCAACGCAGATTTGCGTGATTGCCGATGACGTCTGCTCGAACATTGTCTATTACGCTTATCCCGACAAAGACAACGGTATGATGAAGGTGGCCTTCTCGTTTGATCCCAAAACCGACGAGGCTGAGATCACCTTTACCGACAGCGGGATCCCGTTCAATCCGCTCAATGTGCCTGAACCCGATATCAGCAAGATCGAAGAGGGTGATGAAGGCGGCCTGGGAATCATGCTTGTCAGAAAGTTCAGCGATAAGCTGCTTTATGAGTATTCTAACGGTCAGAATATTCTGAAAATAATAAAAAGACGAAACAAAAATTCGCGCTGACCGGGCGTCTTTGACGGCGCCCCCGGGATCACAGCAGGGGAGATTGCACAGCGGCTCGAATTTTCGTTCAACACCTTCCGCGTGCAATCGTTGTTTGCAGACAATCTGCGCCGAACATGGAAAACTGAAAGCGCCGAGCTTCTTATAAAAAAATAATGCTCCCTTCGGGGAGCATTTTCATTGTTGTTATTTATCGGTGTTCAGCATACGGTAGAGCACGTCGGTGAAGTCGCGGTAGTGCTTCGGAAAGTTGTTTGAACCGTCGGCATTCAGCCTGCGGCCGCCGTTGACAGTTGCCGTGAAGCTGAACATCGTGCCGTCAAGTACGCCGCGGGGATTCTTTCCGCGGAAACCGTCCCATTTGAGGATGCCGCATTGATTAAGAACGTCAATCACGTCGGCGGCGGGCACGGTCACGTGCTTTTGCAGGTTGTAATTATCCTCATGGTTTTTGTAGCTCAGCCAATACTGCGATACTTCCGCGTCGTCGCCGCAGCATAGAATCTCGTAAACCTCAGTCAGCCGCATACCGCTTACTTTAAGCCTGATTTCGCTGAACGAGGTGATTTGCTCACGCTTGAACATACTGCTCTCTCCTTTGCATACGTACTATATCATCACCGCGTTAAAAATCGTCGGGACGAAGAGTGTAAATTTTCCCGTAATCGCAGTCTATCGCGTAATCCACCGAAAAATCATCGAGGTGGAATACGCATGACCATTGGGTAAAGGATACGCTGACGTTTCTGAGAAGCTCCATCACGTCCTGAGCGGAGTTTTCGGGCTTTTTCTCCAGCCAATCATTTATGGTATTGAACCTGAGGCACATCTCCGTCGGATTTTCCTGCGCGTCTTTTGACGATAGAGCAAAATTAGTGCAGGCGTGACTGTCGACTACGTTCATCTTATCCTTTTCCCATTCGACGACAACGGACTTTCCGCCCGAGTCGGCTATGAACAGGTGCTGAGTCCAGCCGTGTCCCGAGTGTATGTCATACTGTCTGAGCAGTCCGACGGCTTCATCGACATCAGCAGCACGGTCAAGCAGCAGACGTACCGCGACAAGCATAAACAAATCGGGCTTATCCGTATCCTGATGCAGCTCTCCCATATCGACGTCGAGAATGGAAACGCTCAGTCCTTTTTCGTTTATGCCGTCGACACATAGATACGGCGACGCGAGAAGGGCGATTTTTCCCTCTGTGCTCGAAAACGGCACGCCCTGATATTTGCCGATTCCCGCGATGCTGACATCGGCTGAGGCGATAGAGGCGTAGCTGCCGTCGGGGTGCGTATAGAGCGAGAGCGTTTCTATGCTGTTGAAGTCAAGGTTCCTGCCGACAAGATGTTCTCCTTCGGGAGTCTCCGTGCTGAAGGTGCTGCACGCGTATCTTATCGGACCTGACTTCATCTGATAACCGAAAAACATATCGTCGCAGATGAATTTCATCAGGTCGTTTTTGCTTTTGATTTCCGATGACAGCGCTTTGTCAAGATGATAGTCCTGTTGGAAGTTCATTGTGTAAAGCTCGTCCGAGATATTCCTGACGCTCAGTATGCTGGCAATACGTCCGTACAGAATGACAGCTGCAGCAATGATACCTGCCGTCAGTACCGCGGCAAGGCTCAGCGCTGTTATTTTTATGATTTTCTTTTTTGAAATTCTTCTTTTTGTTTCAGACATTTTTCATCACCCTGCAATAATGATAGCACGGCAATCTGAAGATAATCTGAAGCGTAATATTTTACAGGAGGTTTTCTCCCTCGCCCATTACGGGGATATCTACCGCGGAGGCATTTTCGAGATGAAAGGTCATCAGCTTGTTGCCTGTCTGTTCGTTCATGCGTTCCGGTAGCCAGATGACTACTACCTTGCGTCCGCCTTGACTCGACTTGAGGGCCAGCTTCCTTTGCAGGTTGTCGCTCTCCTGTACGTAGATGACCACTTGCTGGTTCTCAGCTCCGATGTCTTCGAGCCAGTCCTCGATGTCGAAGTAGGGCGAGCGGCCGATTTGTCCGCGCCACTCTTCGAG
Source organism: uncultured Eubacteriales bacterium (assembly GCA_900316555.1). Classification (GTDB taxonomy): domain Bacteria; phylum Bacillota; class Clostridia; order Oscillospirales; family Acutalibacteraceae; genus Ruminococcoides. Next base: position 654 of record ONDL01000023.1, on the reverse strand, counting down.
GAAGTCGTCGGAAAGAGGCTTGTCGCTGCTCTTTGCCTTATAGACAGGGAAGGAGAAGTGGAGGTCGGGATGTGCCCAGAGAGACGACATCTGGCAGTCGGGACAACTGCCGCAGGCACCCTCTTCCGTGGGATGCTGGCAGAGGAGCATCTGGGCGAAGGCAAGCGCCAGCGGCAACTTGCCGGCACCCTTCGGCCCGCAGAGCATGATGGCATGCGGCAACTTGTTCTCCATGAGCAGACGAACCAAGTGCTGCTTCACCTCTTCCTGTCCTATGATGTCGCACCAATTTACCATTTAATCATTTACCATTTACCATTTAATGGTTTGCTAATTGCCTTTTGTTTGCAAAGGTACAAAATTATTCTTAATTCATCATTCTTAATTCTTAATTTCTTTGTATCTTTGCACCGAAATGGTAATTGATTAAATGATTAAATGCTAAATGATACGATGAGAGACTTCAAAGACCTCAAAATTGCAGTTGCCGGCACGGGCTATGTAGGCCTGTCCATCGCCACGCTGCTCAGCCAGCATCACGAGGTGACGGCTGTCGATGTGATTCCCGAGAAAGTGGAGAAGATTAACAATCGCATCTCGCCTATTCAGGACGAATACATCGAGAAGTACCTGCGGGAGAAGGAGCTGCACCTG
>ONDL01000120.1 GCA_900316555.1 uncultured Eubacteriales bacterium | reverse complement strand
GCAATCGCCTTGTCGATGATCTTGCCGCCCTCTGTGGTATGACTCTGCATGATACGGAACTCCTCATCAGTAAGCCTGCCGGGCTTGTTGAGGATCACATCGGATACGGTGATCTTGCCCACATCATGGAGCGGAGCGGAATTGACGACCTCGCTGATAAACTGCTCCGACAGTTGATCGGCGTAGACGCCGTCCTTCTGCATCTGACGGAGGATGATCTCGGTATAAGCGGCAGTCTTGAAAACATGATCGCCGGTGCATTGGTCGCGGCTCTCAACCATATCTGCGAGCACTATTATCAGACCGTTCTGGAGCTTTGCGATCTGTTCGCCCTTTTTCTGAACCTCGCCGATGTAGCCCATGGTGTCTGAGGACGATTTAAGAATCGAGGTATAGAGGTTTTCGATCTCGTCGCCTGTGCGTATATCAAGCCCGCGCAGTCTTTCAATGCTCTCCTCGCGCGCCTTTGCGCTGTCGTAGGCGAACTCGTTGGTGGCCTTGGCTATGCGGTTGATAGGATCTGTGATGAAGTGGTCGGCAATCCACATCGCGAAAATCATTATCAGCGAGAGGAAGCCTAGGAAAAGCGACATCAGGCGCGCCAGGAAGGAAACCTCCTCGCCGCGGATACGATCCATCGACATATCCGCCGCCGCGTAACAGAGGTTATCGCCCTCGCCTATCGGATGGTAAACCGTCAGCATCCAGCCGTACTGGTCGTTTGTAATGGCAGGCTCGATCTCTTTGCCCGCAAGAAAGTCGCCGAGCTTCTGCTGCATTGTGATGTTGTGCTCTATCCTTTCGCCGTGCTCGTCAGCCTTCAGATCGGGCGTGTCGAGGTCAAAGACTACGGTGGTGCCGTCCTCGGTGATTTTGTAGACATAGATGTACTTTACATCGGGCACACAGTCGTTGACGCTGTAGAGCATATCCTCGATATCGGCGTACTCCTCGTCGTCTCTGCCCTTCTCTATGTAGATGTCGAGCCTGTCGGGGTTGATATTGTCCGCCATCATCGAGGTGACGCACTGACCCTCGTTGATATATTCATTTATGGTCGCGTTGTGGAACTGCAGAATGCAGACGACCATCGCCGACACTGCCACGAGGGTAGATGCAATGCCAACGAGCAAAAGCACCTTCGCTCGCAGCGAGAGCTTTTTGCGCTTTACATGGGCGGGAGTCCTGCTGTGGAACGCGATTTGTTCCTTAAAAATCCCGAAGTAGGCGGTGAATTTTTTCGGCAGGAGCTTCCAGAGCAGAAGCGCGGCAAAGGTGGATATCGCCTTGTCGGCAATATCGATCAGGAAGTTCGCCGCCAAGTCCGCCGAAAAGCGGCTCATGCCCGTAAAGCTGATGATGTTCTGCGCGAGCATACCCGCGGCACCCTCGCCCGAGCTGAGACCGTAGAGGAACCACGTAAGCACACCGCCGCCGATTCCGCCGATAACGGAAAAGGTCAGTATGGCGGCGAGCATCTTCGGGAACTTCGTCAGCCAGCCCGTCCGCACAAAGAACGCCGCCGCCCACGCGATAAGCACGCTGATGAAGCAGTAGTATGTCGTCATGTTGTCGCCGATTCCGACGATGATGTTGTAAAAGAAGCCCACCGCGATACACGGCAGGTAGCCGCCGACAAGGGCGGTGAGAATCGTGCCGATATTGTCCAGATAGAACGGCAGGTTCAGCCAGCCGTTGATCCTTGTGCCGAGAATATTGATCAAAATGCCGCAGGCAACCAGACCTACAAACATGAGAAAGCTTCTCTTTTTGCCGATGCGCGCCTGTTGTGAGTCCAGCATAAACAATCCTCCCGTAATTTAGCAAAATACAGCTAATATATAATATAATTTTATTAGGGCACCTCTAAAAATATCCAGCCGCCCATAAAAAATATCCAGCCGCCCATAGGCACAAATCTTTCACAGCATATTCTTGCCAAAACTCCTTGTTATACGTCAGTATGACTTCGTCGTTTTGACAATAATATACTATAAAATATCTGCACCTCTGCACAACTCTATATTTTTAGAGGTGCCCATTAATAATACGCCGTAATGTCAAGAACAATTTTCAGACTGCACAAAAGCGCTCTCCGAAGAAAGCGCTTTATTTTTATATCATCTTTTCCCACACGCGCTGAGCGTCGCGGAGAATCGCCTCAGCCGAATTTTTGTCCTCGATAAAGCTGACGTAGCCCTGAATGGCGCGCGCCTTTTCGCAGAGGATACGCGCGCGGCGGTTGACAAAGATTCTCGCTTCTCTCTTGCCGTTTTTAGCCTCCTGAATGGTGTTCGCGCCTGCGGAGTTGCCGTCGAGAGCGATAACAACGGACGGTCTGCGCTTGAATATCTCGTAGGCGAAGCTCTTGTACAGTCCCATTCGCGTTGGCTCGATTGACACGCGGACGCCGACTCCGCTTTTTTTCAGACGGCTCGCTTCCGCTGCAGTGATACGAGTCGGGACTATCGCGAACACCTCAAACCGTCCGCCGGTGAGGTTCAGCAGCTCGCGCTCGTAGCCCGTCAGGCGGTTGCCGATAACAAAGCAGAACCGCTCGGGGTCAAGGCGGTCTGTCAGCTCCCTGAGCAGCTCGAGCATCGGCTCCTTTACGCGGGTCGCGTGACGGTTGCTGTTGAAGCTGCCGCCGAGTACCACAACGGGCACCTTGTCCGTCGGAATTTCGCGTATCTGTCCGCTCAGGCACTCGGCGCTGTCGAGCTTCTGCGGCGCAATCACAATTGCCGCCTTCTCGGGCACAGCTTCGGCTATTTTTTCGTTCAGATATTTTTCGACGTCGCTGCCGTTCAGCAGCTTGTCGAACGCCTTTGTTTTTTCAGTATAATCATGCATGCTCGTCTCGCGGACTACCTCCTCGGCGTGCTTCATCGCGCACATATCGTCGTAGGAAAGGTCAAGCAGCCGCTCGAGCGCGAGCTGTTCGTCGATAGAATCGGTTCCGTAAAGCGCGCCGCCGTCGGTGCCCTGAACGCAGAACACTCCGCCGCGCAGGTACTGGCGTATCGGGTGATTCTCCAGCGAGCTGAGGTTGTTCAGCCGCACGTTTGAGGTGAGCTGGAACTCGAGCACAACGAGATTTTCGCGCAGCGAATCGATCAGCTGCCTGCCCTTTGCGGAACGGAGATTTGCCGTGTACAGTCCGTGGCCAATGCGCAGACGCGGCATGGGCTGACCCTCGGCGAGAGCCTCGCGCACGCACTCGAGAGAATTTGCCACGTTGTCGCGCAGCCCGTCGTTCTCGCCCGCGTGAATCCGTATCACAAACTCCCTGTGCTCGGATGCGATTTTCACAAGCTCCTCAATCACGGCGCGCAGGTCGCGGATATCGTTGATTTCCTCGCCGACGATGTCGCTGCCCGCGACGTAGGGGTCGGCGGCAATGGCGCGGATAACGCAGAGCTGCCGCTGTGTGTCCTCAAGCGCGCCCGCCTTGTCGCGCACGATAGTCAGAGGAATACGCCGCAGCGCCGCCAGAAATCTTATCGTCACGCCCGTTTCGCGCTCAACCTTAGGCAGAACATCATGAGCCTGTGCGAGGGTGTGAGCCGCCGCCTCGGGCTTTGCAAGGCTCGTGTCGGAGATTTCAAGATAGCTCACTCCGCGCTTCTTGGCACAGCGCGCGATCCACAGCAGCTTGTTCTGAAACAGCGACAAGCCCTTGTACTCCGGGCTTTCGTCGTCAAGAATCATCTGCCCGATCGCCGAAATGATATCCGCATCGGGGATATCGCGGTAGTTTTTCAGCTCAATTTTTTCGT
>ONDL01000090.1 GCA_900316555.1 uncultured Eubacteriales bacterium | reverse complement strand
TTTCGTTGTTCAATTTTCAAGGTCCTATGCGCCTTTTGAGGTGTTTTCACCATCGCTTTCGCGACCGCCGCACCTCAACAGTGCAAGAGCTATTATACACCATTTCTTCCGCTTTGTCAACACTTTTTTGAAATTTTTTTCTAAATTTCTTTAGCGGTGCTGTGTCCGCGGGAGATATTTGATTTTGCCGCTCCTTGTTTGGCGCGTTATGTAATTATATCGCATTTACCGCCGTTTGTCAATAGGTTTTTTCAAAAAATTATTACTTGACAATTCTCCACTATATATATATAATAGAAACAACGACAACTGAAACCCCTGAAAAACTGTGACGGGAATAAGATATAAGCCGTATGGCTCAGAGAGCTGCCGTTTGGTGCGAGGCAGTGCAAAAGCTTATATGTATAGCTCATCCCCGAGTTTCGCGCGTGACACTTAGCGCGCGACGCCTGACTGCGTTATCAGTCGCGGCCTTGTTGGAGGTCTGTAAGGGATATGCGGTAACGTATATCTGAATTTGGGTGGTACCACGATTTTTATCGTCCCTTAATACAGCCATAGCTGTTTTTAGGGGCTTTTTTGTTGCGAAAATATTTGGAGGTTATTATCATGAAACCGTCTTTTCAGAAGTACATTCCATTTAAGCAAATCGACATTCCGGACAGAACATGGCCGAACAATGTGATCGACCGCGCGCCCGTATGGTGCAGCGTCGACCTGCGCGACGGCAACCAGGCTCTCGTTGACCCGATGACGCTCAAGGAAAAGCTCGAGTTCTTCCACGCTCTCGTTGACATGGGCTTCAAGGAAATCGAGATCGGTTTTCCGAGCGCTTCCGAGACAGAGTACGAAATCTGCCGCGAGCTGATCGAGAACAACCACATTCCCGATGACGTAACGATCCAGGTTCTCGTTCAGGCGCGCGAGCACCTGATCCGCAAGACCTTTGAGGCGATTAAGGGTGCGAAGAACGTTATCGTCCACTTCTACAACTCCACCTCGACCCTGCAGCGCAAGGTCGTTTTCAAGACAGACATGCAGGGCGTTATCGATATCGCGGTTGAGGGTGCGAAGCTGATCAAGAAGCTGACCGACGAGTACACCGGCGACACAAATATCCGCTTTGAGTATTCTCCCGAGAGCTTCAGCGGAACAGAACCTGACAACGCCGTCGCTATCTGTGACCGCGTTATGGAGGAGCTCGGCTCAACAAAGGAGAATCCCGTTATCCTCAACCTGCCGAACACCGTTGAGATGTGCACCCCGAACACCTACGCCGACCAGATCGAATACTTTATCCGCCACCTCAAGAACAGAGAGGCGGCTATCATCAGCGTTCACCCCCACAACGACAGAGGCTGCGGCGTCGCGGCAGGCGAGCTTGCTCTTTTGGCAGGCGCCGAGCGCGTCGAGGGTACGCTCTTCGGCAACGGCGAGAGAACCGGCAACATGGACATCGTCACCATGGGTCTGAATATGTTCACTCAGGGCGTTGACCCCAAGCTCGACTTCTCGAATCTGCCCAAGCTGCGCGACATCTACGAGCGCTGCACCAACATGACCGTCGACCCGCGTCAGCCCTACATCGGCGAGCTGGTATTCACCGCGTTCTCGGGCTCGCACCAGGATGCTATCAACAAGGGCTATCAGTACATGAAGGAAAGCGGCACCGATTACTGGGAAATCCCCTACCTGCCGATCGACCCCGCGGACGTCGGCAGAGAGTACGAGCCGATCATCCGCATCAACTCACAGTCCGGCAAGGGCGGCGCGGCGTTCGTCATGAGCAACAACTTTGGCTACGACCTGCCCAAGCGCATGCACCCCGAATTCTCGAAGCTGGTTCAGGCAAAGTGCGAGGCTCTCGAGCGCGAGCTTATCCCGAAGGAGCTGTTTGAGGTATTCGAGCAGAACTACCTCGAGCACCCGATGAAGTACACCCTCACCAGAAGAAAGATCTACGAGGAGAGCGAGTACGGCAAGGACTACGTCCACTTCAAGGGCAGAATGAAAATCGACGACGGCAGCGAGATCAAGCTCCAGGGTACCGGCAACGGCCCGATCGACGCGTTCTTCAACGCGCTGAAGTCAGTGGGCATCGACAAGTACGAGTTCATCTCCTACAGTCAGCACGCTATCTCGCAGGGCTCCGACTCGAAGGCGGTTTCCTACATCGAGCTCAGAAAGCCCGACGGAAGAAATATCTTCGGTATCGGTATCGACGCAAACGTCAACGTAGCCTCCGTGCTCGGCGTTCTCAACGCTATCAACAGAGCCGAAGCAAATGAATAATAATAACACCCCGCTCACTCACGAGCGGGGTGAAAATTATTAAAACAAAAAGAGCGCTCCCAAAAGGAAACGCTCACATCTGGAGGCGACAGGCGGATTTGAACCGCCGCATCAGAGTTTTGCAGACTCGTGCCTTACCACTTGGCTATGTCGCCGTAACAAATAGTATTATATCATCAATCGCGGGCTGTGTCAAGGAATTTTTTCAAAATCCTATACATCATATGCCGTGAAAGGAAAAATATGCGTGATTTAATGAAATTTGCCGCCGAATGCACGGCAGCTCTTGACGGTCTGGGAATCCGATACGCCAAAAATATCCGCTTCTCCGTGAACACGCGCGCGACCTCGCGGCTCGGGCTGTGCCGCAAAAAGGGAAATCAGTACGAAATCGAGATCTCTCACCTGCTGCTCGACGAGCGCACTCCCGAGGACAGCCTGCGCGACACTCTGTTCCACGAGCTGCTCCACACCTGTTACGGCTGCATGAAGCACACGGGACGCTGGAAGGCTTATGCGGACAGGGTCAACGCCGCCTGCGGACGAAACATCAGACGAGCCGCGGCTATCGAGGACAGAGAGATTCCCGAGGAGCTGCTGCCAAAGGCGAATTACCTTGTGCGCTGCGAGAGCTGCGGAAATGAGTATGGCAGACAGAAGCTGTCGCCGCTGATTTCACACCCCGAGCGCTACCGCTGCGGAAAGTGCAAGGGCAAGCTCATAAGGATAAAGTAAAGGGTTCGGCATTTGTTTGCCGAACCCTGTTTTATTATCAGTTGCCGTCGGGTGATTCATACTCGTCGCCCGAGGGAATGGACGGAATATCCTCGCTTGAGGAATCGTCGCTCGAGGGCGGATCAGTTTCAACAACGGGAATGCTTTCGCTGCTCTGGGAGCTTGACGACTGCGAACCGCCGCCACCGCCCGAGGAGGACTGGCTGTTATTGTTGTCGCTGTTGCTGCTCTCGTTACCCGAACCGCCGAGGCTGGTATCGTTGTCAGCCTCGATGAACACAACGCCGTAATCAAGGTCGTAGGTGGACTTAAACAGCTCCTCGCTGTCGACCTCCTTGCCGTCCTTGAGATAAATGCGCCATGCTCTGACGGTGTAGGTCTTGCTGCCCTTGTCCGAAACCTCGTTGCGGGTGTGGATCTCGTCCCAGCTGTCGGACTTTACGCCCCAGACGGAAGCGTAGAGTGTATTGCCTTCTACTCTGCACTCGAGGAACATCTGGAAATCTGTGGGATTGCTCAGTACGAGGTCGAGGTTGGGATAGTCGATCGTCGCGTCAAGGCCTGTGGGAACGTATGATGAAGCCCACTGGTGGTTGTGACGCTCCTCAACCTCCATATTCGCGCGGATAGCCGCGTTGTAAATCGTGGAGCTCGCCTGGCAGATACCTCCGCCGATGCCGTCGATTATCTTGCCCTCGGAGATAACATGCGCGGACTTGTAGCCGTTGGACTCGAGGTTGGAGTCGCCCGTGCAGTTGTTGAACGACCATTCGTCGCCCGACTCGATCACGGAGCCGTTGCACGCCGCGAGCGCGACCTTCATGTTGGAGGTGCCGTTCTCGGTGTTGGTCGAATAGGTCTCGTAACTGCCGAGCTTGACGAGCTTGTCGTCAAGCGCGTCGGCGTTGACCGCTGCCTTTTTGATCTCGGCGTCCGCTGTGATTTTGCTGACGCTGTTGCCCTTTGTAAAGCCGTCCTTGATTTTTGTGCTGAGATCCTTGGCGTTGACCTTCAGACCGTCAACCGCCTCCGCAAAGGAAAATCTGTTCTCCTCGTAGGGACGGAACTCGGTGACATAGGCGTTTTTGGGCTCGCAGTCGTTTTCCTCACAGAGCTTGCTGACGTTTTTGGTGATGGAGTCGTCGGTTACGGTCGCCGTGATAGTGTAGGCTCCGCTCTTGCTCTCGCCCGTTGCGAGCTGATTGTTCTCGGCGTCGTTCTTCACCTGCGCGAGAACGTCGTCAATATTGTAGGTATAGGTAAAATCAGCTTCCTTGAGCTGAAA
>ONDL01000104.1 GCA_900316555.1 uncultured Eubacteriales bacterium | reverse complement strand
GTTCCGTCGTCCCCTGTCTCCTGCTCGGCGATCAGGGCTCCGCTGTTCGTGTACAGTCCGAATTTAGCGCCCTTTAGTTTGACCGCGTGGTTATCGTAATCGACCTTATTGACTGTGACCTCGTAACGGACGAAGTCCCATCTTTCATCGTAGGACAAGCGTCTTGAATAGTGGTATGTCGGATCGAAAGCGCTGTCGGCGTCGTCATAGAGCATAAGCGAAGCGCTGTTGCTGATCTCGACGATCTTCTGATCCTTCTCCACTATCACCTTGGCGGCGTACTCGACGCGGTACATATATCTTCCGAGCACCCTGATATGGATCACCGCCTTGGTACCTTCCTCGTTTCTCACGTCCTCAACGTAGAAGTCCTCTCCCTCGTTGAGCTCGGTCTCGTTTCCGTCTGCGTCGATCGCGGTGATCTTTAGTGAACCGGGAACGAACATGAGGTTTTTCATATTGTCTACCAGAATGACCTCGTCGTCATATTCGCCGTCGCCGTTCCTGTCGAGCTTTGATAGGTCAGCCATCGCACGGTTGAAGGTGATGCGGAAATCACTTGTGTATTCGGTGTTTCTGGAAGCGTAGCTGAACTCCTCCTTCTCGACGAAGGTGGCGATCTCTACATTCGCCAACGCCTTGTGGATATCGGTATTAAGCTCGCCCCACGAATTGTAGTAGCTTCCTGTCAAAAACACCTTGTTCTCGTAATCCGTGATATCTCCGTTTGCGACGGCGTTTTGGTTGCTGAGGATGTTCGAGCCGTCCGCTCCGTTGATGACGTTTTTGTATTCGATCTCCAGCGTGGCGTTCTGACCGAGCCTCCAGCAGGTGTTCCAGCCCTCGTACTCGTCGGGTAGCTCCGTTACGCACCGTTCGTCCTCGGACTCGCCGGGTAACATTCTGCATGCCAAATACAAATATTTATTATCGCTGTTGGTGTAGTAGGCGATATCCTCGCCTTCGTTTTTGTAAACATCGCGAATATTGAATATCTCGCGCCTCTCGACGTCGCCGTAGGTCAGATAAACATGGGTGTTTTTGGCGTTTTCGGGATCGCCGAAGTCGTGCGCCCACTGCTCCGTGACCTCGGAACGGTCGTTGATCTTCCATTCGCGCTTAACGGCGCCCTCTCTGTCGCCCGGTATCTGGGCGGTTATCTTCCAGTGAAAATATCCGTCGGTCTCGTAATCGGGGCCGATCAGCCAGCCGGTTTTTGAAACCGAAGCCTGCATACGCTCCTCAAAGGACACCGAGAAGTTAATCTGACCGAGAATGTTCTGGTACTGTGCACAGCGCTCGTCAAACTTGAAAAGAATGAATGAGTTGTCGTCGGATATCTCAAAGGTGCCGATGGCGACGCTGCCGTTTGTGATTTCGCCCTGCCGCGACATAGCCTCGACCGACATGCTCTTTGGCAGGAAATAATAATAGGAATCCGGAACGATATACGGTGCGCTCATATAAAGGTAGAACGAATATCCGCTTCCCGACGCCTCGGCATAGTTATCGACCAAGTTGCTGCCGCTGTCGTAGAGCAGGCTTTCGATCTCTCCGCCGACGCTCTCGAGGTACTCCTCGAAGTCCTTGTAATTCTTTAGGTCGGTTCCCGACAGATCGATCTGGTCGTCGCCGTTATCATTGGGAGACCCCAGCTGATTGTCCTGCTCGGTCGCGAAAGCTGTCGTCTCTGCCTGGGTCTCGGTCTGAGTCTCTGCCTGAGATTCAGGCTGTATCCCGACAGGCTCGCCGTCAGCTGTAAGGGTCATTGCGGGCAGCATCATAGCGAAGGTCGTCGCCACAGCGACCGTGACCGCCGCGACAGCGAGGAAGATCTTTACGAATCTTCCGGACGTTCTTTTATTTTCACGCGTTGGGGCGTGTTTTTTGTCATTTTGAATGTACTTCATTTTGTAACCCTCCAAAAGCCGGTTTTTATCCGACTCCGCCGAAAAGATCAAGAGGCCATACCCTCAGCCATATCTTTCCGACTATCTGTTCCTCCGACACGCAGCCCATTACCGTGCTGCGGCTGTCTACGGAGGTGGCCCGGTGGTCTCCGAGTACGAAAATCTTCCCCGAAGGCACCTGATAAGGCAGTTCTATGTCACATTCGCCGAGCGATTTGTCGCTGACATAAGGCTCGTCGAGCTTTTTGTTGTTGACATAGAGGTTGCCGTCTTTGTCGAAATCGACGAAATCCCCCTCAAAAGCGATGGCTCGCTTGACAAGGATCTTGTTATTATAATAAAAGGAAATGATGTCGCCGCGCTCAAAGCCCGAGCCCTTTACCGAAACCACGATGTTTCCCTCGTACAAGGTCGGCGTCATCGACGAGCCGTATATTTGCAAAACCTGCAAAAACAGCGTTGAGATCAACACTGTCACCGCAGCCACCGTTATCAACGCAAAGATGGTGTTGCGAATAAAACGGCTATGCTCCTTTTTTCCTTTTTCATATTTGAGCTCTGTTTCCAGCTGCTCTGTCGTCGGGAGGTCGTCGGCGGAAATCTGCTGCTTCTCCCCTTTTTCGCGTGAATGACGAAACAGCTGTATAACGCCGGGATTCTTTTCCTCGGTTCGCAAGCGCGGAAGGGAAGCCTTTTTCCCTCTTTCGGGTTCCGACGACGGCTCCGAATCGACCCTCAGTCGTCTCGGCTTGCTCTCTGCCGCGATCTCGGCTTCATCGGAAGCGCGCAATCTTTTCGGCTTGCTTTCAGGCTTTGGGTCTACCCTCAGCCGCTTCGGTCTGCTCTGATAATGCGCGCCGCGTTGAAAAGCACGGGATTTTTTCGGCTTTTCTATATCATGCTTATAATGCTTTCCCACAGCGTCGCCTTACTCGGAATAGCGCATCCGTATGCTTCTGACGTACTGGTCAGCAGCGAGCTGCGCCGCCTCGAATACGCGGTTGAGCTCAAGCGAGGCTTCCGCAATCGACCCCGAACGGCTCATAATGAGCTCCTTCTCCTCAAGCTTTTCATTCAGCGAGGCAACCTCCGCCTTTAAGCAGTCGATCTCGCGGCTCTGCGCGAGCAAAATCTCCAAAAGCCCCGCTCTCGATTCTTTTCTAAGCTCCCGGCTTGTCATATCTCAAGGAAGAATCGTCCCTTACACAAATCAATTGTCGCAATTTTGTAATATTTAATTCTTAATATACAATATAATACTAATTTTTACCGTCTATATCTACCAATATCTTGTCGTTGCCATATGTAATTATTGCTATTTTGTCACTTTTTATATTAACGATAACATTTTCGTAACAAAGTCGCAATATTATCTTAATATTCTGCGCCGGAATATTCAAGGATATCCAACAGAATATTTTGCGCTGTGCAGGATGGATGACTTTGCGAAACAAGAGGAATTCCAACGTTATCCGAAATCACATGCGGAATAAAAGTTTGGTGATTTCAGGGTTCGAAATCATTACGCTCATCACTATAACCAAAAGACTAGTACGCAGGGGATATTATGACATATGTGATTTGCATATTTATTCTGTTTGTTGTAAATTTCTCAAATAAAAAGGCAGAAGAAAAAACGAGATTCTTCGTTCTTCTTCTGCCTGTTTTACTTTATAGGAAATTGCTGTGTTACGTCCACGCCGTTGAATAAGATTTCCTTTATGCCCTAAGTTTCAATAGTTCAGCGCATACTTGGCAGAACGCCCGAACGAGCGCATCATCCTCAAACGACTGCACAACCGACAGGGTGAGCACATCGCCGACAGCGTTGACGCCAAACACGACGGGTGCGGTGAGCGCCGGGATATACAGCTCCATATCTTTGATCCACGGCTTCATGCTTTCGGTGACGCCCAGCGGACCCACGTTGGTGATGATGCTGCCCATGCTTTGACGCACCGCTTTCTTTTCCATCATGCAATCCGGCTTGTCGGCAAAAATCTCGTCAAGCGGCATCTCGCGCTGTTCAAGCCCCTTTGCCGAGCGTTCGGCGATTACTTTCAAGGCGTTTTGCTCGGTATTGTTCCGATCGATCATGCCCTTCATCACGGCGGCGGTCTGCGCAAGCGGAAGCGCCTGCATTTCCGGCGTGTAGAAGGTCAAAAACCAGCCCGAGAAATTGTGCATCGAATCACTTGGCAGCAATCGTCTGAAATTGGAAGTCAGGCTGTTGATGAGCAGCTTGCCCTCGAGGTCGTAGGCTGTCTGAAAGGCTTTGCAGATGACCGCGTTGATAATTCCCGTCGCAGAGGAACTGCATTCGCGGGCAAAGCCGGTGACCTGTTTTGCCGACATCGACAGCTTGAAACGCTTGAATTCATATCTGCCCGTCTCGTCCCAATATTCAACGGGAAGCGCGAAAAGCTTTACAGCGCCCAACTGCGGCTGCTCCTGCTTGATGCTTTTATCGTAGTATTTCAGATACGACATTTCGTCCTCGGCTGTTTCGTCATACGGCACTTCAAGCAGCCTGATTTCTCCGTCAGCCGTAACGGGCTTGCCGCACCCCTTCAGATAATAATACAACAGCTAATAATACAACAGCGTTTTGACGAACTCGGTTGTTCCGTATCCGTCCGTTATGCTGTGATGAACGCTGAGCTTGAGCATATTGCCCTCGCAGGAAACACAGTAAGGAAAACTGTGAAGCTCGCTTGACCCAAGCTTCCTTTTTTGATCGCCGGTCTGCAAAACCGGCTTTTCTTCCGAAAACTCATACACAAGACCCTTTCCGGTGCTTGCGAGTACCGAGTGAAAATTCGGATACCGCAGCGCGGCTTTTTCCAGCGCCGTCTGCATATACGCAGTATTGATCTCCTCCGCCAGCGCGACCCTGACAATGATCGTCAGCGTTTCATCTCCGTTTGAATGGACAAAGTGGCCGATGCCTTCCATATCAATTTGTCTCATAATAAAATCAACCTCTGTTTGTTTAAGGCAACACCGCACAATTCACGGCGCACGGCTTGCTTGAATATTGTTCCGTCAGCCTGCCCAAAAAATCTCGGCAAGGCGTCAGCCTTACCTCAATTTATTTGTGCACCCTGACGAAAAATCTTACTTCGCAATCCGCACACCTGAATTATGCGGTATTGCCTTAAACACTTTTCGATTATATTATACCCCTGATTATCAAAAAAGAAAAAGAACAAGTTTTTCACGTCGATTAATTCATTATAATGAATAAAATAATTGAAAATATAGACCTTCCTCTTTCAGTAACAGGAGAGCATATTAAAAGCGTTACCTATTCCGTAGATAAGGACGCGATTGCCGTCCACTGCCGCAAGGATAATAATCCCGTTATTGACGGCGATGTAGTAAGTGAAAGCATTGACACCTTGTTTGATGTCAAATATATCGAGAACGACCAAAAAGCGCTTGACGCGGCAATGAAAAATGACCGTCAAAGTGGTTTTGAAAAACACGCGGCAGAGGAAATATTGAATCGTTATGAAGGCAAAAAGTATTCCTCCATTACGCTTGCTTACAACAACCAGAATCCCGACGGCTGTGCAATCGGAATTGTCGGCAAGAGCACAAATGA
>ONDL01000011.1 GCA_900316555.1 uncultured Eubacteriales bacterium | reverse complement strand
TGAGGAGACTGTAATATGAATCTTTACGTCCGCAACAACAAATTCTGGTTCGAGCTCGAAAACTTAACGCGGCTGTTCTTCCCGAACGAAAAGATAAACGTTTTCAAGGACGATTCAGCCCTGGAGCTGCCTTATATCTGCGCAGAGCAGGGAGAGAATATTACCGTCAGCGTCCGTATCGGCTGTTTTGAAGCGGCAAAATCCGCGCCCGTGTCATCCGACGACGGCGAAAACAAGCTGAGTATGGTCAAGCTGCTCTATGTGATTCTCCGCGATTTCAGCGGAGTAGACCAGCCATGGGGACTGCTGACAGGCGTGCGGCCGATCAAGCTTCTGCGCCGCGTCAGGGAAGAGCTCGGTGAGGCGGCGGTTGAACGCCGTTTTCTCGACGATTACTTTGTCAGTCCGGAAAAGCTCAGTCTCGCGATGATGACAGAGGAGCACGAACAGAGGATCATCAGTCTTTCGCGGCCCGAGAGCTTCAGCCTGTACGTAGGCGTGCCGTTTTGCCCGTCAAGGTGCAGCTACTGCTCATTCGTAATGTCTTCGGTCGAGCGCGCGAAAAAGCTGATTCAGCCGTATACAGACCTGCTCTGCGAGGAGATAAAGGCGACGGCTCAGATCGCGTCGGATTTGGGACTGCGTCTGGAAAGCGTATACTTCGGCGGCGGAACTCCGACCACCCTCAGCGCGGAACAGCTCGATAAGGTTCTCGGAACGGTCAATTTCTCATTTGATTTGTCGAGTTGCCGCGAGTTCACTGTTGAGGCGGGCAGACCCGACACCATCACCGCCGAGAAACTTTATTCCTTAAAAGAAAATAAAGTTGACCGCATAAGCATAAATCCCCAGACGACAAATGATGAGGTGCTGCGTGCTATCGGCAGACGCCACACGGCAGAGGAATTTTTCAGGGCGTTTGCTTTGGCGCGCGAATGCGGTTTTAATAATATAAATACCGACCTTATCGCGGGACTTCCCGCCGATACTCCCGAGAGCTTCGCCCGTTCGCTCGACGATATGCTCAGGCTCGAGGCGGAGTGCGTGACGGTTCACACCCTCTGCATGAAGCGCGCGTCAACACTCACTCAGGACGGCAAGACCCTCAACCGTGAGGAAGCCGCCGCTGCGCGTGAGATGCTCGCTTACGCCAAAAAGCGCCTGACAGAGAGCGAGTACATTCCCTATTACCTCTACCGCCAGACGCGAATGGTAGGCAATCTCGAAAACGTCGGCTGGTCAAAGCGCGGCTGCGAGAGCCTGTACAACGTCTATGTCATGGACGAGACCCATACTATTTTAGCCTGTGGCTGCGGCGGAGTGACAAAACTGAAAAATCAGCAGACGGACTATCTCAAACGGATATTTAACTTCAAATTCCCGTATGAATATATAGACCGATTTGACGAAATTCTTAAAAGAAAAGCCGAGATACAGGGCTTTTACGGCAAATCAACCATTGAATAATATATTAAATAGTGCTATACTATTTGATAATAAATTTAAAGGGGCAAAGCTCCGAAATCAAACAGAAAGGTGATTATTATGGGAAAATTCGATGAAATTTTTGACGATGTAGTAGTTAACGCTAAAGCAGCGGCAGCTGTGGTTTCAAAGAAAGCGTCCACTGTATACGACACATCAAAGCACAAGATTACTGCCGCCGAAATCAGAGGCGAAATCAACAAGAAGCTCCGCGATATCGGTAAGTATACCTACAAGAAAGAGGTATTCGGCGTTGACACCTCCGCTGAGGTCGCTCAGCTGATAGCCGATGTAAAGGAGCTCAAGGAGAACCTCGACATCATCAACGCTCATATTGATTCCGTAAAGAATCAGAAGAAGTGCCCCCAGTGCGAGGCTAAAATCCCCAGAAATTCCATTTACTGCAACATTTGCGGCGCGAAGGTAGAGGAAGATGAGCCTGCTCCCGCAGCTCAGGAAGCTCCCGAAGCCGCTGCAGAGGTTGTTGAGGAAGCGGTTGAGACTGCAGCTGAGACAGCGGAAGAAGCCGCTGAGTAATCGAATCTGATTTATAAGGTGATTCAATTTGTCAAAAAAATATAACGCGGTTGCCAACGCGAGCCAAAGTGCCTCGCAAACCTTTGTCAAGGGAGCCGCGATACTTACCGTCAGCATGGTGGTTGTCAAGGTGTTCGGAGTCCTCGACAAGGTTATCCTCACCAACATCTACTCCATGTTCGGACAGAGCCTTGCCTCGATGGGAATGGGTATTTACAACAATGCCTACGAGGTATTCGGCGTTATTTTCACCGTCGCGACGGGCGGTCTGCCGATTGTTATCTCGCGCATGATTTCCCAGAATATGGCTGAGGAAAGGTACAAGGACGTCAAGCAGGTGCACCGCGTATCGATACCGCTGTTTTTGGTGGTCGGACTCGTCTGCACCATAGGTCTGATGCTTGTCAGCTTTCCCTACGCCTTCAAATTCGTAAAGTCGCCGTATTCGATTTACGCGATGCTCGCCTTGGCGCCGACGGTACTTTTCGGCTGTATCGCGTCAATTTACCGCGGCTACTTCGAGGGACAGCGCAATATGTTCCCGACGGCTGTTTCCGAGGTTATCGAGGCTGTTGTCAAGCTCGTTTTAGGCGCGGCGTTTGCCTATCTTATCATGTTGGTTCGAGCTCCGCGATATCAACGAGGCTCAGAACACGATCCTCGCGTTTTCGGTCGCGGGCAATATCTGCGGTATCTCGCTTGCGAGCCTTTGCTCGAGTATCTTTCTGATTCTGAAGTACAAAATCGGCGGCGACGGCATTCCGAGGGAATATTTCGAAAGCTCGATCACCGCAAGGCGGCAGAAGGAAACTCTCGGAATAATTATCCGCACGGCGCTTCCGATTGTCGGCGGCGCGCTCGTTATGAGCATCGGTTCGCTGATTGACGCGGTTATTATCCAGAACGTGCTTTTCGGCCTTGCACAGAACAACGCCGACGCGCTTTTCCGCCAGTACCACGATTACTATCCGCGTGAGGTATTCTACGGCTTCAAGGATATTCCGCCCACGATTCACACCAGCCTTTGGGGCTGCTACGGCTCTTCTCTGACGCTGATGCAGCTCGTTACAGCCGTTACCCAGGTATTCGGCTCAAGCGCTATGCCTAACGTCACAAGCGCGTGGACAAAGGGTGACAAGGCGGAACTCAAGAGCTCGGTAGACACCGTCCTCAAGATGACGATGATGTTTACCCTGCCTATGGCGTTCGGACTATGCGTGCTTGCACACCCGATTATGGGCTTTATTTACGCGAGTCAGGATATCGTCGAGGTCGGCGGAAACGTCCTCACACTGATGGGTATCACGACCATCTTTACTGCGATCATCACACCGATATGCAGTATGCTCAACGGTATCGGCAAGGTCAAGCTGCCTATGATACTCTATACTATCTGCATGCTCATCAAAATCGGCACCTCATGGGTGTTCGTAAGCATTCCCGAGATCAACATTCAGGGCGCCACAGCCGGCTCAATGATTTCCTACGCGATCATCTGCGCGGCGGGCATGTACCTGCTGATCAAGCATTCAAAGGTGGTACCCGACTTCCTCTCAACAACCGTGAAGCCGTTGATTGCTGCGGTTTGCTGCGCGGCAGCCGCATACTTTGCGAATGCCTTCCTCGAGGGAAAGATGAACCACAGGCTCAGCACGATTCTTGCCATTCTTGCTGCGGTTATTGTTTATATTGCAATATTACTAGTATTGCGAACTTTTTCTGCAAAAGAGGTGCGGTTTTTACCAAAAGGCGAAAAAATCGCAAAAACACTTGAAAAATTACACTTAATTGGTTAAAATAGAATACTGTGGGTTGAAAACCCGCGCTATTCGGAGTAATAATATGGAATATCCTGTTAAAGAAAAGTACAACTTTGACGATCTGGTTGAGATTGTCAAAATTCTCCGTTCCCCGGGCGGCTGTCCGTGGGACAGGGAACAGACCCACAAGTCTATCCGCTCCAACTTCATAGAGGAGACCTACGAGGCAATTGAAGCCATTGACAATGACGACAAGGAGCTTCTCAAGGAAGAACTCGGCGACGTGCTCTTGCAGGTTGCACTCCACTGCGAGATGGAGAGGGAAGAGAACAGCTTCGACATCAATGACGTATGCGACGGTATCTGTAAAAAGCTGATTATCCGTCACCCGCATGTCTTTGGCGACAAGAATGCCGGGAATGCTACGGAGGCGCTGTCCAACTGGGACGCTGTCAAGATGAAGACAAAGTCGCAGACCACCTACGCTGAGGCGATGCAGAGTGTTTCGCGCGCTCTTCCCGCGCTCATGCGAAGCGAGGAGATCCAGCGCAAGGCGTCAAAGGTCGGTTTTGACTGGGATGACGCCGAGGGTGCGATGACAAAGCTGACAGAGGAGTGCAACGAGCTCAACGTTGCGATCACTCTCGGCAACGCCGATAACCAGATGGAAGAAATCGGCGACGTGCTCTTCACGGTAGTTAACGTCTCACGTTTCCTGAAGATCGACAGCGAGCACGCTCTCTACAAGGCTTGTGACAAATTTATCAACCGCTTCACAATGCTCGAGGAGCTCGCAAAAGAGCGCGGCATCGACGTAAAGAAAGCATCAATGACGCAACTTGATTCCCTCTGGGAGGAAGTTAAAATAATTCAAAAACAAAAGATTTATGGAGGTAATTGAAGATGAAAAAAACAGATCTTATCGCTGCTGTTGCAGAGCAGAGCGGTCTTTCTAAGAAGGATGCCGAGAAGGCGATCAACGCAACAATCGATACTATCATCAAGGCAGTTGCCGATGGTGACAAGATTCAGCTCACAGGCTTCGGCACATTTGAGCAGCGCCAGAGAAATGCCAGAACAGGCGTAGACCCCAGAACCGGTAACTCCATCGAGATTCCCGCTTCAAAGGTTCCCGCTTTCAAGGCAGGCAAGGGCTTCAAGGATATCGTAAACCAGTAATTGCTTTTCACAAAAGAGCCGCAAGGCTCTTTTTGCTTTAAGAGGTCATTATGAGATTAGATAAATACCTGAAGGTTTCGCGCTTGATCAAGCGCAGAACCGTGGCGAACGAGGCTTGCGACGCGGGTAAAATCGCGGTAAACGGCAAGATCGCGCGCGCGTCATACGACGTGAAGGTCGGCGACATAATTGAAATCACCCTCGGCGCGAGAAGCGTCAAGGTGAAGGTCACCGAGGTAAAGGAAGTCGTCCGCAAGGAGGACGCCGAGACAATGTACAGCCCCGTGTCATAAATTCAACAAAACCTCCGTATACTGAAATGAATCGGTAGTACGGAGGTTATTTTTATGGAACCCGCAAAGAAAAAACATTCCCTGATGCTCGACAGCCGCAGCAATCTCGTGATAACGGGAGCCGAGGATGTCAACGGCTTCAATGAGGAAACCGTGTCGGTGCGCACGACCGACGGAACCCTGATAATCAAGGGCAGCGGCCTGCATATCGACAAGCTCAATCTCGAAACTGGCGATGTGTCGGTCGACGGAAAGATCAATTCATTGCAGTATCTCGGCTCGGACGGCAGACAGTCAAAGCTGTCTCGGCTCTTTAAGTAGATATGGAGCTGAGTTTTGCCCAACAGTCGGCGGCGTTTCTCTGGTCGGTTGCTTTGGGCGCGTCGCTTGCCGTGCTGTACGGAATATTCAAGTTTATTCGCTTTTCCTTCTCGCCCGGAAAGGCGGCGGTATTTCTGCTCGACGTTCTGTTTATGCTTTCCGCCGCTGTTTCATGCTTTTTGTTTTCGCTCGGCTTCATTCAGGGCTACGTGAGGTTTTACGTATTTATCGGCGCGGCAATCGGTTTTGCGGCATACAGAATGACCGTAGGAAGGCTGACATTTATCCTTTATAGCCGCTTTGTGCTCGTTTGTCGGAAAATACTAAACAAAATTTTGAGAAAATTAAAATTATTTGCAAAAAAGCTATTGAAAATCTGCCACAAGATATTGTATAATGTAGGAAATAGGAAAGTAACTGTACAACATTTTGATGATAAAGGAAATGAGTATGGCATTGAGAAAGAAAAAGCCCGTCACCAAGAAGGCGCAGGCAACAGGCGAGACCGCCGAGGCACCCGCTGAGGGACCGAAAGAGGTTGAACCTGTAAAGAAAAAGCGCAAGCTGCGTTATCTCCTGCTTTACGTTGCGGCAATCGGCTTCGCGTTCTATGCGGTCATCACCATTATTAATCAGAACGTGCGGATAGCCGAAAAGCGAGCGGAGCTCAGCGAGCTTCAGCAGCAGATCAACGTCGTGGAGATCCAGTCGAAGTATATCGAGAAGGTACGCGGCTACAAGGGGCAGGAGCTTTCGGACTATATGGAAAAAATTGCCAAGGAAGAGCTTGGTTACGTCGGCGAGGGAGAGAGGATTTTTATCAACGTCGCAGGCGATCAATAATAAATTTTGAGGAAAAACAGGGGTAAAAACAATTTATGGCGATTGAAGTCGGAATGATTCTCGAGGGTAAGGTTTCGGGAATCACAAAATTCGGTGCGTTTGTAGATTTGCCGAATTCCAAAACAGGTATGGTACATATTTCAGAGGTCGCGCCCACCTTCATCAACGAAATCGGCGATTTTGTAAAGGTCGGTCAGACCGTCAAGGTGAAGGTTCTCTCGATGAACGACGGAAAAATCAGTCTTTCCATCAAGCAGGCGCTTCCCAAGGATCAGCAGAAGAAACAGCCCAGGGGACAAAAGCAGCCCCGTGAACAGCACAGCGCACCCCGACAGCCCTACAAGCCGGCGCCGCCCGTAACCTCTCCGGGGGATTACGAATGGCAGAGCTCGCGCAAGAGCGCGCCGTCTACCTTTGAGGATATGATGTCCCGCTTCAAGCAGACAAGCGAGGACAAGATGAGCGACCTCAAGCGCGGAGGCGAGAGCCGCGGCTACAGCCGCAGAGGTAATGGCAACGGCAGAAGATAAGCCATTTTTGCGTTGCATAAACGCTACAATACAGGAAAATTTAATAAGGGAGGCAATTTTATGAGAATCGTCTACACAGCAAGAAAAGTTAACCTCAGAGACAACTTCAAGGAGAGAGTTGAGAAAAAGCTGCAGAAGTTCAAGAAGCTCTTTTCCGAAGAAGCGGTTGTAAATGTGGTTGTCACCCTTGAAAAGAACCGTCAGACTGTCGAAATGACCATCCGTGACAAGGCTATGGTATACCGCGCCGAGAGCACGATGCCCGAAATGAACGACGCTCTCGACCGCGTAATGGATATCATGACAAGGCAGATCCGCAAGAACAAGACTCGTCTTGAGAAGCGCATCAAAACCGGCAGCCTGAATGACATCATCGCCGATATTCCCGAGGGAGAGATCGAGGCGGAAGATGAGTACAAGGTAGTCCGCGCAAAGCAGGTTATTGTAAAGCCGCTCACTATTGAGGAGGCAATCCTCGAGATGAACATGGTCAATCACGATTTCTTCATGTTCCTCAACGCTGAGACGAATGACATCAACGTCGTATACAAGCGCAAGGACGGCAATTACGGTGTTCTTGAGCCGTCGTAACAAGAAAAATAAACATTATGGGGGCGGAGTTTCCGCCCCTTTTTCTTTAAGGAGAAAATTATGAAGCTCACTTTTTCTGCACCATGCATTTTCGGACTTGAGGGCATCTGCGCCAACGAGCTGAAATTCCTCGGCATCGGGAACGTCCGCGCCGAAAACGGCAGAGTCCTCTTTGACGGAGATTTCAACACTCTCGCAAAGGCGAGCGTAAACTCGCGCTACGCCGAGCGAATACATATTCTTCTGGCGGAGTTTGAAGCGACGACCTTTGAACAGCTCTTCGAGGGAGTAAGGTCGATAGAGTGGGAGAACTTCATCGGTATGAGCGACGCTTTTCCCGTCAAGGGCAGGTGCCTGAGCTCAAAGCTGATGAGCGTTCCCGACTGCCAGAAAATCGTGAAAAAAGCCGTAGTGTCCCGCCTTTCGGAGAGATACCTCCTCTCGTGGTTCGAGGAAACGGGACCGGTTCACCAGATTCAGTTTCTGATTATTAAGGACAGGGTCAGCGTCCTGCTCGATACCTCCGGAGCGGGTCTGCACAAACGCGGCTACCGCGCGGACTCAAACGACGCGCCTATCAAGGAAACCCTTGCCGCTGCTATGGCGGAGCTTGCGCGCGTCCGTCCAAATCACTTTGTCCGCGACCCGATGTGCGGCAGCGGCACGATCCTCATTGAGGCGGCGATGAAGGCAAAGAACATCGCTCCGGGCATGAACCGCTACTTCGCCTGCGAGCGCTGGAGCTGTGTGCCGAAGGAAGCCTTTGATCAGGCTAAGGCTGAGGCAAAAGAGAAGATACGCGCCGATATCGCCTTCCGCGCTCTGGGCAGCGACATCGATCCTCGCGCACTGGAAACAGCCGCTCACAATGCGGAACTGGCAGGAGTAGGGGAGTATATCAGCTTTGAAAAGCGCGACATCCGCGATTTCAGGCTGTCCGAGGGCTTCGAAACCGTCATCACCAATCCGCCATACGGCGAACGGCTCCTCGACGTCCGCGCTGCAGAGGAGCTTTACAAAATAATGGGAGAGCGCTTCTGCCGCGAAAAGGGCAAGAGCTACACAATAATCACGCCCGACGACGATTTTGAAAAAATATTCGGCAGACGAGCCGACAAGCGCCGCAAGTTATATAACGGCACGCTCAAATGTCAGGTATACCAGTTTTTTAAGTGACGTTCACTGGTGAATTCAGACAAATAATTGCATAATTTTTGGTAACAATAACAAAAATGCGATTAACTCATTGTAACCATTCAGAAAAATGCTAAATTATGTGAAAAAATCAATTAAATGCTTGACCATTTGACCTCGTTATATTATAATATTTAGTGAATAAAAAGACAAAACGGAAACATTTTTGTTACAAAAAGGGGAGAGCTATGGAAACCTCGGTACTTTGCAGACTTAATTCCGCAGTAGAAAAATACGGTGACAAAATCGCCTACAAGGATCCTGAAAACTCGCTGACCTTTAGTCAGTTCAATGATTTGACCAGATCAATCGGCACATATCTCGCGCGTCTTGTACCCGCGGGTGCGCCTGTAGTGGTTATGTCGGGCAGACACATCTTCACACCCGCCTGCTTCCTCGGCGTTGTCAGAGCAGGCTGCTTCTACGCGCCAATGGACGGCGACATGCCGGTGACCCGACTGAACCAGATTCTCGGCGTTATCAAGGCGGACTACATGCTTGTTGACAAAGCGCATCTCGATATTGCACAGGGACTTGAGTTCCGCGGCACCATCTTTGTGATGGAGGATATTATCGATTACCCCGTTTCCGACGAGCTGCTTGAGCAGAGAGAAAAGACTCTCATCTGCACTTCTCCGCTCTATGTTATCTTCACATCCGGCTCAACAGGTGTGCCCAAGGGCGTTATCACCTCTCACCAGAGCCTGATGACCTATATCGACTCCGTAAGCAAGGTGCTCGATATCAACGACACTGACGTTCTCGGCAACCAGTCGCCGCTCGATTATATCGCCGCTATCAGAGATATTTATTTCCCGATCAGCCGCGGCGCTTCGACCTTTGTGATCCCGAAGAACGAGTTTGCGGTACCCACCGCGCTCTTTGAAACTCTCAACAGGGAGAAAATCACGGCTCTTTGCTGGAGCGTTGCGGGCGTAGAGCTTCCCGCGAAGCTCGGCGCGTTCGACGTGCTCAAGCCCGAATATCTCAAGAAGCTCTGCTTCTCGGGTTCGGTTATGCCCTGCAAGTACCTCAAAATCTGGCAGGAAAACCTTCCCGATGTACTCTATGTCAATCAGTACGGTCCCACCGAGGCGACAGCGTCATGCACCTACTACGTGGTCAAGGAGAAGGTGGACGACGACACCGTTCTGCCGATCGGAACTCCGTATGACAACTACAGAGTTACACTTCTCACCGAGGACAACAAGCCTGTTGCTACCGGTGAAACTGGTGAGATCTGTGTAAGCGGCCCCATACTCGCGCTCGGTTACTACGGCAACGCGGGCTACACCGAGAAGGCGTTTATCCAGAATCCGCTCAACCCCAACTACCGCGAGCTGATTTACCGCACAGGCGACCTCGGCAGCTTTGACGAGAACGGCATTCTGCACTTTCACGGCAGAATGGACAGACAGATCAAGCACCTCGGACACCGCATTGAGCTCGGTGAGATCGAGGAAGCCGCCCGCAAGATCGACGGCGTTGTCGATTGCTGCTCGCTCTACAATAAGCCGAAGGAGCACCTCTACCTGTTCTACACAGGCGACGCGACCTCCAAGGATATTGTACTCAGCTTCAGAAAGAACATGCCTGCATTCATGGTTCCCCGCAAGCTCGTCAACCTTGACAAGCTGCCCACCTTGCCCAACGGCAAGATCGATATGCAGACCTTAAAAACATATTTTAAATAATCATTTTAGAAGGAGAAATTGCTATGATGGATGAATTAATGGAAATCTTGGAAGAACTCAGACCCGACGTTGACTTTGCTAACGAAACAAAGCTTATCACCGACGGTATCCTCGATTCATTTGATATTGTTGCTCTCGTAGGCGAGCTCAACGATGCGTTTGATATCGAAATCAAGCCCAACAACCTCGTACCCGACAACTTCAACTCCGCAAAGGCTATGCTCGCGCTGATTGAAGAGCTCCAGGATGAATAATATGAACGAGAACAAACTCAGAGAAATCCTCTCACAGCTTGGAACGCCTTCCTACGTCTACGACCTCGACGCCTTCAACGCCCGCGCGGCGCTGATCCGCGAGCAGTTCGGCGACAAGGTAGGACTGTGCTTCTCTATCAAGGCTAACGCCTTTCTGCTCGGCAGACTGCCCGAAACCATTGACAAGATCGAGGTTTGCAGCCCGGGCGAGCTGACGATCTGCGAAAAAACAGGCGTTGATGTCAGCAAAATCATCTTCTCGGGCGTCAACAAGACGAAGGCTGACGTTGAACGCGCAGCCGACGACAATGTAGGCACCTTCACAGCCGAGAGCTTCCTGCATCTTCAGCTCATTAACGAAGCCGCGCTCAGCAGAGGCAAGGTTTTTCCCGTTCTGCTCCGTGTGACCGACGTAAAGGGCGGCACCCAGTTCGGTATGGAGGAGGGCGATGTGCTCGACCTTATCCGTAACCGCGCCGACTATGAGGGCGTTGAGATTGTGGGTATCCACTATTTCACAGGCACCCAGAAGCGCAAGGCTAAGCCTATCCTGCGCGAGCTCGACTATCTTGAGGAGCTTGTGCACAAGATCAAGGACGAGCTTGACTTCACCGTACAGCGCCTTGAATACGGCACCGGTCTTGCGGTCGATTACTTCGACGAAAACGCGGACGAGCTCGAAGCGGCACGTCTTGCCGACATCGCACCCCGTATCCGTGAAATCGGCGAAATCGCCGAGCTCACCGTAGAGATGGGCAGATTCTTTGCTGCACCCTGCGGTTACTACTTCACAAAGGTTATCGATGTCAAAACCTGCTACGGTGTGAACTATGCCATCGTTGACGGCGGTCTTAACCAGCTCAAATACGACGGACAGCTCCAGGGTATGCAGATTCCCGTTATTCTTCACCTCAAGGACAACGAAGCATCGGGCAGCGTAGCTCCGTGGACACTCTGCGGAAGCCTCTGCACCACCAACGACATTCTCGCCAGAGCGGCGGAGTTTGACTCCCTCGAAATCGGCGACACCCTCGTGTTCACCAGAACAGGCGCTTATTCCGCAATGGAGGGTATGGCGATATTCCTCAGCCGCGAGATGCCCGTTATCTCTGTCTATTCCGAGAAGGACGGTCTGACCGTTCTCCGCGAAAGACTCTATTCCGACGTATTCAACACCCCTTGAAAATAACCACGCTTGAGGCTGCCAAATCGGCAGCCCCAAGCTTGAGTTTTGTTTACGACACCCCTACATAGGAGATGTTAATTTGACCTATACATCATTAAACTTTATATTCTTTGTGTTGGCGACCGCGCTGGTGTATTTTGTACTTCCCTTCAAGAAGTACCGCTGGACAGTACTCCTCGCGGCGAGTATCTTTTTTTATTGCACCTGGAGCTACCAGCTCGGTGCATTCATGCTTTTCACGACTCTGAGCACATACCTGATAGCACTGTGGCTCAACAGGGTATCGGTTAAGTCCAAGGCTGTGCTCAAGGAGCACAAGAGCGAGTGGAGCCGCGACGACAAGAAGAAGTACAAGAACAAAACCAAGGTTCGAATGCGCCTGGTTATGACTCTCGCGTTGCTGCTCAACTTCGGCATTCTCGCGTTTCTGAAGTATTACAACTTCTTCGCGGGCAGCCTCAACGACATTCTCGGCGCGTTCAGCCTTGACTTCTCGGCGCCGAGCCTAAAGCTCATTCTGCCTCTTGGTATCTCGTTCTACACCTTCCAGTCGATGGGCTACATCGTCGATGTGTACCGCGAAAAGACCGCGCCGCAGAAGAACCCTCTCAAGCTGCTGCTCTTCGTTTCATTCTTCCCGCAGATCATTCAGGGACCTATCAGCATCTACGACCAGCTCGCGGTTCAGCTCTTTGAGGGACACGATTTTGATTTCACACGCTTCAAGCACGGCTGTGAGCTTATCATGTGGGGCTTCTTCAAGAAGCTCGTTATCGCCGACCGCGCTGTTATCGCAATCACCGCGGTAACTGCCGACTACAACAAGTTCGGCGGCACAACTCTGACATTTACTGTTTTGCTTTACGCTTTGCAGCTTTACGCCGACTTCTCGGGCGGTATTGATATTTCCCGAGGCGTCGCGCAGATATTCGGCGTCGATATGATCGACAACTTCAAGCGTCCGTACTTCTCGCGTTCAATCAACGAGTACTGGCGCCGTTGGCACATTTCACTCGGCGCATGGCTCAAAAACTATCTCTTCTATCCCGTGGCTATGTCCAACGCGTTCATCACCGCGAGCAAGAAGATGAAGGGTACGCGCTTCGGCAAGACCGCCGCAGGCGCTCATATCTCGAAGGTACTTCCCACCAGCGTAGCCTCGCTGATCGTATTCCTCGTTGTAGGTATATGGCACGGCGCGAGCTGGAAGTATGTTGCATTCGGTGCGTGGAACGGTATGATCATCATGGTCAGCATTCTTCTCGAGCCGCTGTTCATCAGTGCGAAGGACAAGCTGCACATCAAGGATACCAACATCCCGTTCATGCTTTTCCAGATGTTCCGCACCTTCCTGATCGTTCTCGTCGGCTACGTATTCGACGTTGCGCCCAGCTTCTCGCAGGCTATGCGCACCTTCTGGCTGTTCTTCACGAACCAGAACTTCAAGCTCGGCTACAGCCAGATAAGCGACCTCGGACTCGGCAAGAAGGATTATCTCGTCGTTCTTATCGGAGGTCTGATTATCTTCATCGCGAGCATAATTCAGGAGCGCGCCAAGAACGGCCTAGATATCCGTCACATGCTTGACCAAAAGCCGTTTATCCTTCGTTTTGCGCTGCTGTTTGTAGCCTTGATTTCGATTGTAGTATTCGGCATCTACGGCTCCGGCTACAGCGCCGCGGACTTCGTTTACGCCCAATTCTGACGGGACGGTTAAGCCCGGTGGGCAACAATATTTTTCGTAATTACTAAAGGTAAGTGTATTTATGAAAGCAAAGCTATATATTACAAGAGCAATAAAAATATCGGCGTTTATTCTGCTGTCGGCGTTGGTTATCGGCTTTTTGCAGGAGTACGTGCTCTGTCACCACGACGCCAACCGAATGCGCCTTGACGCGTTTTACATCGAGGACAAGGATACGATCGACGTCGCGATGATTGGTTCGAGTGAGATGTACTCGGGCGTTTCACCTGCTCTGCTTTATGAGAAGTACGGCGTCACCAGCTTTCCGTATGCCACAGCCTCGAGCACGGCGGCTGCGATGAAAACGCAGATCAAGGAAGTTGAGCGCAATCAGTCTCCCAAACTGATCGTCATTGAAATCAACTGTTTCCTGTACGGCACAGACAACGAGGAGAAGGAGTCGAGTATCCGCAACTACATCGACAATGTTCCGCTCAACGGCAACAAGATCGAGTATATCGAAACGACTCCGGCTGTACGCGACCTCGGCAGACGCGAGTTCTATTTCCCTATTATCAAGTACCACGGAGTATGGAACGATTTCCCCGAGCCGTGGAACAAGATGACCTCGCGCTTTACCCAGGATATGCGCGGTTACACCTATCTCAGGGGCTACAAAACCACCGCGCAGAAGCTTAACGTAAACGAAAAGATTTACAATCCTACGCTGCCTGCCGACGAGACCCGCAACGACCTCGAGCCGAGATATGAAGTGTTCCTGCGTGAGTTCCTCGATTACTGCAAGGAACAGAAGTATGATAACCTTCTCTTTGTACGCTTCCCGCATATCGTTAAGAAGGAAACATACAAACGCTTCACCCGCGGCAATGCGGCATTTGATATAATCAGCGAGTACGGCTTCAATTATATCAACTTCGAGCGCGATGAAAACGTGATGACCTACACCGCCGACGATTACTACAACTACGACCACCTCAATATTTACGGTTCGGTCAAGTTTACGGATTACTTCGGCAAGATCATCACAGAGAAATATAAGGTTCCCAAAACTGTTCTCGACGAGAAAAACACGGAGCAGTGGAACGAGTCGGTTGATTTCTGGCACAAGTTCTATGACTATACCGAGTACCGCTTTAAGCAGAACACCAAAAACAAAAAAATAGAGCTGTGGGAAACAAACGACCTTATCAATAAGGTTGAGGCTTACGCGGCTAAACAAAAATAATTGAAGGGCGCATTCAGCGCCCTTCTTGAATTTTAAATATGTAAGTTTTGTTTTTCAGCAGAATCAGCTTGTCGCTGATCTCACCCAACAGCTCAGCGTTTTTGTCATACCGCTTGTTTTGCTGTCCGGTGTAAATCAGCGTATGGCAGCTCAGAAGCTCCGCGTGGTACGACACATAATCCATGATGATATAATCCGCTGTCCGGTACTTTACGGGCAGCTTTTCTATATCTCCGTAATGGGGAACAAAGAGCAGGGTTCTGCTTTCAATCGTCAGGTACTGATATACAATACCGTCAATATTCATCACTTCGTCAACGGTACCGCTGTTAAGTACAAATGATATGCGGCTGTTCTCGGACAGCTCAAAGTCCGCGTCCTCGGATATTTCATCAGCGTATTTCTGATTGACAATTGTGTTTTTCAAGTCGAAGTGTTCCTCCAGCATCGTGAGATAAGAGGAATAGTTTACGCGGTTCGGGATTACCGCGTTATCAATAACGCTGTTGTATGCGTACAAATCATCGATAACATCGTCGTTGTAACGTCCGTTGCCGCCGCAGCACAGTATTGACAGGCTTCCGTCCTTGCTGACACCCGCGGTCAGTCCTCGATATGTTTGTTTGAGATAGATTTCCGTCGGGTGCGTGTCCGTCAGCACCTGCACTGACCAGCCCGTACCCAGAACGAACGCGGATATGAGGATAGAGGCGACGACGTATTTTTTCTTCGCGTGGATAAGATATCCGACAGCCACAAGCGCGCAGGTTACGCCCAGCCAGATGAAATAGTATAGCTTTTCTGTTTTTACGGAGGAGAACGGGATCGAAGCGACAAAGGAATTGATGTTCAGATGCGCGCCGCAGAGAACGTTCAGCAAAAGCGCGATCGGTTTCGCGAGAACAGAGATGAATGGGATAAAGTACAGCGCCAGCATAATTACCGACAGAATCAATATTAAGCTCGCAATCGGCGAGGTGATGATAGAAACGGGAACAACCAGCAGCGGAATCCGACCGATGAACAGCGTCAGAATCGGCATTACCCACAGCGCAGCCGAAACTGAAACAGCAATCAGGTTGACAATGAAATTCAATATCCATCGCAAAGGCTTTAACTTAACGGAACAGATGTGAAGCACCCGCGTAAGGAAACCGATGATTTTCGGCGCCCACAGGACAATTCCGAGTGTTGTGGAAAACGACATCAGCACGCCCAGATCACCGACGACGAACGGATTCGGCAGCGCCAGTATCAGAGCGGCAATACCAAGCGAGTTTATGCTGTCTACCTTTCGATGCACTACGTCGCCGCAGTAGGCGAGGATTACCATAATACCGGCTCTCATAACGGAACGCGTAAATCCCGTCACCGCGGAGAACCCGATGACGACGACAAGGAAAATAATTAACCTTGGCAGCCGCGATATTTTAGTCCGTTTCAGCAGGATATTTATTAGTCCGCAGAGTACGGAGAGGTGCATTCCCGATACGACAATCAGGAACGAGGTTCCAGTGCGCTGAAAGTCGTGCTTGTAGGTTTTTCTCAGACCGTACTTGTCGCCGAGTAAAATAGCCTTGCACAGAGCTCCGCTGTCGCGGTTCAACAGCTTTGTCAGCGCACTCTTACATTTCATTCTTACGTTAACGGCGAGGCTGTACAGAGAGAAGTGCTTTTCTCCTGTGGTTCTCAGCTCAAAGCTGTTGTCCTGAGACGCGCTGAGAAAACAGCCCTTGCTGATCAAGTTCTCGCTTTCGTGCGCGGATACGAACAGCCTGCCCTCAACACAGTCGAATTCCTCAGCCTCAAAGTCGTTATAGACCGTGAGGTTGATTTTGACCTCTGCCTTTTCGCCGTTGATCTCCTCGGTTTGCAGCGGGATAACGATGATTTTGCTGCCTATGTTAATTTCATCGCATATATAGCCTTTGAATGATATTTCTTTATCGGAATAATTATCGACAACGGGCTGGTAGATATAATTCCGATAAAGAAATATACTCACAACCGCCAAAGCCGCGGAAATGCCCGCGAGCAGCATGGTTTTTCCGGTTTCAAATCTTTTTACAGCCAGAACAATGCCGCAGCCTGTGATCACAAAGCCTGCTGCCAGCAGAAAAACAGCGGATTTTGGCAGAAAAAAGGCGACCGCCAGTACAGCCAGATAAGTTGATCCGATTGTACCGAACAGCCGCTTCATTGTTTTTCTCCGGGAATGGTTTAATTGTGGTGGTTCATTCTGTAGCAAAGGGTCATGAGCTTGTCGCTCAGGTGAACATTCTCGACCACGGTATCGCTGTATCGCGTGGTAATATCATAGTGACTGAAATTCCAGAAGCTCCTGATTCCGAGGGAATAGAGTTTATCCAGTACCGTTTCCACATTTTCCTTGGGGATACAGAGAATCGCGGTGTCGACCTGATTGCCGCTGCAATAAGCCTCAAGCTCGTCGTCGTGTCGGATAACCATCTCACCGATGGTCTGACCGACCTTTCTTTTATCGTTGTCAAAGCAGGCGACGAGTTCAAAGCCCAGCTTGTCAAAGCTGAGGTGGTTGGCAAGCGCGGAGCCGAAGTTGCCGACGCCGATGAGTATCGCCTTGTAGCCGTTATTCAGTCCGAGAATACCCTTGATTTCGTCCTTGAGCTGGCTGACGCTGTAGCCGTAGCCCTGCTGACCGAAGCCGCCGAAGCAGTTCAGATCCTGTCTGACCTGCGACGCGGTGACGTTCATGATATCCGCGAGCTTGTTAGATGAGATCCTGTCGACACCCTGCTCGTCGAGCTCGGTGAGAAAGCGGTAATAGCGTGGCAACCGCCGTATTACCGACATGGAAATGCTGTCATTCTTTGACATACGCACGTATCTCCTTTGAGGGATTAAAGCATTGCCGTAAGACGTTCGTTGATTGCCTTGAGGAAGTCCTCGGTGTTTACCTTAGTTTTGTTTTCGAGTGTGGAAATCAGGTACAGGTCGCCTGTCATAATGCCGTCCTCGATAGTCTTGATCGTAGCCTTCTCGAGCTTTTCGGCAAATTCAGCCAGCTCGGGCAGCTTGTCAAGCTCGCCGCGCTTTTTGAGCGCGCCTGTCCACGCGAAGATCGTCGCGACAGAGTTTGTAGAGGTTTCCTCGCCCTTGAGGTGCTTGTAGTAGTGGCGCTGAACGGTGCCGTGAGCAGCCTCGAACTCGTAGATGCCGTCGGGAGAAACGAGCACGCTGGTCATCATGGCGAGAGAACCGAAGGCGGTCGCGATCATATCGCTCATAACGTCGCCGTCGTAGTTCTTGCACGCCCACATATAGCCGCCTTCACTGCGGATCACACGGGCTACAGCGTCGTCGATGAGGGTGTAGAAGTAGGTGATACCCGCTTCCTCGAACTTATCCTTGTACTCGTTCTCAAAGATTTCCGCGAAGATATCCTTGAAACGGTGGTCGTATGTCTTGCTGATGGTGTCCTTTGTCGCGAACCATACGTCGATATGCTGGTCGAGAGCGTAGTTGAAGCAGGAGCGCGCGAAGGAAGAAATGCTCTTGTCAATGTTGTGCATACCCTGGATAACGCCGTCGGACTTGAAATCGAAGATAAGGCTTCTTTCCTCAGTGCCGTCGGGCTTTGTAACGCAGAGCTCAGCCTTGCTGCCGCCCTCAACGCGCATTTCGGTGTTCTTGTAAACATCGCCGTAGGCGTGACGCGCGATGCAGATGGGCTTTTTCCAGGTGGGAATGTAGGGGACGATGCCCTTCACGAGAATCGGGCTTCTGAAAACGGTGCCGTCGAGGATAGCTCGGATAGTGCCGTTGGGCGACTTCCACATGCTCTTGAGGTTGTACTCGTCCATTCTCGCTGCGTTGGGGGTGATGGTTGCGCACTTAACGCCGACGCCGTACTTCTTTGTAGCATTCGCCGCGTCAACGGTAACCTGGTCGTCGGTTTCGTTTCTGTGAACCAGACCGAGGTCATAGTACTCGGTCTTGAGGTCGACGTAGGGAAGAATAAGGATATCCTTTAACTGCTGCCAGATTATTCTGGTCATTTCGTCGCCGTCCATCTCAACGAGCGGCGTAATCATTTTAATCTTGTCCATTAGCTGTTCTCCTTGGTGTAATCGAGCAGACCGCCGGCGAGGATAATCGCTCTTGTGCGGTCGGAAAGCTCACAGTCTGCCTTGATAGTCTTGCCTGTGGTAGCGTTGACAACGGTTACGTCGCTGCCTGCAGCGATCTCAGCCTTGACATTTGGAAGCTCGAGCATATCGCCGAGCTTGATCTCGTCGTAATCTGCGGCGTTCTTGAAGGTGAGGGGAAGAATGCCCGCGTTGATCAGGTTGCTCTTGTGAATGCGCGCGAAGCTCTTGACGAGAACCGCCTTGACTCCGAGGAAGAGGGGAGCGAGGGCGGCGTGCTCACGGGATGAGCCCTGACCGTAGTTCTCGCCGCCGACAATAATGCTCTTGCCGAGGGTCTTTGCTCTTGCGGGAAACTCCTTGTCACATACTGTGAAGCAGTGCTCGGAGATTTTCGGGATATTTGAACGCAGGGGCAGAATCTTAGCGCCTGCGGGCATGATATGGTCTGTAGTGATGTTGTCGCCGACCTTGAGCGAGCAGGAAGCCTCGATGGAATCGGTCAGAGGGCTTGTCTTGGGATACTCCTTGATGTTGGGACCTCTGAGGATCTCTACGCTGTCCATTTCCTCAACGGGAGCGGGATCAATAACCATGTTGTCGTTGATGAGGAACTTCTCGGGCAGCGCGATATCGGCAGCCTCGCCGAGACATCTCGGATCGGTGAATACGCCCTTGAGAGCGGAAACTGCGGCTGTTTCGGGAGAAACAAGGTAAATCTGACCGTCGGCTGTGCCGCTTCTGCCTTCAAAGTTACGGTTGAAGGTTCTGAGCGAAACGCCCTTGCTGTTGGGTGACTGACCCATGCCTATGCAGGGACCGCAGGCGCTCTCGAGGATTCTAGCACCTGCCGCGATCATGTCGCCGAGGGCGCCGTTGAGAGCGAGCATGTTGAATACCTGCTTGCTGCCGGGAGCGATAGCGAGAGAAACCTTGTCGGCGACCTTCTTGCCCTTGAGAATGTAGGCAACGCGCATGAGGTCGAGGTAGCTGGAGTTTGTGCAGGAGCCGATACATACCTGATCGACCGTCTTGCCCTCGAGCTCCTTGATCGTTTTGATGTTGTCGGGGGAGTGCGGGCATGCCGCAAGCGGCTCAAGCTCGCTGAGGTTGATTTCGATAACCTCGTCGTAAACCGCGTCAGCGTCCGCGCTCAGCTCGGTGTAATCCTCCTCGCGGCCCTGAGCTCTGAGGAATTCCTTTGTGATCTCGTCTGAGGGGAATACGGAGGTCGTCGCGCCGAGCTCCGCGCCCATGTTGGTGATAGTGGCTCTCTCGGGAACGGTCAGGGTCTTGACGCCCTCGCCGCCGTACTCTACGATTTTGCCTACGCCGCCCTTAACGCTCATAACCTTGAGCACCGCGAGAATGATGTCCTTCGCGGAAACCCACGGAGAGAGCTTGCCTGTGAGATTGACTCTTACCATCTTGGGCATGGTGATGTAGTAAGCGCCGCCGCCCATAGCAACTGCTACGTCGAGACCGCCCGCGCCGATAGCGAGCATGCCGATACCGCCGCCTGTGGGAGTGTGGCTGTCGGAGCCGATGAGTGTCTTGCCGGGCTTGCCGAAGCGCTCGAGATGAACCTGATGGCAGATGCCGTTGCCGGGACGTGAGAAGTAAATGCCGTGCTTCTTGCAGACGGACTGGATAAAGCGGTGGTCGTCCGCGTTCTCAAAGCCTGTCTGTAAGGTGTTGTGGTCGATGTATGCAACGCTCTTCTCGGTCTTGACTCTGGGAATGCCCATTGCCTCGTACTCGATGTAAGCCATTGTGCCTGTCGCGTCCTGAGTGAGTGTCTGGTCGATTTTAAGACCGATGTCATTGCCGACTTTCATCTCGCCGCTCACAAGGTGCGCCTTGATAATTTTCTGTGCGATTGTATAGCCCATAAAATGTACCTCCATTAGAGTAGTTTTGTTATCATTATATAAATGTAACACCATGACAATTATATAACAATCTCTCGTTGTTGTAAAGCAAAAAATCCGTCAGAACACACAAAATGTTGTTTTTATGAGCTATATTTGGAAATTCTCTCAAAAAAATTGCCGCTTACGCAAAAAAGGTGATTGATTTTACAAGTTGAAATCACACCCTTGCGGTGGTATAATTGTATGGATAATTGGAATTAAAATCAGAATATTGGAGCAATCAGAATGAGTATTAGAAACGATTTAAGAAACATTGCCATCATCGCGCACGTCGACCACGGCAAAACCACCCTTGTTGACCAGATGCTCAGACAGAGCGGTATTTTCCGTGCCAACGAGAACGTCGAGGAGCGCGTAATGGACTCAAACGACCTCGAGCGCGAGAGAGGTATAACTATCCTCTCAAAGCCCACTGCGGTAATGTATAACGACATCAAAATCAATATCGTGGACACTCCCGGACACGCCGACTTCGGCGGCGAGGTAGAGCGCATTCTCCAGATGGTGGACGGCGTTGTTCTCCTCGTAGACGCGTTTGAGGGCTGCATGCCCCAGACACGCTTCGTGCTTAAGAAGGCTCTCGGACTCGGCAAAAAGCCGCTTGTTGTCCTCAATAAGATCGACCGACCCGGCGCGCGTCCCGAGGAGGTTGTCGACGAGGTTCTCGACCTCTTTATCGAGCTCGGCGCCGACGAGGATCAGCTCGAGTTTCCCGTGATTTACGCTTCCGCGCGCGACGGCTACGCAAGCGACGACTACCACGAGCCGGGTACCGACATGAAGCCGCTGTTTGAGGCGATCGTCAACGAGATTCCCGCTCCCGAGGGAGAAATTGACGCGGGCTTACAGATACTCATTTCCAATATAGATGCCGACAACTTCGTCGGCAGAATCGGCGTCGGACGCGTTGAGCGCGGTACAGTCAAGAACGGCCAGAGCGTGACCCTATGCCACACCGACGGCACCACCAAGGTTGTCCGCATCGGCAAGCTCTATCAGTTCGAGGGCTTGAAGCGCATCGAGTGCGACCAAGCGAGCCTAGGCGACCTCGTCTGCATCAGCGGCATTCAGGACATCAACATCGGCGAAACGCTCTGCTCCAACGACTGCATCGAGCCGCTTCCCTTCGTAAAAATCGACGAGCCTACAGTAACCATGAACTTCATGGTCAACAACTCACCCTTCGCGGGCAAGGAAGGCAAGTACGTCACCTCGAGAAATATCCGCGACAGACTCTTCAAGGAGATCGAAACCAACATCGCCCTCCGCGTAGAGGAAACCGACAGCGCCGACACCTTCAAGGTATCGGGCAGAGGCGAGCTGCACCTTTCGATTCTTATTGAAACCATGCGCCGCCAGAACTACGAGTTCCAGGTTTCGCGTCCTCAGGTAATCACAAAGACAATCGACGGCAAGCTCCACGAGCCTATCGAGTTCCTCATTGTCGAGGTTCCCGATTCATACGTCGGTGCGGTAATGGAAAAGCTCGGTTCGCGCAAGGCTGAGCTTGTAAACATGGGAACCCGCGACGGCGGCGTGACCCACATCGAGTTCAAGATTCCCGCCAGAGGTTTGATGGGTTACCGTCCCGAATTCCTCACCGACACAAACGGCAACGG
Organism: uncultured Eubacteriales bacterium; assembly: GCA_900316555.1. Classification (GTDB taxonomy): domain Bacteria; phylum Bacillota; class Clostridia; order Oscillospirales; family Acutalibacteraceae; genus Ruminococcoides. The sequence goes on along the minus strand of ONDL01000011.1, from coordinate 32,367 downwards.
TATCATGAACCACGTATTCGACGGCTACGAGCCGTGGAAGGGCGAGATCGTAACACGTCACCAGGGTTCGCTTATCGCGTTTGAGACAGGCGACACCGTAACCTACGGACTGTACGCCGCTCAGGAGAGAGGCAGACTCTTTATCGGCGCGGGCGTGCCCGTATACGAGGGAATGATCGTCGGCGCAAGTCCCAAGGCTGAGGATATCACCGTCAACGTCTGCAAGAAGAAGCACATCACCAATACCCGCGCTTCCGGTTCGGACGACGCTCTCAAGCTCACACCGCCGACCGTTATGTCGCTCGAGCAGTGCCTCGAGTTTATCGCCGACGACGAGCTTGTTGAGGTTACGCCCAAGACTATCCGCATGAGAAAGCGCATTCTCTCTAAGGAACAGAGAATGAAGCAGGCGTTCCGCAACAAATGAGTTACGTAATACTTGATTTGGAATGGAACTCCGCCTACAGCTACAAGCTCAAGCGATTCGTAAACGAGATTATTGAGTTCGGAGCCGTGAGGCTGGACGATGAATTAAATATAGAGAGCGCCTTTTCCTCACTAGTAAAGCCAAAAATCGGCAGAAAGCTGAACGGAAAGGTCAAACAGCTTACTAAAATTTCTATTACGGAATTAAAACAGGACGGCGTGAGCTTTTTGACCGCTGCTGAAAAGTTCGCTGAATTCCTCGGCGACAGCACGGTTCTGACATGGGGCACCTCGGATATTCACGCTTTGATCGAGAACTACTCGTTCTTTACGGGCGATTATCATATTCCGTTTCTGAAGAGCTACTGCGACTTGCAGGAATACTGCGAACGCGCGCTTGACCGCTACGACGAGGGCAACCAGATGGGTCTGGGAGCCTGTGCCGAGCTGCTGGGCGTTAGCTTTTCCGAGGAGGAACAGCACCGTGCCTTTGCCGACGCGTATCTCAGCCTTAAATGTCTTAAGGCTGTTGAGAACCGCTCGCCGCTCGAGAGCAGTATACTCAAGGCTGACTGTGAGGAATTCTACGAGCGCATGACCTTCAAGAATCACTTCATCACCGATCTTACCGACCCCGAGGTCGATCGGAATGAGTTGAAATTTTGCTGTGACCGCTGCGGAAACCCGATGCGCAGGGTCAAAAAGTGGCGTTTGCATAACAAGAGCTTTTCCTCAGATTTCAGCTGCAAGAGCTGCAGCAGGAAATTTACAGGCAGGGTAGCCTTCAAAAAACGCTACGAAGGTGTAAAGGTCACGCGCAAAATTATTGAAATAGTTCCAAAAAAGAAAAAAGCACCGCCTCTCGCGGAGCAAGAAACCGTTCGCACTGATTAAGAGTGCGGGCGGTTTCACGTTATGCGGTAAAAACAGGAATTTTTATTCTGTTTCGGAATAATATGTATAGATGTGCATGCGCATGTGCGAACAATATTTCACACAACACAGGCAAAATAATAACAATAATTCCTTATGTATTTAGCGAGATATATGTAGTATCGAACAACAATTAATGGTATAATTATGATGAAAAGAATTATCTTTTATTTAAAATAAATTTCTGCTACACAGTCTCCCGCCATCGGCGTCAGCACATGCAGACAGCCTTATAAGCACACCAACAATACCAAAGAGCCAGATGTGATAAAGCCTGTTACCGAGACAATTACTATCGGCAACGGTGTTACTCTGTACGCTGTTTCTGCGGGCACCTACGCGATTGACAAAAACGCGAAGTCACTTTCGATCAGCGACGAGTATTTTGGTTCCTCCGACAGATATTTCTTCGGCTAGGATCCTGTAGCGATCAGCGACATCAGCAACGTCAAGGCTGAGAGCACAAAGGGCGAAAAGACCTACACTGTTCCCACGGGTTCCGTATCTCTCTGGGCTAACATCGTTAAGCCCGAGCCGGTCGTACCCAAGACAAACCTCAAGATTGTTGCTCCGCTCGCAATGGCAGTTCGCATGCAGGACGGCAACGTATACTACTCGGGTGATTCCGTAGCGGATATCGAGCTCGACAGAGTATACTCCTTCCAGATGTGCAGCGTTGACTGGAGCACAAGAGATACAAACGGCGAGAAGAAGGTTCACAAGCCTTACGAGACCTTCTATCCCAACAAAACGGCTCAGATCCACACAAATCACGGCGTGTATTCTGATGACGGAATCGGTCTTCGCGGTACGGTTGTACTGAATTTTGTCGTTTCCTCCACTGCAAAGAAGCAGGCGTGGGACGCTGACACAAAGACATTCACCATTCCGAAGGGCGACGCGGTTCTTCGCACAGACGTAAACAAGTGCTTCATGGCTTACCGCTTCCACTTCTCGAAGGGTGATTACAACAAGCAGACAGGAATTCCGAATGTAATTTATGACACAGGTAAGGAACACGAGAATACTCTTGAGGATTTCCGGTACAACAAGCCTCTGGAGTCGCTCTCTGTAAACCTGCCTCTCGGAGCTACCGTTCATGCCGACGCGTATATCAACTATACCAAGGTAGGCGATGACGAAGTATTTATCGAGATCGATTCGGAAAATCCAGATCGCTGCTATACAGACTACTATTGGCCGTACTAAAATAACCGTTTGAAACTATTCCTTGCCGTGCTATGCACGGCAAGGATTTAGCTTATTTTGCTATAGGTGATGAAAATGAGAACACTCAGAATACTTTCGCTGATGACCGCGGGAATTCTTTGTATTTCGGCGCTTTCGGGCTGCGGTTCCGATCCGACAGTCAGACAGACCGAGGAAACCAAGGAGAATTATCAGGTTGCAACGGAAGCGACGGGCGACGAAGCGGAAAATATCTACAAATTTACGGCATATCCTTCGGGAAAGACAGACCCTGTCACCTTTAAGGATGTTGAGGTTGACGTAAATGCCTTCGCGCTGCGCAGCCACGAACTCCCTCTTTTAGGCGTTTCACTGATAATTTTTATTGTGACCGTAGCGGTGTATTTTGTTGCGAACTATGTGTCCGAGGGAATAGCCAGACAGGGCGAGCTCTCCGGCTGGGAGTACCTCTATACCGACAAGGCGGGAGTAATTCCCGATGCTGATCTGCGCGTTTTCAGTGCTCAGAATCCGATCGTAACCGAGAGCAGTGTGCGCAGGGACAACATTTACTTTGTCAAGACGCTCTAACCCGAGGACGACAACCGTACCCTTGTTATCCGCACAGACCATTCTCCCGTGATGATCCGCGTAAACGGCCGTGAGGTTTACAACAATATGTTTCAGGATTCCGTCTATGTCGGAAACTGCTACAACGCGGTAACTATCGGCGCTTCCTCGCGGCAGCAGGTTGTTGAGGTGTTCATGAAGCTGCCGTTTTCCGTTCGTTTTGAGGCGGAGCTTTCTCATGGAGAGCACAGCGCATTTTCTCCGACGGCAGGTTTTTTTGCGGGCGGAGTGCTGACAGTACTCGGAATCGTTTCGCTTGCTGTGCTCGCGATTCTCGGCATCGTTAACCGCAGGTGTTTCCGAGCGCTTGGAGCGGCAGGTGTTCTTGCTTACTGCGGCGCGGCGGTTATGATATACAATCTGCCCGAGGTAAGCTATTTTGTTAATCCGCCGATTTGGGTAAATATTGTCGCTGCAGTCACCCACACGACAATGATGCTGGGGCTGCTGCTGATAATCGGCTGGTTTTCACGCCTCCGCAAGCTGCTTGTAGGCGCGTTCTTCGCACTGGGTATAGGCTTGCTTCTGGTAATGATCGCGGTTGACCCGATCCTGATTTATATCAGCAACGCGGCGATGGGATTACTTACCGCGGCGGCGGTGGGTTACGCGGGCTACACCGCAATAGACTATGTCCTCAGGCGAACCCGGTACGCGACGGCAATTTTTGTGATTCTGGTTTACTATTTCCTGATGACGATTCTCGCGTCAGTGCTGTTCCTGCTGCACAGCACAAGTCTGTATATTTACACCGTCATAATACCGACTCTTGTCGTATGCGGAGTGATTGCATATATTTATTACGTGATGTTCCGCTTCGAGCGCAGAAATGCCGAGCTGTACAACCAGTCCAAGCGTTACGGCAATTCAGTTGAAAACATCTCGCGCTTTATCCGTTCGATGCTGACCTGCAGCGACAGAGAGGCGTTTTACGAGACTGCCGTAAACGAAATATCGCAGCTTGTCGTTCTTTTCAACGAGCGCAACAAGGATCTGTGCTGCTGTGTGGGTGTCCGTGAGGGAGACGGCTTCATCGAGAAGCTTAACCGCGGCGTCAGCAGCTGCCGCTATGATATTATCGAGCGGAACAGCGTTGTCAACCGCAGAAACTGCATTTTTTCCGATACCTACTTCGAATACCTTCTGGAGAAGGACGTGAAAAAGCAGGTAATATTCCATTTTGAAAATATCGTCGGCGGTCTGGACGTGTTCTTTGACAGCATGGTTGAGGCGGCGTACTGCGGCCTTGAAACCTCTTACGAAAACACATTTGGAACCAGTACACGGTCTGTCGACCTGATATTGGACGAGCTCGCTGAGAACGCGGAGCTGAACAACGGATATTCCCTCGATCATCTCAGCCATATCTGCACGCTGACCCTTCGTTTTTGCAGGGCGATGGGTATGGACGAGGAGCAGGCACAGTCCATGTCTGTAGCGGCGAAGCTGCACGACCTCGGAAAAATCGCCATTCCGCTGAGTATCATCAACAAGGACGGCAGACTGACGGAGGAGGAGCAGGTCATTGTCGCCAGCCACACCGAGTTCGGCTACCTGATCCTGTCGGCTTACGATGAACCGCTTTTGAAACAGGCAGCTGAGATAGCGCGCTACCACCACGAGCATTACGACGGCACGGGTCAGAACGGACTTGCGGACGAAAAAATCCCGCTCAGCGCGCGGATTGTATCGATTTGCGATGTATTTGACGCGCTTATTTCCGAACGCAGCAACAAGAAGCCGTGGAGTAAGGAACGCTCACTGGCATACATTAAGGACAACGCAGGAAAGTTATTTGATCCAGAGCTTGTAAAAATATTTGTTTCACAGGTCGCGGATTAATCGAAAAAAAACGGAGGTGAAGGGATAATGGGCTACTGAATAAATGCAACTTTCAAACTTCGGAAAAGCAACGATAACATCTCCGCCCTCAGCTTCTCAATCTTTCTCAGGTTGAGGAGCAGGACGGACATCTATGACGGTGACTTCGGCTTTGAGGTGAATACCTCCAAGGGCGAAGCAAAGCTCGTCAGATACAACGGAAACGGCGGAGCTGTTACGCTTCCCGAGTCTTTTCGGGATTATCCCGTAACTGTTATTGACAGAAATGCTTTTTCGGGAAACACCTCAGTCACGGAGCTGGTGTTTTCAAGCACAAACACCACCGTTGAGGAATACGCGTTCATGAACTGCACCTCTCTGGAATCCGTCACGATCCCCGAAAATGTCGTCACCTTTGGCGACAGAGTGTTCTCGGGCTGTACTTCTCTGAAAACCGTTAAGATGAATTCGGATATCGTCAGCATGCCGACGAATATGTTCTCGGGCTGTACCTCGCTTGAGGAGCTCACGCTGAATGACAAAATCGCGGAGTTCAGCTACGGCTGTTTTAACGGTTGCACGTCTCTGACTGATCTGGATTTCGTAACCAACGGTGTCTTGCTTCAATCCTATGCGTTCAACGGCACGGGAGCCGGGTCTGTAGTTCTTTCAGATTCGCTTCTCGCGATTCCGGACTATGCGTTTACAAATTGTCCGAACCTGAGGTATGTGACCATTCCCGAGAGCGTCGTTTTGATTCAGCCAAACGCTTTTGACCGGGAGAACGTGACCGTCCGCTGTTATGAGGATTCTTTTGCGCACAGTTATGCGTTGGAAAATAACATTTCCTTCGAGCTGCTCAAAAAAATAGTGCTCGGAGATGTCAACAACGACGGCGCTGTCAACATCAACGATGTGACGGATATTCAGCGGAATTTGGCTGAGCTGGAAGAATTCGACGAGTATCAGAAGCTTGCCGCTGACGCAAACCAAGACGGCGCACTGGATATTTCCGACGCAACAGCGATACAAATGTACCTGGCTGACTATAAATTGCCTTATCCGATCGGACAGATTCTGAAGTAAAGATATCAGAAGCACTTGAAAAAAAGTGTAATTGTGCTATACTATTTAGAGAACCAAATGATTATGAGGTGTGGCATGACTTCGCTGACTAAGGACGCAATCAAAAAATCCTTTTTAAAACTGCTCAACAGCAAACCGATCGACAAAATAACCGTTAAGGAGATCGTAGAGGACTGCGGAATAAACCGCAATTCCTTCTATTATCATTTTGACGACATACCTTCACTTATGGAGGAGATTTTCAACGATCAGGCTGATGAGTTTGTCAGTCACACCTTTTCTCCCGATAACCTGTACGACAGCATCATGGAGGCGATCACGTTTTCGCTCGAAAACAAAACCGCCATTCTCCATGTTTTCAATTCTCCGAACCGTCAGTTTTACGACCGTTATCTGAACCGTGTTGCGCGCAGGACGGTAACGGAGTTTTTCGATAATTTCACAAAGGATTCAAAGCGCATCAGCGCGGAAGACCGCGAAGCGGTTGTCATGTATTACAAAAGCCTGCTGATAGGCTTTGTATTTGACTGGGTGTCCGACGGGGCTCAATACGACCTGTCATTGAAAGTCAAGCGAATCTGCGAGATTTTTGAAGGAACCATTGAGCTTGCGCTTGAACGGTGCTCAGAATAATTTAATTAGTTTAGTATTTCAGCCAGGCCGGAGTTATCCGGCTTGGCTTTTTCTGTTAGTCACATTTTAACTATTGTCTGAAAATCCGTCAATCCGATTACTTTGTCTGTTTATCCAAAGCGATGAATGAATATAAAATATATCAAGACAACAGATTAGGAGTGATTAAGAAAATGAAGCTTGGAAAAGCGGTTGTAAAATCCCGCGTTGTCATTCTGATCGCGGCATTGGTATTGTTGATACCGTCGGTTCTCGGAATGATATTCACGCGCGTAAATTACGACATGCTGAACTATCTTCCGGAGAACCTTGATACCGTCAAGGGTCAGAAGTACATGCTGGAGGACTTTCACAAGGGTGCGTTTTCGTTTTTGATTTTTGAAAACGCCGACGAGAAAACCATGAGAGAAGCGTCGGAAAAGATAAAAGAAGTCGACCACGTCGCAACAGTACTCAATTTCAGCGACATTGCCGACGGCGCTATTCCCGAGGAGCTGCTTCCCGACAAGATCTATGACGCGGTCAACGCCGGGGACAGTTCGCTGATGGCGGTGTTTTTCGACTCGTCAAGCTCGTCTGACGAAACAATTACAGCCATTACGGAGATACGCAAAATCTGTGACGGACAGTGTCTTGTTTCGGGCATTTCGGCAATGGTCACCGATCTGCGCGACCTGTGCGAAAGGGAAGAGGCAGTTTATGTTGCCATCGCGGTAGTGCTTGCTGTTGCCGCTATGATGCTCTTTATGGACAACTGGATCGTACCGTTTGTATTTCTGGCAAGCATCGGAATGGCGATTTTGATGAATCTCGGCTCGAATTACTTTCTGGGAGAGATCTCATACATCACCAAGGCGCTGTCGGCGGTGCTGCAGTTAGCGGTTACAATGGACTACTCGATCTTCCTGTGGAGCAGCTACAATGAGCAAAAGCCAAAGTTTTCCGATAACAGGGAGGCGATGGCAAAGGCGATCCACGAGACCGTTACCTCGGTTTTGGGCAGCTCGATCACGACCGTCGCGGGATTTATCGCGCTGTGCTTCATGACCTTCACGCTTGGCAGAGATCTGGGAATCGTTATGGCGAAGGGCGTGCTGATAGGCGTGCTGGGCTGTGTGACGATTTTGCCGTCCATGATTCTGGTACTCGACAAGCCCTTGTCAAAAACAATGCACAAATCCCTGATACCAAAAACCAAAAAGCTCGCAGCAGGTCTTGTAAAAATCTTTCCCGTATTTTTGATTCTGTTCGGTGCGCTTGCATTTCCCGCCTATTACGGTTACAGCAAAACAAACAGCGAGGTTTACTACGATATTTCAAAGAGCCTGCCGAAGGATATGGCAAACGTCATCGCCAACACAAAGCTCAAGGACGAATTCGGTATGAGCAATACTCATATGGTACTTGTTGATGCGAATTTGAACGAGAAGGAAATCCGCGAGATGAACGAGGAGTTCAAGAACACGGACGGGATAAAGTTCACGCTCGGTCTTGACAGTGTTGTCGGCAGTATGGTGCCCGAAGAAATGCTTCCCGATTCCGTAAAGAGCATCTTCAAGAGCGACCGCTGGCAGATGATGATACTCAGCTCGGAGTACACCACCGCTTCCGATGAGATGAACGCGCAGATTCAGCAGCTGAACAAGATCATCAAAGCGCACGACGAAAACGGACTGCTTGTCGGTGAGGCGGCGTGCACAAATGATCTGATCAACATAACGTCGGTTGATTTCGCGACCGTCAACCTGATATCGATTATCGCGATTTTTGTGATCATCATGATCGTAGAAAAGAGTATTTCGCTTCCGGTCATTCTGGTTGCCGTTATCGAGCTGGCAATTTTCATCAATCTGGGACTGCCGCATTATTTCGGTGAATCCCTGCCGTTTATCGCGCCGATCTGCATCAGCACCATTCAGCTTGGCGCGACGGTTGACTACGCTATTCTGATGACGACGCGCTACAAACGCGAACGTCAGCTTGGAAATGACAAGCGGACTGCGGTGACAACCGCGCTTGAAACATCAATTCCGTCAATCGTCGTTTCGGCAATGGGATTGTTTGCGGCGACCGTCGGAGTTGCAATATATTCCGATGTCGATATGATCGGCTCGCTATGCGCGCTGATGGCGCGCGGCGCGATAATAAGTATGTTCTGTGTTATCCTTATCCTGCCCGCGATGTTTATGCTGTTTGATAAGCTCATCGGGGTAACGACAATCGGATTCAGAGCAAAAAAGAGCAAATAGCAAGTGGAGGTTATGATGAATATTAAGAAATATCTGCCGAAGGCATTGTCGGCGGCAATGAGTCTTGTAATCCTTTGTGCAGGCGTCGGCACAGCCGCGTTCACCGCGGGAGCTGAAAGCGCAGGCACGGGTACTGCCGCTCAGGAAAGTGATACAAAGAAACCCGAGGGTACAACAGCAAGCGCGAACAAAGCGCAGTATAATAAAAAAGAAACTGTCTATGTTATCGCAGACGCACAGGGTACGCCCGATAAGGTCATCGTCAGCAACTGGATTCAGAACACGGGCGGTGAAAAGAAGCTGAAGGACAAAACGAACCTTAAGGACATCGAGGTGTTGAAGGGCGACAACAGCTTTACTATTGATGAAAACAACGTCTGCGAATGGGACGCGAACGGCGGAGATATCTACTACAAGGGAACAGGTTCAACCGAGCTTCCCGTCGGCGTAGGTATCACCTATGAGCTTGACGGCAAGGCTGTCAGCCCGACCGAGCTTGCAGGCAAAAGCGGCAAACTGAAAATGATCATCAACTATACCAACCGTGAATACAGCGAGGAGACTGTCAACGGCAAGAAAGAAAAGATCTATGTTCCGTTTATCATGCTTACGGGCATGATGCTTGACAATGAAAAGGCTGAAAATGTCAGCGTCAGCAACGGAAAGGTCGTCAATGACGGCACTCATACCTTTGTTGTCGGCTTTGCTGTGCCCGGAATGCAGGATACATTGCAGCTTGACAGCAGCGAGCTGGAAATCCCGTCGTCCGTTGAGATTACCGCAGACGTAAAGGATTTTGAGCTTGCCACAACTCTGACCGTTGCCGCGAACGATATGTTCAGCGATTTTGACGTCGACAAGCTCGACAGCAAGGCAAAGGACTTAGACGAAAAGCTCGACAAGCTCGTATCGGCGACAGATGATCTGCTTGACGGTTCATCACAGCTCTACAGCGGACTGAGCACTCTTCTCGATAAGTCAGGCGAACTGATTGACGGCGTAAATCAGCTTTACGACGGCTCAAAACAGATCAAGGACGGTGCAGAGAGCCTGAAGGACGGCGCAGCGGTGCTCAACAGCGGTGCATTACAGCTTGACAGCGGACTCGGAGAATTAAAGTCAGGCGCGGAAAAGCTCGATAAAGGAGCAGGCGACCTTTCGGGCGGCGCGGCTCAGGTTGACAGCGGCGCAGATTCTCTTGCGACAGGCGCCGCACAGCTCGACAGCGGCGTAGCTCAGCTTCAGGGATATATCGCGCAGCTTTCGGGCGGACTAAGCGTAATTTCAGCCAACAGCTCTCAGCTCAACGGCGGCGCGCGTCAGGTGTTCAATACTCTGCTCTCCGAGGCAAACAAGCAGATCGCAGCGGCGGGACTCAGCGCTCCCGAGCTGACAATCGATAACTACAGCTCAGTGCTGGATTCTCTGATAGATTCCCTCAGCGAAGAAAACGCGAAAGCTCTCGCCGAGCAAACCGCGCGCAATACCGTAACGGCGACGGTGGAGAGCCAGCGCGATCTTATCCGACAGGGTGTTGAAAACGCCGTCAGAAAGCAGGTCACCGAAGCGGTGCTTGCAGCGGCAGGATTATCAATGACAGCTGATGAATACGACTCGGCTGTTGCTGCGGGTCAGGTTTCCGAGGATATTCAAGCACAGGTCAGCGAAGGCGTGAGCACACAGATGAGCGCCATGCAGGGTACGATTGACGAAAAAACCGAAGCGCAGATACAGTCCATTATCGAAGAGAACGTGAACTCAGAGCAGGTTCAGGCGCAGATCAGCGAGGGCGTTCAGCGCGCTGCAGGCGGAAAGGCTTCCTTAAAGGCGCTCAAGCAACAGCTCGACAGCTACAACATCTTCTATAACGGCATTCTCAGCTATACCGCAGGTGTCGATCAGGCAAACAGCGGCGCTGTGCAAATCCTCAACGGCACTTATGCAGTGAAAAACGGCTCGGGTGAGCTTGCAAACGGTTCGTCACGGTTAAAGGACGGCACAGGTCAGCTCAATTCAGGCGCAAGTCAGCTCAAGGAAGGCTCAGCCGCGCTCAAAGACGGCACTGGTCAGTTGAAGCAAGGCTCCGAAAAGCTTGCGGCAGGAACAGGAGAGCTAAACGCGGGCGCTGTTAAGCTGAGCGACGGAAGCGGCGAGCTTTTCAGCGGAATTGATACGCTTCACAGCAATATTCCTTCGCTTATCAGCGGAATCACACAGCTCAAGGACGGCTCCATGCGGCTCAATGACGGCATGAAGCAGTTCAAGGAGGAAGGCGTCGATAAGCTGAAAAAAGCGGCAGACGGCGACATCAAATCTCTCGTAGAGCGAATCAAGGCGATCTCCAAGGTTTCAAAGGGATATCAGTCCTACAGCGGTCTCTCAGACGGCGCACACGGACAGGTTGATTTCATCTTCAAAACCGCAGGAATTGAAAACAAGGATTAATACGGCACACAAAAACAAAGGAACCGGAATAATTGCTCCGGTTCCTTTTTTGCTGTATTTACTTTTGCAGAGGTTCAACCTTCTGAAACGCCATAGCTGACAAAAACTCGGAAAAGTAAGCCCGCCAGTAGTTTGCATGGTGGCCGCTGTTTTCGTTGTAATGGAACGCCGTTTTGTCTGCGGGATAACCCATATCCTTCAGACGTTCATACATCTCGGTTACATACGGATCCGTATCTCCGCCGGCGGGGCCTGTGTAAAGGTAAATGAACGGAGTATTATCGGTAAAATCCTTCTCGCCGAGGAAGCTTCTCCATGCCGCGTCGTCATTAGTCCAGAACGAAGGGGAGAGAGCGCCTGCTGTACCGAATACTTCGGGATACTCCATGTTGATATAGAATGTTTCCAGACCGCCGAGCGACATTCCCGTTACCGCCGTGTAATGTCAATAAAACTGGGAATTTTGCGCATTTTGTTTTTACAGTAAAGTAAGCACTATTGTTTCAGCGCGTTTATTTGCGTCAGGGGATTTATTATGCGCTGTAATCAAAAAACAGGGCTGCGCAGTGTGCGCAGCCCTGAAAGGTTGTTATAGTTTATTCTCCGAAGTGGCCAATTAATTCTGCGGCATATTTCTGTATCATTGTCGCGTCATTAATGGTGATCTCTCCGTCGCCGTCGGTGTCAGCGGCTTTTTTCTGATCGTCTGTAAGTTCAACGATTTCAGCTACAGCCTGCTGAACCAGCGTTGCATCGGTAACATCGATCTCGCCGTCGCAGTTTACATCGCCGAGAATGAAGGTCTCAACAATAGTCTCGGTAGTCACCTCGGCAGTTACTCCGCTGTAGCTCTTCGCGGAGTCTGTAATGTTGAACTTGATTTCCTTTTGAGTTCTCTTGCCCTTGACAGTGAAGGTATCGGCGTATTCATCGCCCTCGCTGAGATAAACGGGTTCAATGCTGACGTCCGTGAGTCCTTCGATCTGTACCGTATCAGCCGTAACGGTATCGGGAGCCATGAACTTGCTGAACTTCAGGGTGTAGGAGTTCGTTTCCTCGTTTTTCGAAACAGAAGCGACGGGGTGGGTGGTCTTGTCAACAAGGCTGAAATTCAGACCGAGCTTTTCGGGCGGAATCTCGAATTCCTCGGAGGTCTGCTCCTCGTAGCCTTCCTTCGAGATCTTTACCTTGAATTTGCCCTCGTCGGTGAGCCATGCGTAAGCGCCCTCGTCGTTTGTGAGGATCGGGTTCTGCTGCTCATAGTCTTCGGCGTTCCAGGGTTCCCACTCGTTTGTTTCTTCGTTGAGCTTGTAGATAGTCGCTGTCGCGCCTTCAACGCGGTTGCCTTCAACTGCCTCATAAACTATACCCGAGGGGTCGATAGCGTTTCTCTGTCTGCCGTCCTTTGATGCGTCGCGGTTGTACATATCTGCATCGTCGCCCGGAAGAACGGGGAGACCGTCGGGGCCGATGTAAGCGCCGCCGTGTGTCAGTCTGAAGAAGTTGTGATCGGTGTTGCCCCACTGCCACAGCGATTTGAGTCCGCCTACGGTTACGTCCTTGGGGATATTCTTCCATTTGCCGGTGACGATGTCCTTGAATACGTTTTTAAGGGTTTCGCGTCCGGTCTCGTGATAGTCGCCGAGGTTGCCGTGAGGATTGCCGTCCTTGTCGTAATAGAAGATCTCTTCTTTAGCGGCCTTGGTGCCGACAGGCTCCGGATTCTTGTCGCTTTTGCTTCCGTACAGGCGTGAGCGGTAGGAATCCTCACGCTTGCCGTAGAAGAAGAACAGGTTAAGAGCGCCGGGTACATAATTCTGTGTGGGGTTAAGCTCGTGGTCCGCGATGTCGAAATATCCTTCGCCGATCCACATGCCGGTTTTTGCATCGTAGTAGAGAGGCATGAACTTCCATTCGTCGCCCTTGTGGCTCATGAGAACAATGTCGCCGATATTCTCGTCGTTCTCGAGCTTGAATCTGAAGCGGAGCATTTCCTTGGGGTTAATGCTGACAACGGGGCTGGTGCCCTTGTTGAATACGTCCGTGATATCGTAGTCGTTCACCTGACCGCCGTGCGACTGGCTTGTTTCGTAGGGCGCGTTGAACTTTGTGATATTAACGGTCTCGTATGCCTTGACGATCTTGACCGCGCCGGGAACGTATGTAAATTTAATTACATCGCTCTTTGCGCTTCCGCTCTCTGCGTAAACCTCGAATTCATCTTCGTTGATTGCGGTCTTGCCGTCGGGTACGATATTGAGCTTGTCTGAGGTATATTTGCCGGTGTATTTGTTCGGGGTCACCTTGTAGCTGACGGTGCAGTCCTTTGTTCCGTCGCTCTTCAGGCGGTTGATCGTAACGGTAACGTCATTGTCGGCTGTTGCGGTATAGCCGGATACAATGATGTTGGAGTCTGTAATTGTTGAGGGCGCGAAGATAGAGAGCTTCGCGGTGGTGAACTGAACGTCGCCGACCGGCTTGCAGAAGACGGTGCCGTTGTGCTTGAACTCGATATCAGCGCTCAGATTCTTGACTGCGTCGCTTGAGTTTTTGATATAAGCCGAGAAGCGAAGCTCGCCGCGGGTTTTTCCGTCGGTCATATCAAAGCTCTTGTAATCGCCTGTGTATGAGCCGTTGTCAAAGTTGAAACCATCTGCGGAGAAGGAATTTGTAACGATATCGATACCGTTCGGGATATTCAGATACATTTTGCGCATCTGAGTATCATCTTTTTTCCAGTCGTCGCGGATATCGTACTTCACCGTGAAGTGAACGAGGGTGTTGTCCGAGCCGATGTTTCCTGTTGATTCAATGCCTGTGTTCGCGGGGTTGAATACATAGAAACGGGGATCTTTGAACTTCGGGCAATCCTTGAAGGTAGTGTTGTTGAACGAAACGTCCTCGGCGGCGGTAGTGAGCGTGGTGAGGTTGGAGCATCTCTCGAACGCGTAGTCGCCGATCGATTCAAGAGCGTCGGAGCAAACTACCTCTGTGAGGTTTTTGCAGTCCTTGAAGCTCTGATAAGGAATTGATTTGATCGACTGGGGAAGCTTCTGGTAGCTGATGCCCGACGCCTCAAAGACATTGGCGTCCATTTCGTTTACGGTTTCGGGAATGATAACGTTCTGCAGAATATCACAGCCGTAGAAGCACCATTGCGGAAGCTTTCTGACGCCCGCGCCGAATTGTACCGCGCAGAGATTGTCGCACTGTTCAAACGCGCTGTTGCCGATCGTTTTGACGTTGTCGGGAATGATAACTGCTTCAACGTTAGTTTCTCTTAAGCAGCTGTTTCCGAGCTTTACGATCGTATCGGGAATAGTGATGTCGGTCAGCTTATGAGCACCATAGAAAAGCTTATCGGTAAAGGTCGCGAGGCTCTCGTTGAACGTTACATCGGTGATGTTTGAATTCATGAAGGGACCGTCGGTTGTCGACAGGGTTTTGGGAATATATATCGATGTAAGGGCGCTGTATTCGAAAATACTGCTTTCCATTGTTTGGATACCCTCCTGAAGCGTGAAGCTTTTCAGAGAGGTCGTACTGCCGAACGCGCGGCCTTTAATGGTTTTAACGCTTTTGGGGATTACCACGTTATCAAGCGATGTGCAGTGGCTGAAGGCTTCTGTTCCTATTGTCCTCAGTGTGGAGGGCAGGCTGATCGTTGTCAGCTTTTTGCAGCCGTTGCAAAAAGATGTCGGTATCTCGGTAACGCCCTCGGGTATCGTGAGGCTTTCAACCGCTGATTCCTGGAGCAGACCTTCAATAAGCTTGGTTGTTCCGTCTGCAAATTTTATGCTTTTCAGTGACGCGCAGCTTCTGAACGAATAGCCGCCGGTCTGCAGGGAAGCGGGCAGGGTGATATCATTGACGGCTGATCTCTCAAAGGAGTAGGAGCCGAGAGAAGTCAGTCCCTCGTTGAAAGTCACCTTCCCGAGCCTTGAGCAATCCTTGAACGCAAAGTTTCCGACAGAAGTGATATTTGCCGGGATCGTGACTTCTTTCAGGTCTGTACACTGTTCAAAGGCGTTGCTCGGAATAGCAGTCAGACCGCTTCCGAAGGTAACCTTTGTAAGCTTGGGATCCTGATAGCAGATATACGCGCCCAGCTCCGTCACGTTGTCGGGGAACTCGATCGACTCCAGCGATTTCATCTGACAGAAAGCGTCGTCTCCGATCTTAGTGACTGTGTCAGGGATAGTCAGAGTTCTGAGAGAGTTGTTTTCTTCAAACATATCTCTGGGGATCTCGGTGATGCCTTCGCCGAAGATTACGGTTTCGAGCAGCTCGGTCTCAGCAAAAGACTCATTTGAATTTGTAACGGTCGTGGGAATGTAGATCTCGGAAACGACTGTGCCCGCGATAAAGCGGCTGCCCATTTTCTCAAGACCCTCGTGCAGTGTGACCGTGCCGAGGATCGGGCAGGCGCTGAAGGCTTTTTCCTCGATCGTCTTGACCGTTGACGGAATATCTACAGCCTGAAGACCGCGGCAGTTTCTGAATGCCTCTTTGCCGATTGTCTCAACGCTCGGTGAAAACTCAATGCTTTCGAGCATATCGCAGTCCGCGAATGCAGAGGTTCCGATCGTTTTGATGCCGTCGGAGATAATGACGCTCTCGATTTCGTCGTTATCCTGAAAGGCTTTCTCGCCGATCTCCGAAACATTCACACCGCCGAGCGCTGCGGGAACGGTCACATTCGACTCAGTGCCGCTGTACTTTGTGATTTTGGCGGTGCCGTCGCCCAGGACGCTGTAGGTGTAATCACCTTCGGCAGCAAATGCCGCTGTACCGAAGACGTTTCCGATGATGACCATACTCAGGAGTATAGTCAATACAAGCGTTACCGAAATGGCTTTTTTCAGTAAGCTTCTGGAAAAGTGATGCTGTTGGTTTACCATTTTGATTCCTCCTTTAATTGATAATTAAGGTGACAGACAGGTAAGCCGCCCGTGTCTGTCCTGAAAGGAGCTGAATGTGCGCTAAAAAATGAGCGCCATTAGCAAAAAAATTGGCAATTATATTATATCACAGTTGTGTGCATTTCGCAACCATTAATTTTCACAAAGCAAAAAATGCATGTTATACGTCGAGTATCATGACTGAAATTGCTTATTAATCTTTCGGATTTTGTCAATTTCTTCACAAATTTCCGTTGTCAATTGGAAAAAACTGTGATATAATAGGAAGGAAAATATACAAGAGGCGGTGCAACAATGAAAAAACACGCGAAAAGAAGTCTTTCTGTTTTTCTCGCGGCAATTACTCTTATTACCGTATTCTTTGCGGGAACGAATATCGGTTCCGTGAAGGCGGACGCTGCAAGCTGGAACGGCACGAATTACGGCGGAGGTTCCGTCGCGGGCTACCGTACCTTTCTCGAGGCGTTCGGCATAGATTACGATACCTATATGAAATGGATGGACGACCACGACGCTGACAGCCCCAATCCTAATTACTATATCGGAACGCGCTATGTTGGCTACGACCACCGCAATCCGAACGGTGACTGCGCAGGCGCCTACGGCTATTACGACTCTCCGGGCACACCGGCGCTTAACTGCACGGGCTTTGTCTGGCACGTGCTCTACAAATCCGCCGTGAATTCGGGCGCGTCACGCTCACAGATCAACTCGCTCCCGATCATGGGCTCGGTCACTCCCACATGGGCGAACCTCGGCGTATACCGTATATATTTCCGCACAAAGGAAGAGGCGCTCGCCTCGGGCATTCTCGAGAAGGGCGACCTGCTCTGGATGTACGGCACAAAGGATAACCACAACGCTATTTTCTACGGAGAAAGCTCCGACCATGACCGCTACTGGCATTCCGCAGGTCCTAACAGCTACGGCAGGATCGACGCTCCGGGTGATTTCCTCGGAATGTGGGTCGCCAAGGTAACGCAGCCCAATAACATCGAGCTTGCGATCAATCCGACAGGTACACATGCAGGCGCGTTCGGCGCGAAGTACTGCGTCTTTTCATCAAAGAGCGAGGCGGAGGCAGCGCGGAGAAA
The DNA here is from genome assembly GCA_900316555.1 of uncultured Eubacteriales bacterium. GTDB lineage: Bacteria > Bacillota > Clostridia > Oscillospirales > Acutalibacteraceae > Ruminococcoides. Next base: position 14,940 of record ONDL01000011.1, on the reverse strand, counting down.
TCCCTCTGATATGAACGCGTGGGATAAACGAATCGGCACCATTGCGCTCGACGGCAGCGGCAAGGGATATCTGAGAACCCAGTCGGCTCCTGCGATATCCGAGCTGTGGGTCAACGGCAAGGCTCAGACAAACCTCGGCTATTTCAACTCGAACCATAAAAAGGTAAGCGCGAGAAATACATATTACGCCGTTCAGTGGAGTCCCGCGAAGGGAGCTGAGGCGGACAACACGATTTACGAATTCAAGGATTCGGGCAAGCGAACCTCAACGGGCTACCGTATTTACGGCTTCAAGATTCCGAAGAAGGTCGCGACTCCCGCGTTTACTAATATTGTCAGCACCTCCAAGGGCGTCAAGCTCAACTGGAACTCCGTTCCGAACGCGGACAAGTACCGTGTGTACTACAAGAACCGCAAGGGAGAATGGACGAGAATGGCTGAGACCTCGTCAACCTCGTATCTGGACACGGACGTAAACTTCGGCACTACATATACATATACTATCCGCTGCGTCGACAACGACGGCGATTTCATCAGCAGCTTCAACAGCGCAGGCTGGAAGCATACCCATCAGGGACTCGCGACACCGCAGCTTACAGGCTTTGAGAGCAGCGCTGAGGGTGTAAAGCTGAGCTGGAACGCTGTTCCGGGCGCGGAAAAGTACAGAGTTTACTACAAGAACTCAGGCGGCGGCTGGACGCGCTTCGGCGAGACCGCTTCAACCACCTTCACCGACGAGATCGTCACGGCGGGCAACAGCTATACCTATACTATCCGCTGCGTTGACAAAGACGGAGATTTCACCAGCGATTATAATAAGAACGGCTGGAGATACACCTACACGGGCGTTGAAACTCCGCAGTTTGTCAGTCTGACGAGCGAAGCCAAGGGAATCCGCCTCAAGTGGAACGCGGTTGCGGGCGCGTCAAAGTACAGGCTTTACTACAAGGGCAAGGACGGCGAGTGGAAACGGCTCGGCGAAACCGCCTCGACAGAGTTTGTCGACGATATTGTCACCGCGTGCAGCACCTATACCTACACTATCCGCGCGCTCAACGGCAAGGGCAGACTGATCAGCGGCTACAACAAGGACGGAAGCAGCTGCAAATACGAGGGCGTTGCCACTCCGCAGATCACGCGTCTTGAAAACACCTCAAAGGGCGTTCAGATCACCTGGGACATGGTAGAGGGCGCTTCAAATTACCGCGTATTCTACCGCTCAAACGGTACATGGAAGGGCTTGGGCAGCACATCTTCGGTCACAATGCTCGATTCCGACGTCAAGGCAGGCAACACCTACACCTACACGGTTCGCTGCGTAGGCGAGCACGATAACTATATCAGTTCATTCAACGCTGAGGGTACAAGTATTAAATTTGTCAAGTAATTGACTATGCAAATACACTTTTCGGAGGCAAATATTCATGAAAAAACAGATCATTTCACTTCTGTCTGCGGGAATCCTGCTCTGCGGATTGTCGGTTTCAGCCTTAGCCGCTGAGAACGCCGATTTTGCAGGTGCGGCGGAGACAGAGGAGGCCGCGGCTTTTGCTGCGGACGACGAGGTCAGCGCGAATTACCCCGTGGTTTCGGACTTTGAGAACACCGCGACAGGTATCCGCGTTTACTGGAAGGCGTACAGCGGAGCCGCGCGCTACGGACTCTTCTACCTCGGCGCGGACGGCTGGCACGGCATCGCGACTACGACTTCGCTCAATATGGAGTACGAAAACCTCAAGAACGGGACCGCCTACACCTTCACCGTCAGAGCGCTCAACAGCAGCGGCGACTTCATCAGCGATTACAACCGCGACGGCTGGTCGCACACCTTCATGGCGCCGCCCGTTATCAGCGAGCTTTACAGCACCGACAGCGGAGTCAGCATAAGCTGGAACGCTCTCAAGGGCGAGAAGAAGTACCGCGTATACCGCATGGACGACAACCACGGCTGGGCGCGTATCGGCGACACGGCCGAGACAACCTTTATTGACAAGACAGCCGCTTCGGGCACGCGCTACAGCTACACAGTCAGAGCGATCACCGCCGACGGCAGCCGCGAGACGACGTATTTCAACCCGGGCAAATCGATCTATTATGTCGCGGCGCCAAGGGTCACCGAGATAGTCAACCGCGACGGCAGCGCCGATATCTACTGGAACGCCTGCAAGGGCGCATCGCAGTACAGGGTATTCTGGCTCGACAACGGCACATGGCGCGGTCTGGGCAACACCTCGTCGACGCGCTTTAGTCACAGCGGTCTCAGGAACAATGTCCCGACCACCTATACCGTCCGCTGTCTTGACGACGACGGAGATTTCATCAGCGCCTACAACGCCGCAGGCTGGACGAATACCTACCTTGCGCCGCCTGTTATCTCAAGCCTTAAGAGCACAGAGAACGGCGTTGAGGTCAAGTGGAACAAGCTCGCGGGCGCTGTCCGCTACAGAGTTTACCGCAGGGACAGCTCTCACGGCTGGGCGCGTATAGGCGATACCGCCGACGCAGCATGGGTCGACAAGACCGCCGCTTCGGGCAACCGCTACAGCTACACCGTCAGGGCGATCACCGCCGACGGCAGCAGAGAAACGAGCTATTTCAACGACGGCAGGTCAATATATTATGTCGCAACTCCCGTTGTGACCGAAATCGTCAACCGCAGCGGCAGCACCGAGATTTACTGGAAGGCATGCAGCGGCGCGTCGAAGTACCGCGTGTTCTATTATGACGCGGCGAACGGTTGGAAGGGTCTCGGAAACACGAATTCAACCTCGTTTACTCACTCAGGTCTGAGAAACGGCAGCACATTCACCTATACCGTCCGCTGCCTCGACAGCAACGGCGATTTCATCAGTGACTACAACGGCGACGGCTGGAAGAACACCTACCTTGCGCCGCCTGTTATCTCTGAGCTCAACCGCACCGCAGAGGGCGTAGAGGTCAGGTGGAACAAAAATGCTTCCGCTGTCCGCTACAGAGTTTACCGCAGAGACAGCTCTCACGGCTGGGCGCGTATTGGCGAAACCACCGACGCTTCTTATGTTGACAAGACCGCCGCTTCCGGTATGACCTACGGCTATACCGTACGCTGCATCACCGCCGACAGCAGCAGAGAAACGAGCTATTTCAACGACGGCAAGTCGATTTACTATGTTTCAATGCCGAAGATCACCTCGGCGGAGAACGGCTTTGATTCGGTCATTCTTTACTGGAACGCCTGCAAGGGCGCGTCGAAGTACCGCGTATTCTATTACGATAAGAATGACGGCTGGAAGGGTCTCGGCAATACGACCGATACCTACTTTGTCCACGGAAAGCTGAAGAATAACGACACCTTCACCTATACCGTCCGCTGTCTTGACGGCGACGGAGATTTCGTCAGCGCATACGACAGGGAGGGCTTTACCCACACCTTCATGGCGCCGCCCGCGATCGGCAGCGTTACAAAGGCTGAAAAAGGAAATCTTGTAAAGTGGAACGCGGTCGACGGAGTGAATTTCTACCGCCTTTACAGAAAAACTCCCGAAAGCGGCTGGAGCAGACTTTCCGACTCCGTTGAGGGCACCGAGTTTGCCGATACCACCGCTAAGGCAGGCAACCTCTACACCTACACCCTCCGCTGTATGGACGATAAGGGCAGCCTGATCACCTCGTATATTGACGACACGAAGTATTACATCGACGGAAAGGTCGCAAACGGCACAGTTAAGGTAAACGGCAACACCTATTACTTTGACAACGGCTATTTCAGAAGCGGCTACCAGAAGATCGGCGGCAAGACCTATTATTATAATGAAAAGGGTCAGATCGAGAAGGACGCGATCGTCGGTTCCGCTTCCGAGGGCTATACCTACGCCGACGAAAACGGAGTATGTATTGAGAGCGAGGAGATAAAGCTCGCCGCCAAGTTCATGATGGAAAAGTGCAGCGGAAGCACCCGCAAGGAACGCTTCAAGTACGCATTCCAGTACATGGCGACGCATTTCCCGTACAGCCGCAGCTACGACCACCCCAAGTACGCGAGCGACGTAGCGCCTTTGGCGATAGATATGTTCAAAAAAGAGAAGGGCAACTGCTACCGCTACGCGGCATGCTACGCCTGTCTTGCCAAAATCGCGGGTTACCGCACGCGTATGTGCATAGGAAGAACCAGCAACGGAAGTCCGCACGGCTGGACGGAGGTTCTCGTAAACGGCACATGGTACATCTGTGACGTCGACGCTCAGCTTCCGCGTTACGGAAATCCCGCGTATACCGCGTATATGATGAGGAGCCACTACTGGGGCACTGTCGCGCAGTACAAATACGAGCTTACCTTCAAGGACGGCAAGGCTGTCTGGAGTTAACTAAAATAACAAATCGCACCGTGAGAAATCGCGGTGCGAAATTTTTTTAAAATACTTTTTTTATTTAAGGTTGGTTTAAGCAAACTCGTGTATACTTCTAATTACAGTAAGGAAAGCTACTGAAATTAAATCCCGAAAGGAGATATCACTATGTTAAAGAAGTTTACAGCATTATTCATAATCGCGATCCTCGCGGGTTCGCTTGCAGCCTGCAATATCAACGGAACCGGCACCGCCGAATCCTCGGCAGTCACTTCCGCCGCGGGCGTTGCCAAAGAATCAACGACACAGACGTCAACCGAAGCGGCAACCGAAAGTCAGAAGCAGTCAAAGCAGACAGAATCGATCATCACCACGGCGTATACCACCTCGAACGGCATGATCGACGCGGGCGAGATGTTCACCAACCGCGACCTCACCCAGACCGCCGACCTCACTGACGCGAAGTACTGCACCGTCAGCGACGGTCAGAACATCAGCATCACCTCCGAGGGCGTGTACGTGATCAGCGGCAGCGCATCAAACGTCACGATCACCGTTGACGCGGGCGACGAGGACAAGGTGCAGATAGTACTTGACGGCGTTTCAATCACCAACACAAGCTCACCCTGTATCTATGTTAAGAACGCCGACAAGGTATTTGTCACCACCACCTCGAGCGACAATACCCTTTCCGCAACAAGCACCTTCACCGCCGACGGCACAACCAACACCGACGCGGTCATCTTCTCAAAGGACGACCTCGTGCTCAACGGTCAGGGCACTCTCAACATCAGCTCGACCGACAACGGCATAAGCTGTAAGGACGACCTCAAGATTACGGGCGGCACTATCGTTATCAACTGTCAGTCAGACGGAATCGAAGCGAACGACTCCATCGCGATCGCGGACGGCAATATCACGATCAAGACATCGAAGGACGCTATCCACGCCGAGAACGACGAGGACAACAGCACAGGCTATGTCTACATCTGCGGCGGCACACTCGACCTTAACGCGGGCAGCGACGGAATCCAGGCGACAACCATTGCTCAGATCGACGGCGGCACACTCAACATCACCGCTGCCGAGGGAATCGAAGGCACCTTTGTTCAGATAAACGGCGGCACGATCAATATTTCCTCGAGCGACGACGGCATCAACGGCGCGAACAAGTCAAGCGCGTACTCCGTAACAGTCGAGATCAACGGCGGCGATATCACGATCTCGATGGGTCAGGGCGACACAGACGCTATCGACTCCAACGGCGACCTCTATATCAACGGCGGCACACTCAACATCACCGCGCAGTCACCCTTCGATTACGACGGTCAGGCGAATTACACAGGCGGCACGATGATCGTAAACGGCAGTGAAACCACCACCATCACCAACCAGATGATGGGCGGCGGCATGGGCGGAATGCAAGGCGGCGGCTTCCGCGGAAGATAAGTCCAATATAATAAAAAAGCGGAGAGGCTGAGAAATCAACCTCTCCGATATTTTTAGCCTTCGAGCAATTCGATAAGATAGGGGATAGCGCGCTCAAAATCAACGCCGTACCAGCTTGAGCCGGGAGTATCCTTTGTGATTCTGATGCAGCGCGCGGTATACTCGGCAGCGATTCTGATGCTGTCCTCGATAGATTTGCCGCGGACAAGCGAGCCTGTGAACGCCGAGCTGAAGATATCGCCGGTGCCATGATAAGCCGCGTCGATATGCTCCTGATTGTAATTGTAATAGGTTTTTGTTTCGCTGTCATAGAGCAGAACGCCGTAGTGACCGTCGAAGCGCGCGCCTGTCAGAACGACCTTTTTGGCACCCTGAGAAGCGAGCTTTTCAACAACGCCCTTGATGAACTCCTCGTCGTATTCCTCGCGGTAGGGAGTGCCTGTCAGGTAGCATGCCTCTGTGATGTTGGGAAGCACGATGTCAGCCTTTGCGCAGAGCTTAGCCATCTCCTTGGGGAAATCCTCGTCAAAGGCGGGGTAGAGCTTGCCGTTGTCAGCCATAGCTGGGTCGATGATAACGAGGTTGCCCTCGGTCTTGAGGTCGTCGATCAGCTTGATGACCTTTGCGATCTGCTGAGCGGAAGCGAGGTATCCCGTGTAGAACGCATCAAAGGTGATGCCCTCGTTTTTCCAGTGCTCGGCTATAGGTAAAATCTGGTCGTCCAGATCCTTGCAGGTAAAGTTCTTGAACATTGTGTGGGTCGAGAGTACTGCGGTTGGAATGATCGCCGCCTCAACTCCAGTAGCGGAAATGATCGGAAGCGCAACCGTCAGAGAGCACTTGCCGACGCAGGAAATGTCCTGAATAGTGACAATTCTTTTCATAGTGGTTCCTCCTGTCTGTATTGTCGCCATGATTATATCAGATAACTGTACTTTGTCAAACGTACAATTATTACAAAAAGTTAGAGTACAGATGAAAATAATACGAGCCACAAAATTATTTACTTCCTGCCGAAAGTGTGGTATAATGACGAAAAAGGTGAAAGGTGTGGGCATTATGAAAAAGATACTGACTGCCATGCTCGCAGGAGCATTGCTTTTATGCACAAGCTGTTCGGGCGGCGAAAGCTCGTCTGAGGCGGAAACCGCAGCTGTGACCGAAGCATCAAAGCTCGGCTACGACGATGTCAAGGCTCCCGTTGACGCCAAATGGTTCGACGACGCGGTATTTGTCGGCGACAGCGTCACCCTCAAGCTCAATTACTACTGCGACGAACACCCCGAGGCTCTCGGCAGCGCACAGTTTTTCTGCGCGGGCAGTCTGGGCTTTGAGAGCGCGCTCTGGGATATCGACAGAGAGGACGCCGTCCACCCTTATTATAAGGGAAGTGTTCAGCTCGTCGAGGACTGTGTCAAGCTGACGGGAGCGAAAAAGGTCTTTGTCATGCTCGGCATGAATGACATCGGTAATTACGGGACTGACGGCGCGATGGAAAGCGCACGCAATCTTATCGGGAAGCTCAAGTCGAAGTCCGACGGAGCGCTGATATATCTCCAGTCTGTGACTCCTATCCTCGAAGGTCATGAATATGACGACCTGAGCAACACCCACGTCCGCGCCTTCAACGAAAAGCTGCAGGCGTTCTGCAAAGAGGAAGGCTATAAGTACCTCGATATCTACAGTGTTATGGCTGACGAAAACGGATATCTGCGCGCCGAATACTGCGGCGACGAGGAAGCTCAGGGTATCCACTTTACCGACGAAGCCTGCGGTATCTGGGCGGATTATCTGAAACAAAATGTCTGAGGTGATTATATGAAGAAGCTGATTGCCGCTGTGTGCGGGGTACTTGCGGCGACGATTCTCCTTTGCGCCTGCTCGCAGTCAAAGGTCAAGCCGCTCGCGCAGGTTTTTGATTCAATAAAGGAGCAGGTGACGCTCTCGGAGCTGAACGAGTTTCAGTTTGTGTCGGCTCTCGACCGCTACTACGGTATAACGTCCGACGAGGTTGTCGAATTTGCGGGCGGAATAAACAATTCGGGAGTCAACCAGGAAGAAATCGTCATGATAATGGCGTCAAACACCGAGGCTGCCGACCATATCCAGACAGTACTCGAGAACCGCAGACAGGCAAAGTACAACGAGAACAAGAACTACAACCCCGAGCAGGCTCAGATGATTGACAGCTGTTCGGTTGACAGGCACGGAATGTACATCGCCATGTTCATCTCGGAGAACGCCGACAAGATACGCGAGATCTACAACACTCAGCTTGAATTCTGACAAATGCGGCAGTCGCCATTGACCGCCGCAAAATTTTTTACGTAAAATGTCAAATGGATAGTGATTTTTTGTATAATCTGTGATATAATATTTACAGCAATTTTTTGCACTGATTTTACAAAAAAGGAGTTGTTGAACAAATGACAAAAAAGAAAAGATTACTTTCAGTGCTCTCGATCGCTGCGGCTTCGATAATGCTTGCCGCATCGCTCTCTGCCTGCGGCGGCGCTTCGGGCAGCTCGGGTACTTCCTCAAGCGCTTCGGGCGAGGCTGCGAAGGGCTCGTATTCCAGCCTTGACGACGGTAAGACTGCCGCAAAGAAGTGCCTTTCCGAATATGATTCGGGCAAAAACGCCGCTGTATTTGCGTTCGCGAACGGCGCCTATTCCAAGGCAAATGACGCCGCCGGCAAGGTCAACGCTGACACAAGCGCCGAGGACGTTGAGAAGGCAGCTTCTGAGCTCGGTCTTGAAAGACTTGATATCACCGACGAAAACGGTACTGTTACAGCATGCTATCCCGAGGGCGACAAGGACAAGAGCATCAAGGAGATCAAGGATATCGCTATCTTCAATAAGGTCGTCAAGGGCATTTCCGATAAGTACATGAAGGATCCCGAGTACAACGCGGACAAGAAGTCCTATTACGTTCTCGCGGGCGTAAAGAAGGAAGACGGCGGCGTTTCGGTCATCGGCTATTACGACGAGTCTTACGCGGCTGTCTGCGGCGGCGACCTCGCCGAAAAGTGCGGCGACAACACCGTTGTTGTCAGAAAGGACAAGGTTATCAGCAGCTCGCTCGACGGCGTTGAAGCAGGCGCAAGCCTTGAGGATATCGGCGTTAAGAGCGGCGACCTCATGAAGGACAGCTTTGAGCTGACCGTCAAGGACAAGAAATACAACGCAGCGGCGGTCACAAAGGGCGATATTACCGCTATCGTTGCGATCCCCGCATAAAAATATTTATTGAGGTGAATTCATGATACCGCAGGATCCCATGATTTTGCTCAGCTATCTGAACACAAAGCTCCGTGACGAATATAAGTCGCTCGATTTGCTCTGCGACGATTTGCAGCTCGATAAATCTGACATAATTCAGAAGATGTCGTCCATAGACTACGCCTACGACGACGCGCTGAACAGGTTCGTTTAGGCGCTGATATGGAGCGTTTTACCCTAAAGCTCGCGGGCGTTGCTATCGGAGTGAGCTGTCAATATAATTCCACAAAAGAATATTGCCGCGATTATCTCACCGATGCAGCGCCCGATTTTTCTGTATCCGTCAGCGCTGAGGATATAGAAGCGGAAAGGCCGTATTTTGAAGAGGAGCGCAGTTCCCGATATCTCGAAACGCTCGCGCTCTACCGCAGGATAAGCGACGGCTTGGCTTCTTACGGCGTATTTCTTCTTCACGGTTCGGCCATTGCCGTCGACGGCGAGGTGTATATTTTTATTGCACCGAGCGGAACGGGCAAGTCCACCCACACCTCACTCTGGCGAAGGCTTCTGATCCCTCGCGGACATGAGGTTGTCATGGTCAACGACGACAAGCCGCTGATCCGCGTGACAGCCGGTCGGGTTTTCGCTTGCGGCACTCCGTGGAACGGCGCGCACCGACTCAGTACGAACGTGTCGCTTCCTGTAAAAGCGATCTGCCTTCTGGAGCGCGGAGAGAGTAATTTTATCGAAGAGATATCTTCTTCACGGGCGTTGGCCGCGCTGTACCGTTCTGCATACCGCCCGAAGAAGGCCGAAGCGCTTGACGCGGTTCTCGGCATGCTCGATGAGGTCATGCGCGGTGTGCGTTTTTACCGACTTGAGTGCGATATTTCGGCTGACGCCGCCGAAACAGCCTATAATATGATGAAATAAGGAGATTTGTATGAAGCTGAAGAAAGAAATGCTGACTCATTTTATGGACGGGTCGCAGGTCATGGTATCGACCGATAAAGATGTTTTTTCGGGGATTGTCACCTCAAACAAAACCGCGGCGTTCATTATCGACTGCCTGAAAGAGGAAACAACTCCCGACGATATCAAGAAGGCGATGTTCGACAAGTATGACGCGCCGATGGATATCATCTCAAGCGACGTTGACGATGTGATTTCCAAGCTCCGCTCGATCGGGGTCATCGACGAATAATGAATATCGAGCAGTATCTGAGCACTCACGATTCTCTCGTCTATTCCAACAAGGGCGTCAGTATGCTGCCCATGCTCAGGCAGGGCAGGGACCTGATGATAGTCCGCCGCAAGCGCGAGGGAGAACGTCTGAAAAAATACGACGTCGCGATCTATATCCGACCGCCGCACGACTATGTGCTTCACCGAATAATCAGGGTTGACGAGGGCGGATATGTGTTTCTCGGCGACAACTGCGAGAACAAGGAGTACGGGATCCGCGAGGAACAGGTAATAGCCGTCATGACCGCCTTTGTTCACAAGGGCAAACAGATCGATGTGACGGATAAGGGCTACATTTTTTATTCGCGCTTCTGGTACCTTATTTACCCGATTCGAAGGGCGGCTCGCAGGTCAAAGCGCTTTATCAAAAAAATATTACGTAAATTAACCGGCAGGAAATAATTTCTGCCGGTTTTCCTCTTGCAATAATCGAACAGATGTGCTATAATACATATGAAAGGCAGGTGCGGCATATGGAAGAGAGGCAGTACATCGCGATCGACTTAAAATCCTTTTACGCTTCCGTGGAGTGTGTGGCGCGCGGACTGGATCCGCTCGGCACTAACCTTGTGGTCGCAGATGAGAGCCGCACCGAAAAAACGATCTGTCTTGCGGTGTCGCCGTCGCTCAAGGCATACGGCATTCCTGGCAGGGCAAGGCTGTTTGAGGTGTACGAGAAGCTCAGCGAGGTCAACGCGAGGCGGCGCACCCACGCTCCGAACGGAAAGTTTCTGGGTGCGTCGCAGTTCAAGTACTTTGTCGACCACTGTCCTCACATGTCCGTCGATTTCATCATCGCGCGGCCGCGAATGTCGCTGTACATGAAGGTCAGCGCGCAGATTTACCGCGTTTATCTCAAGTACATCGCGCCCGAGGATATCCATGTCTATTCGATCGACGAGGTTTTCATAGACGCGACAAACTATCTCAGGACATATAAAATGACCGCCCGCGAGCTTGCGGACGTCATGATCCGCGACGTGCTCTCGCAGACGGGCATCACGGCAACCGCGGGCATCGGCACGAATATGTATCTCGCCAAGGTGGCAATGGATATCGTCGCCAAGCACATTGAGGCTGACCGCGACGGAGTGAGGATCGCGGAGCTCAACGAGAGGACATACCGCGAGCGGCTGTGGAGCCACCGCCCGATCACGGATTTCTGGCGCATTGGGCGAGGCATCTCAAAGCGGCTCGAGAGCTGCGGAATGTTCACGATGGGCGACGTCGCGCGGTGTTCTGTCCGCGACGAAGAACTGCTGTATAAGCTGTTCGGCAAAAACGCCGAGCTGCTGATCGACCACGCGTGGGGTTTTGAGCCGTGCACAATCGACGAGATCAAATCATATACGCCCGCGAGCACCTCTCTGAGCGTCGGTCAGGTGCTTTCGAAGCCGTACGATTTTGAGCACGCGAAGCTGATTATCCGCGAGATGTCCGAGCAGCTTCTCCTCGATCTTGTGAAAAAGGGACTTATGACCGACCAGATCGTGCTGACCGTCGGTTACGATACGATCAGCCTTAAGCAGGCGTTCAGCGGCGGGATAACGACCGATTACTACGGCAGAAAAATCCCGCGTCACGCCCACGGAACAGAGAACCTCGGCGGCTTCACCTCGTCGGGCAGGGTATTTGTCGAGGCGGCAGTCAGGCTCTTTGAGCGCATCACCGACAGGAATCTATATGTCCGCCGCATGTATGTCGTCGCGAACCATACAACGAGCGAAAAGGCCGTAAACGACAGCGGAAGAGCGGTGCAGCTCAGTCTTTTTGATACAGCGCCCGCAGAGAGGAAAGAGGATTTGAGGGAGAAAAAAATCCAGCAGGCTATGCTTTTGCTTCAAAGGCGGTACGGCAAAAACGCCGTGCTCAAGGGCATGAACCTTAAGGAGGGCGCGACCGCGATCGAGCGCAACGGACAGATCGGCGGTCACAGAGCGTAACAGGGGAGAAACGATGACAAAAGACACTTATGAGGATATAATCAACCTGCCGCGGCATGTTTCGGAGAGGCACCTGCCGATGTCCCTGCATGACCGTGCGGCACAGTTCGCGCCGTTCGCGGCGCTGACAGGCTACGAGGCGGCGATCGAGGAAGCAACCAAAAAGGGAGCCGCTGATATCGGAGAACAGTAGAATAAGCATGAACAGGGGAGACGCGCGCGTCTCCTTTTGTTTTCTCACGATTCCGACCGTGGAACATAGTATGTAATGCAAGGTCTGATGCTTGTATGAAAACGAAAGGAGAATTCAAGTGAAGCTCGATGACTTCATCAACGAACAGTACGGAATATCAAAGCTGCCCGAAACGCCTGTTTACGCGATGGCATACGTGCCGTTCCAGCAGGAACAGCCGAAGGTATACTCGCCCGATCAGGGTTTGGTAGCGGGTACGATGTTCCCGTCTCTTGATAAGCCGTTTTACGGCGGCAAATGCGGTGATGTAAAATGACAAAGAGAGAAACGCTGCTCAAAAAAATCTCGACATATCAGTTCGCGGCGCTCGATATGCAGATATATCTCGACACCCACCCCAACGACCGTGCCGCGCTTGAAAAGGCGGAGAAATACAAGGCGATGGCGAGACCGCTGATCGAACAGTACGAGGAGCAATACGGCCCTCTCACCAAGAAGGTCACCGATACCAACAGCTGGACATGGGTCAAAGGCCCGTGGCCGTGGGAAAGCGAGGATGACTGCTGATGTTTATGTACGAGAAGAAGCTGCAATACCCCGTCAATATCAAAACCCCGAACCCGAAGCTCGCAAAGATCATAATAACCCAGTACGGCGGACCCGACGGTGAGTTAAGCGCCTCTATGCGCTACCTCAGTCAGCGATTCACAATGCCTATGCCCGAATTAAAGGGCACGCTGACCGATATAGGCATAGAAGTACCTCCGTTTGGTAAAATTTTTTGATTTTGTTCAAATCGCTCAATTTCAGCCTTTCCTTTTAGTATTTTTGCCTGCCATTTTTCGGGAATGAGCTTCAAATGAATGTCAAGCGTCCTGTCCTTGTGAACATAAATCTTATCCACAAGGTTCCGGTAGATGATATCGTCCCATTCCTCGCCGACCGCTACGCTGTTGACGTATTCGGTTATGCTCTCAATGATTTGTGATTGATTGGCGACAAGCGCGCTGTTCGCTTTTTCTTCGTTTAGTTTTGCAAGCAGCGATGCGTGTTCCTCACATAAGCGATCACTGGCTTTTTTGTAGTCGGAGGTTTCGATGTCGCCCGACAGACACATATCCAGCAGCTTTTCTTTTTTAGCTTCCAGTTTTGCGATTTCCTTTTCAAGTTTTGCGATTTCCTTTTCGATATTCTCCGCATTATTATTTCCGGCGCAGACGCGAAGTACCTCCTTTACCGTGCCGAGAACGCTCTCGAGAAGTGATTCGCGGTCTTTCATCACGTCGCGGATAATATGAGTGAGTATCATTCTGATGTCGTCGTCGCGGATATTGACGTTGTCGCAGCCTACCGTTTCTCCGTTTTCAAGAGCCTTGCGCTTGCCCTTGTGGTCTTTGGTGATGCACGACCATTTTTCGTATTTGGCGCCGTTCTCGCATTTCTTCTGCGAATGGATATAGGTTGAGCCGCACTCCGCGCAGATGATTTTGCCCGACATCGCGTAGCGGTTGGCAAAGCCGTTCTTTGTGTGTTGGCAAAGCCGTTCTTTGTGTAGTGCATGTTGTGACGGCGTTCCAGCTCGCGCTGAGCCGCTTCAAACCGCTCGCGCGGAATAATCGGCTCGTGGTGATCTTTGATGACAACATAGTCAAGCTCGCCGTTGTTGGTTTTCTTTTTGTGTGAGAGATAGCTTGCGGTGTAGGTCTTTTGCTGAACCAAATCGCCGCAGTATTTCTCGTTTCTCAGCACGCGGAGAATGACGGTGTACGACCATTCCTTCATGAAGCGAGAGGTTTTGATTCCGGACTCACGCAGCTCGTTGGCAATCACATGACAGCCCTTGCCCTCGTCGAGGTACTTGTGAAATATCAGCCGTACGACTTCCGCGCCTTCCTCGTTGATGATGAGCTTTCCGTCGCGAACGTCGTAGCCGAGCATGTCGCGCCCGAATACAACGCCCTGTTCCATTCGTCTGCGCTGACCCCACTTGACGCGCTCAGAGGTTTTGCGGCTTTCCTCCTGCGCTATGGAGCCCATCATCGCCAGACGGAACTCGTGGTCGGGCTGGTCGGTATCAATACCGTCGTTCATGAATATCAGTCGGATACCGTACTCGCGGAGCTGACGCGTATAGTAGATTCCGTCGAGCAGATTTCTCGCGAAGCGCGACACCTCTTTTGTGATGATCATATCAAATTTGCCGTCCTTACCGTCGCGGATCATGCGGTTGAAGTTCTCGCGCTTATAGGTGTTGGTGCCAGTGATTCCCTCGTCAACGTAGATCTCAGCCAGCTCCCACAGAGGGTTTCGTGCTATGTATTCGTTGAAGTACCGCTGCTGACTTTCGAGCGAGTTCGCCTGATCGAGCTTGTCGGTCGATACGCGGCAGTAGGCTGCCACGCGCAATACCTTGCTTTCTCTTTTCATTTCGTTTGCCTCCTTTAGCAACACAGTATATCTTATATTTTCAAAAAGTCCAGATATTTTTTCGGGACGGCAGAATTTGCCGCCCCGATTTTTTATTTGATTCTCTTTATACATTCCTCGCACTGCTTCTGAGT
>ONDL01000078.1 GCA_900316555.1 uncultured Eubacteriales bacterium | reverse complement strand
GTAATTTCGCTGTTCATCATCGCGAACACCATCCGCGCCACAATGTATTCGCGACGCTTTGAAATCAGCATCATGAAGTCTGTCGGTGCCACAAACTCGTTTGTACGAATGCCCTTCCTTGTCGAAGGCATGGTCATCGGTCTGATTTCCGCGCTTATCGCCACAGGCGCTCTCGCCCTTGTTTATCAGGGCGTAGGAATGGTGGTCGAGAACGCGCAGTCCATGTTTGACTTCATTCCGTATATCGACGTACTGCCCTACGTAGCGGCGGCGTTCACCGTGTTCGGTGTGTTCGTCGGCTTCTGCGGCGGCTTCCTCTCCATCCGCAAGTATCTTAAAATGGAAGGTAACGAAATTCTCGGATGGTAATTACCCCGAAAGGAGTTAAATATATGAAAAGACTTAAAATGATTCTATGCGCAATGCTAAGCGTCTGCATCGTATCCGTACCCGTATTCGGTTCGGTCGTATCCGTTTCGGCGGAGGACGTCGATTCTCTCCGCGCGCAGCTCATCGAGCTCAAGGAGAAGGAGTCCGAGTACAAGGCGATCCTCAGCCAGTCTGAGAACGAGATCGCAGACCAGAAGGAGTACAACGACGCTCTGGTTGAGAAGATCAGTGTTCTCGGCGAGAAGATCAACCTCACCCGCGAGTCCATCGCAAAGCTCAACGAAAGCATTGCCGAAAACCAGAAGAAAATCGATGCGGGCAACGCCAGCATCGAAGGCCAGCTCGACGCGCTCTGCGAGCGTCTGAGAGCGATTTATATGGCGGGAAGCGCCAGCGACCTCGAGATCATTCTCGGCGCTAAGGACTTTTCCGACCTCATTGACAAGATGAACCTCGTCAAGAGCCTCTCGAAGTACGACCAGGATCTTATTGACCAGGTCAACGTAAAGCTCGCCGAGATTCAGGTCAGCAAGGACGCCATGCTCAAGGATAAGGAGGCGCTTGTCGCCGACCAGGAATCCCTTGACGCGGATATGGCGGATCTTAACGAGACACTCGAAGCCAACAAGGACAGGCTTGCGACCCTCGAGATCTCAAAGAGCGACGCTCAGACTGTTCTGAGCGGACTCAGCGACAGCAAGTCAGAGATCGAGGCGAATATCGCCAAGATCCTTCAGGAGCAGCAGGAGGAGTCCCGCAAGGCTATGGAGGCCGCCAAGAAAAAGAGCAGCGGCGGCAGCAGTTCTTCGAACAGCAGCGGCTCATCTGAGCAGAAAGCCACAGAGCCCGCGGCCGCTTCAAATGAAGATCCCGAGCCTGAGCCCCAGCCTGACCCGACTCCCTATACTCCCGATCCCACACCCTCGAGCGGCAGCTACGTATGGCCTGCTCCCGGCGTGTACTACATCAGCTCCGACTACGGCGATTCCGAGGACAGAGGCTACAGCCACAGCGGCGCAGATATCGCGGGGCCGATGTACAGCACCATCGTCGCGGCTGACAGCGGCACCGTTATCGCGACCTACTCGGGCTGCGTACACAACTGGGGCAAGAGCGGCGACTGCGGCTGCGGCGGCAGCTACGGCAACTATGTCATGATCGACCACGGCAACGGCAAGTGGACTATCTACGGCCACCTCGCAAGCGTTGACGTCAGCGAGGGACAGTCCGTTTCCGCGGGACAGCAGATCGGTTCCATGGGCTCCACAGGCCACTCCACAGGCCCGCACCTCCACTTTGAGTGCCGCCTCAACGGCTACACCTACGACCCCGACGTTGAAATTGGCTACAGATCGCTGATGTAAGGCGGCTGCCATGACGAAATGTAAGAAGATTTTCTGTGCGCTGCTCAGCGTTTGCCTGATAACGGTTGCTCCCATAGGAACGGTGTTCTCCGTTTCCGCCGAGGAGGAGGAAACCGACACGCATTCGCTGGCAGAGCGTATTTCCAACCTCGGACAGAAAAAGGAAGAATATGAGAAAATCCTTCAGAAAAATGCCAAGGAAATTTCCGACAAAGAGGAGTACAACCGTGCGCTCACCGAGAAAATCAAGGTGCTCAGCGAGAAGGTCACACTGACGCGCGAGTCTATTTCAGACCTCACGGACAGTATTTCCACGAGTCAGAAGGAAATTGACCAGGCGAACGAGGATATCGAGGGACAGCTTGACGCGCTATGCGGACGTCTGAGAGCGATTTATATGGCAGGCAGCGCCAGCGAGCTTGAGATCATTCTCGGCGCGAAGGATTTTTCGGATATGATAGACAAGGTCAACCTTGTCAAAACTCTCACGAAGTACGACGACGAGCTGATTGAAAACATCAGCGACAAGCTCGACGAGATCGAGAACAAGCAAACTCAGATGCAGGAGGATAAGGAGCAGCTTCTGACCGACGAGACGACACTCGACGCGGATCTCAAGGATTTCAACAAAACCCTTGAGGAGAATGAGGAAACCCTCAAAAAGCTCAGAGATTCCTCTGCCGAGGCGCAGGATTTCCTCGCCGACGCGGACAACGAGCAAACTCTGATGGAGTCTCAGATACGCAAGTATTTTGAGAAGAAGGCTCAGACCGCCGACATCGTTACCGACGGCAAATATGTCTGGCCGTGTCCGGGCTACTACACGCTTTCCTCACTGTTCAGAGAGAACCGCACCTCGTATTTCCACGGCGGAATCGATATCGCGGGCGGCGGAATCATGGGTTCGCCTGTGCTTGCCGCGGAGGCTGGAACGGTCGTCGGCGTGTTCACCGGCTGCCCTCACAACTGGGGCAAGGAGAAATGCTGCGCGTGCGGCAGCTACGGCAACTATGTCTGGCTCGACCACGGCAACGGCAAGGAGACCATCTACGGTCACCTCACCAGCGCGGGTGTACAGCCGGGCGATACCGTCAAAAAAGGACAGGTCATCGGTCTTGTAGGCTCAACGGGCAACTCCACGGGCCCGCATCTCCACTTCGAGTGCCGCATGAACGGCGACAAGTATGATCCAATGACTGAGTTTTAATAATCCAGGGCGAGCATTGAGCTCGCCCTTTTCTTTTGCTTCGGAAACGTCAAAACGTATTGATAAAGCTATGAAAATTGCATTGAAATCTTGAAAGCGGACAGATAATGTTGTATGATAAAATAAATGAAACCAGCGCACATTTCAGGCAACGGAGAACAACATGGAAAATCGGAATGATTATGATTTGAACAGCGCGCTCGCACGGTGCCGTCAGAGCGCTCAGAACGGATATGAGATAGCTTCTGCCCAGCTCGGAATTATCGAGCGGACGCTTCGCTCGGCACGTGAGGAAACCGAGCGGTCGGTAACGCTTCTTAACGGAAAATCCGTCTACCTTGCGGATTTGAACCGTCTTCTGTCGCGCCAGATCAAGGATATCTGCAAGGCGTTTGATGAATTGAGCGAGCAGCCGCGCGAACAGCTCAAAAAGCTGCACGGTAATCTGAGCAGCTTCAACATCACGCTTTTCGGCAGAACCATGGCGGGAAAATCCACGCTCATGGAGGTGCTCACGCACGGCGACGGAAAGGCGATCGGCAACGGCGCGCAGCGAAAGACCCGCGATATCCGCTCGTATGAGTGGAACGGCCTGCGTATAACCGACGTGCCGGGAATCGGCGCGTTCAACGGGCAGAAGGACGAGGATATTGCCTTTGAAGCCGCCAAAAACGCGGATATGATACTGTTTCTGATGACTGACGACGGCGTACAGTCGCAGGAGGCGGAATGCTTCCGCTCGATTCTGGAGCTCGGCAAGCCCGTACTGTGCATTATGAACGTCAAGGCGAGCGTCGATATCAGCGAGGACGTGCGGTATATCACCGAGGATATTGACGAGGCGTTTCAGATACCGAGGCTAGAGGAGATACGCAGTCAGTTTGTCGGCTTCGGTTCTCTTGCAGGTCAGGACTGGAGAGCGGTTCCGTTTGTTTACACACACCTGCGTTCGGCGTTTCTCGCGCAGCAGACAAAGGATCCCCAAAAAGCAGCGGTTTTGAACGCTGCCAGCAGGATCCGCAATCTTAAGAACGCGATAGCGCAGCGCGTCGCGACACACGGAGAATTCTACCGCGTCAAGACCTTTATTGACGCCGTGGCTGCGCCTATCGGCAGCGCGGTCGATCTGCTGCTTGAACAGAGCTGCCTCAACGAGCTTCAGGGCGATATGATCAAGGACAAGAAGAAGGCTCTGCACAAGTGGATAGAACGCTTTGAAAAGAGCGCGTATGACCGTGTGGTCAGCGATGCCGAGGAGTTAAAAAGCAAAATGTATTCCGACGCGTCTGATTTTGCCGCCCGCAATATCAGCAGCAAAGAAATCAACGCAAAGTGGGATAAGTACCTGAAGGAGCTGAAGCTGAACGAACGTGGTAAGGAGCTCATGAACGAGCTTTCACAGCAGGCGGAGGGAGAGATCCGCGAGCTGACCCGTTCAATGAAAAAGGAGCTTGAATTTGCAGTTACATATTCGGCAGATATGACGCTGAAAAGCCGCAGGATACTTGATATCCGCAAGCTGTTTGACTGGAGTATGGTGACCGCGGGAGGCGTGCTTATCATTGCCGCGCTGATATTCCCGGCGGCGGCTCCGATACTTATCATCGCGTCAGTCGGCGTCGGGCTGGTCAAGGAGTTTTTCGGAAGTTATTTGCCCGATAAAACAAAGCTGGAAAGAGGAGCAAGGGAAAAAATCGAGGTTCAGCTCAGGGAAAATATCAATTCCGTTTGTCAAAAATACCGCGCTTCTCTCGAAAAGAGCCTGCGTGAGATACTCGATAAGCTGAATCTGCTCGAATCAGACCTCGACAGCGTATGCGAGGTCGTCGCTGAGCTTTCATCAACACAGAGCTCACTCGCGGGACAGCTCAGCGGCAGTCTGAGGGAGCTGCACCGCTCTCTGCTTTGCAGGGCGCTCGATTTGCTCGGCTGTCCAGAGCTTTCCATGAGGATACACGACGCTGCGATGATACCGGGCTTTGAATGCGCCGTAGTGCTCGCTCCGCACACCGTGTTCCCAAATCGAGAGCGGCAGGAGCTCTGCAATCTGCTCGGCGAGGGTATTAGTTTTTTGCCGTACACAGAGGATAAAACCGAGCTTCTCCGTATGATTCTCGGCAGCGGAAGTTACACGCTTAATAAACACGGCGAAAAAATAACCGCCGTGCTGAAAAACAGGGACGATCCGGTTTCGATCAACAAAGCCAAGCTCGCTCAGCAGCTGAGCGGGATAACGATAACGAGGTGATATGATGCTTAAAATCGCGGAATATTCAAAGCAGGTTCAGGAGATCTGCGCCCGTGCGGAAGAAGCGCTGAAGGGAACGGAGTACAGATGTCCGCCGCCGTCCGATGAAACCCGGCCGCTCAATATTGTTTTTGTCGGACAGTACAGCGCCGGCAAATCGACCATTATCCGTATGCTCACGGGCAGGAACGATATCGCCGTCGGAGCCGGTATCACAACCGAGAGGACAAACAGCTATTTTTGGAACGGAATGGTGATTACCGATACGCCGGGTATCCATACCGAGCAGCGGCCCGATCACGACGAGATTTCTTACCGCGCGATCGCCGCGGCTGATGTACTGATATTTGTCGTTACAAGTCAGATGTTCGACGCGAACATCGCCTCGCATTTCAGAAAGCTTGCGATAGATAACGACAAGGCAAACGAGATGATACTTGTCGTCAATAAAATGCAGATGACGGCAGAGGGCAATACACCTCACCAGCAGGAGATAATACGCGGAGATATCGTCAAGGTAATCGCACCCTACACGCCCGAAGAGCTTCACCTCAAAGCCCTCGTAGAGCAGGGCGCCCTCGGTGTCCTCGGCACGCGACGGGCCTGCGAGCAGGCGCAGCGGCTGCGCGGAATTCACTGACACCATCAACCGCTTTATCGCAGAAAAAGGCTACGTTTCGCGCCTGACGACCGAGCTTTATCAGATAGAGGACGTCTTACAGCGCGCGATTAACGCGCTTGAGCTCAAATCAGAGAACGAGGATCTGAACGCGCTCGAGGAAAACTTCGTTCAGCAGCGTTATATGCTTTCTGACGCGCGCAACCGTCTGCGCCGCGATATCCGCAGTCTGTTTTCGAATACCTCAAACAAGATCCGCGAGGCGGGACTGGACGCTGCCGAGCTTGTGAACAGCGGCGAAAAAGCAGAGGAGATCGAGATAAAGCTCTCGCAAAAAATCGAGGAGGCGAATACCGCCGCCACGGATTGTCAGCAGCAGGCGCAGGAAATCCTCCGCAAAGGGCTGTCGGACGTTGAGCAGGATATATCGGAGGCGGATAATTCGGCGTTTACCATGCAGCTCAAATCAAGGCTCGAAAACAATATAGGAACGCTTCCCGAGAACATCAGAAATTTGCTGATCAACGCGGGAGGATTTATGAGGGGTGTGGGAGATATCCTTGTGCAGAACGCGGTCAATCCCGAAAACGCCGGTATAAAGCTCGCCTGCTACTCGGGCGGCAACGTCCACAAGGCGGTGCTCGACATCGGCAACGCCTTTAATGTGAAATTCAAGCCGTGGCAGGCGGAGAAAATCGCGCGTGGTCTTGCGAGAGCAGGAAAAGTCATGGATGTGCTCGGAGTCGTCCTTGATATCGGACTGCAGATCAAAGATGATTACGATGCCGAAACGCAGCGCAGAGAGCTGAAAAAATTCTGTCAGAGCGTACGCGCTGAGTTTTACGGCTTTGCGGGCGAGCTGGTGGACTTCGGCAGAGTTTTTGCTGAGGAACAGCTCAACAACGCGCTGGGCGGCACGATTTCGGAGCTCGATGAAAAAATAGAGGTTATCCGCTCCGCCAACGCCGCTCAGAACGAAACCTCGGCTGCGCTCAGAACGCTTCTGAATGAGTGCCGCGGATTGATCCAGGAGATTCACCGCGGATAATAAATGCGGCGATTTTTTGCCGCAACAAATTTTATCGTGACTTTTTCGTTTCCTTATACTATGATATATACGGTATTGTATAATAATTAATATCAGGAGGAATAATATAAAAAAGCAATTTCTGCTTTTCTGTCAGCTGTTATGCTGGCTTTGAACGCGGCACCGTCGCTGACAGCAGCCGCCGCCGAGAAAAAGACCGCATGGGTCAAGGGAGATGCGAACGGCGATGGTACCGTGAGCATCTCGGACGTCACCTGTATCCAGAACTATCTCGCTGACTTTCCCGTAGGCATTGTGCTTGACGCGGCGGACGTGACGGGCGACGGTGAGATCGCTGTTACCGACGTGACAAATATCCAGTATTTTCTCGCGGGTCTGCCGTCATCGCTGGACAGTAAGCTCAGCAACGACGAATTGTACGAGCTTTCGGTGCGCGACGCTGTGTTTGCCGACGAAGATGAGATCATGCCTCCGGTCAACATCTCTAAGGACGATGACAGGGTGATATGGGACGGCGACAAGGTCCTCGTGACGATTACGCATAAATATCCCGACAGCTATCCGGCGGGCGAAGAAGTCGAATTGAAATGGGGAGACGCGTGGTGCGTTTCCGCCGGAGAAATGTACAGCCGGGTAAAGGAAAGCGAAGGCGTTACCGACTGGACAGAGAGGTTCCACCAAGTTTTGGGTGTGCCGACATCAAAGAATTACAACACGGTCACCGGCAATACCGTTACTTATCAGACGGTATATGTCAAAGAACAGTCCGACACTTCGCTGCCTCACGCTGAGCAAAAGACTGTCGGCGGCAAGACCTATTATGTGTTCCCGTGCAGCGTTGCCGCGAAGGAAATGACTTCAAATATTACGGCACAAATCATCGACGGTGTTGATCAAGGCGACAGTTATACCTATTCCGTCAAGGAATATGCCGATTATCTGCTCGAACACGCTGACGATAAGGGAACGGATGAGCAAAAAGAATACGCAAAGGCGTTTCCGCTCGTAGAAAAAATGCTCCAATACGGCGCGTATGCAAAGGAGTATTTTGACGAGACCGATACGCTTAATGATTTTGAAAATGTTTCCATCGACATTAATGATCCCGTTATCGGCGTATTCCCCGAGGGTACGTCCTTTAAGGGCGCGACGCTTTCGCTGAAATCCGAAACCACGCTCTCGCTCTACTTCACGAGCAACACAACGCTAACATTCTCCTGCAAATAATATTTTTTGTATAACAGAGAAACTATCCTCGAAAAATCTCGACACCATATATGGTAGGATACGGCACATAACAGAATAAAAATGATTTTGATTTGGTGGAAAAGATGCTTCCAATCCAATGAATTTGAAACTGACATACAGTTACACCGCCCGGAGCGCCCTTTCATCAATACCAATTATAGTTGTAATAATTGCTTCCTGCTCCGATGATAAAGTAGTTCATCATTTGAGCGTATCTTGCCGCGTTGATTTCCTCATCGGTATATTCAAACTCGAATTTTACCGCGCCGTTTGTTCCTGATTTTAGGATTGTGCCGGTTATGATACCGTTTTCCTTCTCGACCTCTACGGTCTTTTGAATCTGAGAAGGAGCTTCTCGAAAATCCGCCGACATAATTTTTACAATGCCGTCGCTGTCATACTCAGTTGTGTAAGTACCGTTGAATCTCGTCCAGTTTTTCTTTGATCCGGACGTCCATTTTGTAAAGTAGCCGGTGTTGATGCTCTTTTTGATTACGCCGTTCTCTGTGATAATCTGAACCGAATCCATCTCCTCGGCAAATTCTTCAGGAGAATACTCAGTGCCCGGCGTGTACCTTGAACCCAAAAGAGAAGTAAAATATCCGTCGCCGTTAGCATACTGATAGATGGTGTCGCTTGATCCGCCGCCCTCGTTATCGGTATGGACGTTGTAAACCCTTCCGTTGTTGTACTCGATTTTCGTGGTTTCATGATCAGCGTCATTCTTTATGACGGAAGTTTTAGGCATATTGTTTTCAAAAGTATATTCAAAAAGCATTTTTGATGAGCCGATCTCTTCATCGCTGTAAACCTGTTCTATCATCGTGGGATACGCGTTTTGATATTCCACGTTCTGCGTGTAATCCAAGCTCCATTCATTTGTATCATAGTCAGCACAGTACACTTTTACGCTTTTCACAAGTCTGTGTTTTGTTCCGTCAATATCCGTGGACGGGGCTGTATTTACTTCAGCAGCAAAAGCCGGGACCGTGGATGCAAAAAGAGTTGCCGCTGCAATAAGAGCACAAAATATTTTTTTCATTTTTTATTTCTCCGTTTCTTCTGTGTCATATTTTTTACTGTGGTTATATGATAACATCTAATCAAAATATAATCCATATTCAACTCTCCGCCGATCTGTCTGTTTTCGGACAGTTTGCAGAACAGTCGTCTATATTCGGACAGTTTGCAATATAATTGTCTATATCTTGCAATCCGCCGGAAAATTTGATATGATACTAGCATACCGAAGGAGCGTGGATATGATGAGTGAAAGCAAGCACAACCGCAGGACGCAAAGAACCAAAAGGGCGATCTACACCGCGTTTGCCGAGCTGTTGTCCGAAAAGGAGCTGCACAAGATCACCGTGCAGGAGCTGGTTGACAGAGCGGATATCGGACGCGCGACTTTTTACACGCATTATCTTGATATATACGATCTCAACGAAAAAATCGAGGGAGAAACCATGACCGAGATCGCGTATATCGCGCTGGAGCTCGGTGAACAGCCCGCGGAGGCATTTTTCAAGAGTCTGCTGGATTATATGTCTGATAACCGCGCGGTGTTCAAAATGATTTTCAGTCCCAACAACACCGGACAGCTGCACGCCGACCTCACCCAAATGATAGAGGGCGTGTTCCGTCAGGTGGAGAGCGAGAAAACAGGCTCAAAGCTCGACGACAAACGCCTTGCCTATATAAGCCGCTACCGTGCGCAAGGCTGTTTGGCGGTGATCTCGATGTGGGTAGAGGGCGGCTTTGCCGAGCCGAAGGAGTTTATCGTTGAAACGATCACCGAGCTTGACAACGGTATAGAAGGAATAACAGCATAAAAACACCGCCCTTTCGGTTCTATCCAAAAGGGCGGTTTCTGTTGCTATGTCGTTATTTACGCGAGCTTGAATACGCAGGCGTTGCCGCTGTACGCGTAGTTCCATCTATCATTCTTCCAAATGTTGACGCCGCAGTCGATCAGTTGGATCGTGCGCTCGCTCGCGCCTACTTGGTCGATATTGATCCCCTTGTAGCAGGATCTTTGATAGTTGTAGCCGACGAGCTCTGAAAGGCTGCTGACAGAATCGTTACGTGCGCCCTCAGTAACGAGGTTGGTGTTTTGAGGAAGGTTGGATGTATCGAATCCGTTTTGATCGAGCAGCGTGCGCAGGGTGATTCCCTTGCTGCTTGCGTCGTTAGCAAGCGCTTTGATCTTGTCACCGTTGAGCGCGTCGCCGGCGAGGGTGTTGTTGAACCAGTCTGCGGTGTTTTTACCCGCGTCATCAGACCATTTTCCGTTTGCGTTGGGATTTTTTGTGTGATCCAGCACGCTGAGCTTATTGCTCATAGCAATGTTTGAGTTGCCCTTGTCCACATATATGCAGCGTGAACCTTCCGTAACTCTCTGATACAGTCCATAGAAAATGTCGGTAGGATATATCGGCTTCAGTTCCACCGTTGTGATCCAACCGTTATAGGGCTTTATTTTATAGTATTTTCCTCCTAAAGAAAAGTCAGCATTATCGTAATGCACACCGTCGCTGCCGATATAATATATGCTTTCTCCTTCTTTTATCTCATCCGTGGTCAAATACCTATTAACTTCTTTTATCTCGTCGGCAACGTCGTCCGCGTCCCGGCAGATATGCGCTGAAAAGTCTTTGTTGATTGCCGCCTGCGTTTTTTCGGGCAAAGCGTTTACGTAAAGCTGCGCGGAAAGGCTTTCCATAATGGTGGCGCAACCTGCGGAGTAAGCAGACATAACGTAATCGCATACGGGCTTAGCCTTGTCTATAGCTTCGCCGCTGAGCAGGCTGGTGTTGGTGTAGTGGTTGTATGAAAGTTCAAAAATGTTATTGTTTCTGGTCATGACAGGCTGCTTGAACAGCTCGTTGAGCGAGCCGAGGACATCCTCAAATTTAGCTCTCCATTCGCTGTAGTTACCGGTCAGGCTTGCGATCTTAGCCATCTTGTCGGCGTTGCTGAGCTTGGTGTTTACGAGCGTCTCGTCGATCTTCTTTTGCATCGCCTTTGTTTGCGACTTGAATTCGATGAACTTGTTGTAGAAGCTGTTGATGCCGAGCTCTGTGGTGAACGCCGTTTTCATCGAGCTTTCAAGGCTGTCGATCCTGTCAAACAGCTTGTCGATCTTGTCGCTGATCTCGTCTAACTTCTGAGCGGTCTGATCTTCGGTGCCGACAAAGGAATCGAGCAGTCCGCCGAGCGCCGGGGTAACGAACTTGCCCCAACCGGTGCACTCTTCAAGCACCTTGAAGATGGTCGATGAGGTGAGGTTCTTTACCGCGTTCAAATCGCTGTCGAGTTTGATACTGTAGTCGTCGGTGATCGTCGTGCCGGCAGAAACGGTGTTTGAAGCCGCCGAAGCGCTTGTCAGCGCAACGGTGCCGACCGAACAAACGGTGATGGCCGATAATACTGTTGATATGATCCTTGTTTTGATTTTATTAGTCTTTTTCATGGTGTTATCTCCTTTTCTTTGATTTTGTTTTGGGATTTTGTTTTCGTGTCCCCTTGACTTTGGCTATATCATAACACCGATTTCAGGCAAATACAATCTTCAAAAAAGCCGCTGTTTGTCTACATTTAGACGCTTTTCGGGTCAAGTGTCTGTTTTTAGCCAGATGACCTGTTAATTGTCCGGCAACGTCAAATCTTTGCTAAAAAATAAGGATTCCCGGTTAACGGAAATCCCTGTTTGATATAACGTAGTATTATTTGATTTTCAGTACCTTGTACATTCCCGTAACGGTAAAGACGTTTTTGATGCTATCGTTTACGCCCGTTATTTCAACGCCGCCCTTCTTCATCAGCTCGCGCTGAGCATACACCAGCACGCGCAAGCCTGCCGAGGTGATATAGTCTGTATTGGAAAAGTCAAAAATCATTTTATCGCATTTGGGAAGATTTGATTTTACTGCTTCTTCCAACTCGGGAGCGGTCATCGTGTCGATTTTTCCTTCAACGGTCAGTGTGCAGGTGCTGCCCTTTTTTGATGATGTAGCTTTCATAGTTCATTCTCCGTTTTGTTTTTACTGCTTATAGTATAACACAGTGTTTTTGATTTGTCATTAAATATGCGCAAATTTTTTAGTGACAATCGCCTCGGAATACTGTATAATAATGATAATCGGGAGGTGTGCGTATGAAATCTTCTATATTCAAAAAGGTAGCGCTTTGGCTGCTGATTATCATTACCGCTGCTGAGGTCGTGATGTTTGCCGCTTTATACACCTACACC
>ONDL01000034.1 GCA_900316555.1 uncultured Eubacteriales bacterium | reverse complement strand
GCTTTATCTAAAGCGGCATATCTCTAATTCCAAATTAGAATAATGCAGGGTTGTGCATAGTTGAAGTTTTTTTAAACCTTTCTTATAGAAAATAATATATAGTGAGGTATTTAAAAACCGTGCAAACCCTGCACAGAGGTGATCTATGAAGATTGACTTCAACGCCCCCTCGCTAAATAACAAACAACCCCGTCCGAATTTCTCAGGCGGGGTCATCTTATGTGTTCAAAGTCCGGGTGTATCATGTTTATTCCTCCAGTGCCTCAAGGAACTCCCTTTCGTTGTTGTAGTCGTGAGGGAAAACTGTGGTTGATTCACCTGACAGAACCGACTCGTCGATTTTCGCGGTGGAATCGGGCTTTGTCAATTCGTATTTTTCCAGAATTGCCCTGATTTCTTCGTCAGGCAGATTCATGATCAGTTCAATTGCGTGCTTCTTGATCGCTGTCATATTATCACCTCAAATCTTTTTTTCGGCAATTGCTGTTTCAGGCGATTGCTATTCTTTCAAATGTACATACACTCTGACTCGTCATCGTATTCTGACGGGAGATACGCATTTGCCGGCACGTTAGCTGACGACTCGTAGATCCTCTCCGACACTGTTGTGTTCACGTAGTTGTCTTGCGCTGATTTTTTGCTGAAAATAGCTGCCTTTGCGGCTGCGGCTGCGGTTGCAGCTGTTGCGGCGGTGATTGCGATAAATAAAAGTTTCAACATAGTTTTCGTCTCCTTTGCTTCAATAAAATACAGTGTTTCGTTTGACTGTGGCTATATTATATCAGACCGAGTATAACAAAACTATTACAACAACAATTACATTCGAAAAAAATACGGACAAAGATGGTTTTTCATCTTTGCCCGATTATAAGGTTAATTATATTTTTGCTTTATAGCCGCGCTGATAAACGCTGAGAACAGCGGGTGCGGATTGTTCGGACGCGATTTGAATTCGGGGTGGTACTGCACGCCGACATAGAAGTCGCGGTCGCTCAGCTCAACGGTTTCGACAAGTCTGCCGTCGGGAGAGAGTCCCGAGAGCGTCAGACCCGCGCCTGCGATCTGCTCGCGGTAGTCGTTGTTGAACTCATAGCGGTGGCGGTGGCGTTCGCTGATTTCCCTTTTGCCGTACGCGCGGAGCATTGTCGTGTTTTCCTGAATAACGCAGGGATACGCGCCGAGACGCAGAGTGCCGCCCTTGTCGATCTCGTCGTTCTGCCCGGGCATAAAGTCGATTACGTCGGGTACGGAGCGGTCAAATTCGCCCGAGTTGGCGTTTTCGATGCCCGCGACGTTTCTCGCGAACTCAATGACCGCAATCTGCATTCCGAGGCAGATGCCGAAGTAGGGGAGGTCGTTTTCTCTTGCGTACTTGGCGCTGAGAACCATGCCTTCGATGCCGCGCTTGCCGAAGCCGCCGGGAATGATAATGCCGTCAAGACTGTTCAGCTTTTCGCTGACGTTCTCCTCGGTGATATCCTCGGAATCGAGCCATTCGATGTCGACCTTCGTGTTCTGGTAGTAACCGGCGTGGTGGAGAGCCTCGGCTACGCTGAGATAAGCGTCGTGCAGCTCAACGTACTTGCCGACAAGACCGATCCTGACAACGCGCTCGCGGTTCTTGATGCGCTCGATCATATGCTCCCAGTCAGAGAGGTCGGGCTTGCCGCACTCGATATCGAGCTCGCGGCAGACGATGTCCGAGAGATGCGCCTTTTCGAGCATGAGCGGAGCCTCATAGAGCACGGGAAGCGTGAGGTTCTCGATTACACAGTCGCGGCGCACGTTGCAGAAGCCCGCGATTTTTTCAAAGATACCCGTGTCGGTAATCGGCTCGTCGGCGCGGAGAATGATCACGTCGGGAGCGATACCCAAGCCCTGCAGCTCCTTGACGCTGTGCTGAGTGGGCTTTGACTTGTGCTCGCCCGAAGCCTTGAGGTAGGGGACGAGGGTTACGTGGATATACAGGCGGTTTTCCTTGCCGATTTCATGGCCGACCTGACGGATAGCCTCGAGAAACGGCTGGCTCTCGATGTCACCTATGGTGCCGCCGATTTCGGTGATAACAACGTCAGCGTCGGTTTTCTTGCCGACGGAGTAGATGAACCGCTTGATCTCGTCGGTGATATGCGGAATAACCTGAACGGTTTTGCCGAGGTATTCGCCGCGGCGTTCCTTCGAGATAACGTTCGAGTAGACCTTGCCTGTCGTGAGATTAGAGAACTTGTTGAGATCCTCGTCGATAAAACGCTCATAGTGACCGAGGTCGAGGTCGGTTTCAGCGCCGTCCTCGGTTACGTAGACCTCGCCGTGCTGATAAGGACTCATTGTGCCTGGGTCGACGTTGATGTATGGGTCGAGTTTCTGAGCCGCGACCTTAAGACCGCGCGCTTTGAGGAGTCTGCCGAGCGAGGCGGCGGTGATGCCTTTGCCGAGACCCGAAACTACGCCGCCCGTAACAAAGATATATTTAGTCATGCCGCAGCCTCCTTAAAGATTAGTGTAGCCCATCAGGCTCTCGTCGACTTCCCTTGCGCAGTCGCGGCCGTCGCGGATCGCGCGCACTACGAGTGACTGACCGCTGTGCATATCGCCCGCGGTAAATACGTTCGGCACGCTCGTCAGGTGGGTGCCGTTCTGACCCGCGACGTTTGTTCTGCCGTCGAGCGCTACGCCGAAGCTGTCGGTTACATAGCTCTCGCTGCCGAGGAAGCCCGCCGCAATAAGCGCGAGCTCGCAGTCGACGATGTATTCGCTGCCCTCGATCGGAGTCATGTTCAGTCTGCCTGTCTTGCTGTCCTTTACGGCGTCGAGCTTGACGAGCACAACCGCCTTGAGGTCGCCGTTGTTGTCCTTGATGAATTCCTTGACCGTCGTCTGATATTCTCTCGGATCCTTGCCGAATACCGCAGCGGCTTCCTCCTGACCGTAGTCCGTTTTGCAGACCCTCGGCCATTCAGGCCACGGGTTGTTTTCCGCGCGGGTGTCGGGCAGCTTGGGCATCATCTCGAGCTGTAGAATGCTCTTTGCGCCGTGGCGGACGCAGGTGCCTACGCAGTCGTTGCCCGTGTCGCCGCCGCCGATAACGAGGACGTTCTTGCCCTTCGCGCTGATATAGCCCTCAGTCAGACCGTTGTCGAGCAGAGCTTTTGTAGTGGATTTCAGAAAGTCTACCGCGAAGTAGATGCCGTTTGCATCTCTGCCCTCGGCCTTGATATCGCGCGGATTTGAGGCTCCGCAGGCGAGAACTATGCGGTCAAATTCTTTGTTTAATTCCTCAAAAGAAATATCCTTGCCGACGTTCACGCTTGTGCGGAATGTGATTCCTTCCTCGCGCATAACGTCAAGGCGGCGCTCGATGATGGTTTTCTCGAGCTTCATGTTTGGTATGCCGTACATCAGCAGGCCGCCGATGCGGTCGCTTCTCTCAAAAACGGTCAC
Organism: uncultured Eubacteriales bacterium; assembly: GCA_900316555.1. GTDB lineage: Bacteria > Bacillota > Clostridia > Oscillospirales > Acutalibacteraceae > Ruminococcoides. Next base: position 12,171 of record ONDL01000034.1, on the reverse strand, counting down.
GCTGTGGCCGCGCTTGTTGAGCTGGTCGGCAGCGGCAAGTCCCGAGGGGCCTGATCCGATAACGGCGATTTTCTTGCCTGTACGTGTCTTGGGCGGATCTGCCTTTGCCCAGCCGTTTGCATAGGCGGTTTCAACGATTGCGAATTCGTTGTTCCTCACCGTCACCGCGTCGCCGTTCGCGCCGCAGGTGCATGCCTTTTCACAGAGAGCCGGACAAACGCGGGAGGTGAACTCGGGGAAGTTGTTGGTGATTTTGAGGCGGTGATACGCCTGTTCCCACGCGCCGCGGAACACAAGGTCGTTCCATTCGGGGATGAGGTTGTTGAGCGGACAGCCCGAGATCATGCCGCCGAGCATCATGCCCGACTGGCAGAAGGGTACGCCGCATTCCATGCAGCGCGCGCCTTGCTTCTGCTGTTCCTCACGGCTGAGCGGCTCGTGAAATTCGTCGAAATTTTTGATTCGTTCATATACGGAGAAGGCTGGGGCTTCCTCACGCTGATATTCCATAAATCCTGTTGGCTTTCCCATCTTTCTCCTCCTTATCTGTCGTTGATGATATTGTAAAACGCCTCAATGCGCGCCTGTTCGGGTGTTGCGCCGTTTTGCTCAAGTGAAGCGATTTCGGTTGTGATCTTCTTGTAGTCGTGCGGAATGATCTTCTTGAACAGCGGCAGGTAGTGCTTGAAATCGTCGAGGATCTTCTGACCCTTGGCGGAGCCTGTAGCGGCTACGTGCTCCTCTATAAGTGCTTTTACTACCGAGTACGCCTCGTGCTCGCTGACCTCTGTGCATTCGACAAGCTCCTTGTTGAGGCGCTTGTAGAGGTGGTGGTGCTCGTCGAGGACATACGCTACGCCGCCCGACATACCCGCGGCAAAGTTGTTGCCCGTTTTGCCGAGAACAACGACCGTACCGCCCGTCATGTACTCGCAGCCGTGGTCGCCTACGCCCTCAACGACCGCTGTCGCGCCTGAGTTGCGCACGCAGAAGCGCTCGCCCGCGACGCCGTTAATGAACGCATAGCCGCTTGTTGCGCCGTACAGAGCTACGTTGCCGATGATGATGTTCTCACTCGCTTCGAACTTAGAGCCCTTCGGCGGATAAACGATCAGCTTGCCGCCCGAGAGCCCCTTGCCGAAGTAGTCGTTGCTGTCGCCCTCGATTTTGAGGGTCAGACCCTTCGGAATGAACGCGCCGAAGCTCTGACCGCCCGAGCCGTGGCAGCAAACGGTGAAGCTGTCGTCGGAAAGAGCGGAGCCGTACTTCTTTGTGAGCTCGGAGCCGAACGCCGTGCCGAGAGAACGGTCGGTGTTTTTGATATCCATTTCAAGCTGTCCGCCTCCGCCGTTCGCAAGCGCCTTTTTGAACTTCTTGAGCAGGACGTTTTCGTCAACGGTCTTTTCAAATTCAAAGTTATAGAGGTTCTTTTCGGTGTATTTGACCGGCTCGCTGAAATCAGAGCTGAGCAGCTTGCTGAGATCGATCTGCTTTTCTCTGTCGGTGAGGTTATCCTTCTGACGGAGCAGGTCGGTTCTGCCGACGAGCTCGTCGAGAGTGCGCACGCCAAGACGAGCCATGTATTCTCTCAGCTCCTCGGCGACAAAGCGCATGAAGTTGATTACGTACTCGGGCTTGCCCATAAATCTCTTGCGCAGCTCGGGGTTCTGTGTCGCAACGCCGAAGGGGCAGGTGTCGAGGTTGCAGACGCGCATCATCGCGCATCCGAGGGTAACAAGCGGAGCTGTCGCGAAGCCGAATTCCTCAGCGCCGAGCATAGCGGCGATCGCAACGTCGCGGCCTGTCATCAGCTTGCCGTCGGTTTCGATTACAACCTTGTTTCGCAGGTTGTTCATAACGAGAGTCTGGTGAGCCTCGGCGAGACCGAGCTCCCACGGCAGACCCGCGTTGTAGATCGAGCTTCCTGGAGCCGCGCCCGTACCGCCGTCGTGACCCGAGATCAGGATAACGCCAGCGCCTGCCTTTGCTACGCCCGCGGCGACTGTGCCTACGCCGCACTCCGAAACGAGCTTGACGGAGATTCTCGCTGCCTTGTTGGCGTTCTTGAGGTCATAGATGAGCTGAGCCAAGTCCTCGATTGAGTAAATGTCGTGGTGGGGCGGAGGTGAAATCAGCGATACGCCCGGAGTGGAGTGTCTTGTTTTCGCAATCCACGGATATACCTTCTTGCCGGGCAGGTGACCGCCTTCGCCGGGCTTTGCGCCCTGAGCCATCTTGATCTGGATCTCGTCGGCTGAGGTGAGGTATTCGCTCGTTACGCCGAAGCGTCCCGAGGCTACCTGCTTGATTGCTGAGCAGCGGTTCTCCTTTGTGCCCTTTGTGAGCAGTCTTTCGGGGCTTTCGCCGCCCTCGCCGGAGTTTGACTTGCCGTGCAGTGAGTTCATCGCGAGAGCGAGAGCCTCGTGAGCCTCCTGCGAAATCGAGCCGTAGGACATAGCGCCTGTCTTGAAGCGTCTGACGATCGATTCAACGCTCTCGACCTCGTCGATCGGAACGGGATTTTCGGGGTAGTTGAAGTCGAGCAGACCTCTCAGGCAGATGGGATCCATCTCCTCGTTGATAAGCTGGGAATACAGCTTGTAGAGCGCGTAATCGCCCTTTTTGGTCGCCTGCTGGAGGGTGTGGATAGTGCGCGGATTATAGAGATGTTCCTCGCGTCCGCTGCGGAATTTATGGCTGCCGCGTGACTCAAGCTCGTTTGATACCCCGAGGTCGAGCGGGTCAAACGCCGCGGTGTGAAGTCTGTCTGTATTTCTTTCGATATCCTTGATTGTGATGCCGCCGACTCTGCTGACGGTGCCCGCGAAGTACTTGTCGATAACGTCGCTGCTGATTCCGACAGCCTCAAAAATGCGCGAGCCGAGGTAGGACTGAATGGTAGAAATGCCCATTTTAGAAGCAATTTTTACTATACCGTGCAGAATAGCGTCGTTGTAGTCGCTGACCGCCGCGTAGAAGTCCTTGTCGAGCAGATCGTCGTGAATGAGCTCGTGGATTGTTTCCTCAGCCATGTAGGGATTGATGGCGGTTACGCCGTAGCCGAGAAGCGTCGCGAAATGGTGAACCTCACGGGGCTCGCCGCTCTCGAGTACGAGTGAGAGCGAGGTTCTGCGTTTGGTGTCTACAAGGTGCTGATGAAGGGCGGATACAGCTAACAGAGAGGGGATAGCGAGGTGATTCTCGTCGACTCCTCTGTCAGAGAGGATCAGGATATTCGCGCCTTCGTTATAGGCTCTGTCAGCCGCCAGGAACAGCCTTTTTATCGCCTTGTCAAGACGGGTGTTCTTGTAGTAAAGAATCGGGATAACGGCTACCTTGAAGCCGCTGATTTTCATGTTTTTGAGCTTGAGGATATCTGTGGAGGAGAGGATCGGGTTGTGAACCTTGAGAACCTTGCAGTTCGAGGGCTTTTCCTCCAGGATATTTCCCGCCGAACCGATATAAACGGTGGTCGAGGTGACGATCTCCTCGCGGATAGCGTCGATAGGCGGATTTGTTACCTGCGCGAAGAGCTGCTTGAAGTAGTTGAACAGCGGCTGCGGCTCGTTCGAGAGCGCGGCGATCGGCTTGTCGGTGCCCATCGCGGAGATAGGCTCGCTGCCGTTTTTCGCCATCGGCAGGATAGAATTCATCACGTCCTCATACGTGTAGCCGAACGCCTTCTGGAGCTTTCTGCGCTCCTCGCGGTGATGTCTTTCGACCTTCTCGTTCGGGATCTTGAGGTCGCGCAGCTCAACGAGGTTTGAGTCGAGCCACTCGCCGTACGGCTGCTTTGAGGCGTAGGTCTGCTTGATTTCGTCGTCGTCGATAAGTCTGCCCTTTACGGTGTCAACAAGCAGCATTTTGCCCGGGCGCAGACGTTCCTTTGTGATAACGTTTTCAACGGGGACGGGAAGCGCGCCGACCTCTGAGGAGAGGATCAGGTTGCCGTCGTCGGTGATGTAGTAGCGCGAGGGTCTTAAGCCGTTTCGGTCGAGCACAGCGCCCATAACGTCGCCGTCGGTAAAGAGTATCGCCGCAGGGCCGTCCCACGGTTCCATCATCGTCGCGTAGTACTGATAGAAATCGCGCTTTTTCTGGTTCATTGCGCGGTTGTTGTCCCACGGCTCGGGGATAGTCGTCATAACGGCAAGGGGTAAGTCCATGCCGCTCATAACGAGGAATTCGAGGGTGTTGTCGAGCATCGCGGAGTCGCTGCCCTCGGTGTTGACAACGGGCATTACCTTGTCGAGGTCGCCTTTGAGGTGCTCGCTCTGCATTGTTTCCTCACGCGCGAGCATCTTGTCTGCGTTGCCGCGGATAGTGTTGATCTCGCCGTTGTGGACGATCATGCGGTTGGGATGAGCCCTCTGCCAGCTCGGGTTGGTGTTGGTCGAGAAGCGTGAGTGAACCATCGCGATAGCGGACTCAAAGTCCTCGTCCTGCAAATCGAGGAAGAAGCGGCGGAGGTCGCCGACAAGGAACATTCCCTTATATACGATCGTGCGGCTCGAGAGAGAAACGACATATGTGTCCTCGTTGCTCTGCTCAAACACTCTGCGCGCGACGTAGAGTCTGCGGTCAAAGTCAAGACCCTTCTTCACGCCCGAGGGACGCTGAATGAAGCACTGCTCGATGTATGGCATACAGTCGAGAGCGCGCTGACCGATGACCTTTGTGTCGGCGGGCACTTCTCTCCAGCCGAGGACGGTCAGTCCTTCCTTGCGCGCGATAATTTCAAATAATTTTTTTGACTGGCTGCGCATAAGCTCATTCTGAGGGAAGAAAAACATTCCCACAGCGTAGTCGCGTTCGCCTTTGAGGTCAACGCCGATCGCCTTTGCCGCCTTTTTGAAGAATTTATGCGAAATCTGCACCAGGATACCAACGCCGTCGCCTGTCTTGCCGTCGGCGTCCTTGCCTGCGCGGTGCTCAAGTGTTTCAACAATGGTTAGGGCGTTCGCCACAGTCGCGTGTGACTTGATGCCGTTGATGTTTACCACCGCGCCGATGCCGCAGTTGTCGTGCTCAAAACGCGGGGAATAGAGGGTGTTTTCCAATGGTCGGTTTATTGTCTGACTCATTTGCCTTCTTCCTTTCGTCGGAATTCTTACGTGCACTATTATATAACCGTTATTCTTGTGTTGTCAATAGAAAACTGCAAGAAAAATTGTTGTTCATGCAAAATTAACGGCAACAACAGGGAGAAAACGAGGTATTTTTGAGAAAATTTGCAAGATTCGAAAAAATTATTGCAATACCCCTTGACAAACCCTCCGAATGGGTGTATACTGTCAGCAATGACACGGCAAGGGTGCTGAGGGCAGATGCTCTCCGCACCCTTTTTTGCTTTGTTTACGAAACGCAAGGAGACGATTTTTATGTCAAAAGTACCCGAAATGTTCGGCAGTATGGTGTTTAACGACAAAAAAATGCAGGAGCGCCTGCCGAAGTCAACCTATAAAGCGCTCAAGAGAACAGTCCAGAACGGCGAGCCGCTTGATCTGAGCGTAGCAAACGTAGTTGCCAACGCCATGAAGGACTGGGCGGTTGAGATGGGTTGCACCCACTACACACACTGGTTCCAGCCTATGACAGGCGTTACAGCAGAGAAGCACGACAGCTTTATCTGTCCCGACGGCGACCAGGTAATCATGGAATTCTCAGGCAAGGAGCTCATCAAGGGCGAGCCCGACGCGTCCTCCTTCCCGAGCGGCGGCATCCGCGCGACCTTTGAGGCGAGAGGCTACACCACATGGGATCCCACCTCTCCCGCGTTTATCCGCGACGCGACACTTTACATTCCCACCGCGTTCTGTTCATACACAGGCGAGGTTCTCGATAAGAAAACTCCTCTTCTCCGCTCGATGGAGCGCCTGAGCAGCGAGGCGGTCAAGGTTCTGCAGCTTCTCGGCAAGGAGAACGTAACGCGCGTTACCACGACCGTAGGTCCCGAGCAGGAGTACTTCCTGATCGACAAGAAGATGTACGATCAGCGACCCGACCTGATCTACACAGGCAGAACGCTCTTCGGCGCAAAGGCTCCCAAGGGTCAGGAGCTTGCAGACCACTACTTCGGCTCCATCAAGACCAGAGTCGCGGCATACATGAAGGATCTCGACGAGGAGCTCTGGAAGCTCGGCGTGCTCGCAAAGACAAAGCACAACGAGGTCGCACCCTCACAGCACGAGCTTGCTCCGATCTTCTCGACCTCCAATATCGCGACCGACCACAATGAGCTCTGCATGGAGATTATGAAGAAGGTCGCCGAGCGTCACGGCCTTGTATGCCTGCTCCACGAGAAGCCCTTCGCGGGTGTCAACGGCTCGGGCAAGCACAATAACTGGTCAATTTCCACCAACACGGGCGAGAACCTTCTCGACCCCGGCAAGAACCCCGAGGATAACCTGCAGTTCCAGCTCTTCCTCGCGGCTATCGTAAAGGCGGTTGACGAGTATCAGGATCTGCTCCGTATCACTGTAGCTTCCGCGGGCAACGACCACAGACTCGGCGCGAACGAAGCGCCGCCCGCAATTATTTCTATGTATCTCGGCGACGATCTCGGCGCTCTTGTTGAGAGCATCATCGAGGGTAAGGAGTACCGCAGCCACGACAAGGCGAAGATGGAGACAGGCGTAGACGTACTTCCCGACTTCCGCAAGGATAACTCCGACCGTAACCGCACCTCTCCGTTTGCATTCACGGGCAACAAGTTCGAGTTCAGAGCGCTCGGTTCATCGCTTAACATCGCCTGCCCGAACTACATGCTCAACACCATGGTAGCCGAGGAGCTCAGCCAGTTCTATGAAGCCGTAAAGGACGCAGAGGACGTTGAGGCGGCCCTCAAGGCTCTGATCAAGGATACCTTCACAGCCCATCAGAGAATCATCTTCAACGGCGACAACTACACCGACGAGTGGGTCGAGGAAGCCGCAAAGCGCGGACTTTGCAACTACAAGTCGCTGCCCGAGGCAATGGCTCATTATGTAGATCAGAAGAACATCGACCTCTTTGTCAGAAACGGAATCGTATCCGAAGCCGAGATCCGCGCACGTTATGAGATCGAGCTCGAGCACTACGCAAAGCAGCTCAACATCGAGGCGCTCACAATGCTCGAAATGGCAAAGAAGAACATCACACCTGCAGTAATCTCCTTCGTCAGGGAGCTCGCCGAGACCGTATCGCTCAAGAAGAGCGTATCGGCAAGCATCTCGACCGCAGCCGAGGAAAGCCTGCTCGAAAGCCTTTCGGAGCAGCTCGAGGCGTTTGTAAACAAAACCTCAGAGCTCGAGAGCGCGGTTGCAGAGGCTGATAAGTACAGCGGCGACGTTCTAGCCTGCGCGACCTATTTCCGCGAGAAGGTATTCGCGAAGATGGAAGAGCTCAGAGCAGTAGGCGATTCAATGGAAACAGAGACCTCCGCGAACTACTGGCCGTATCCTTCTTACGGTGAAATGCTCTTTGGCGTTTGACTATAATATAAAATTAGTATATAATATAATATGCTAATTCTATTTTCGGAGGTAACTAATATATGTGCGGAATTGTAGGATATGTCGGTCCCCGCGACTGTACGGACGTTTTGGTATCGGCGCTGACAAAGCTCGAATACAGAGGATATGACTCTGCGGGCATCGCCGTTTTTGAGGACGGAAAAATCGCCGTAGCCAAGACGAAGGGAAGACTTTCCGATCTTGTAAACAAAATGGAGAAGGAAGGCAAGCCCCACGGACACGCGGGCATAGGTCACACGCGCTGGGCGACTCACGGAGAGCCGTCGGACGTAAACTCACACCCGCATTCGGGCAGACGCGTGACCATCGTTCACAACGGCATTATCGAGAACTACAAGCAGCTCAAGCAGTTTCTGATCGACAATGAGCGCACAGAGTTTCTCTCTGATACAGACACCGAGGTCGTGGCTCAGCTCCTCGACTTCTACTACGACGGCAATCCGATCCGCTGTATCCGCAAGGTTCTCCATGAGCTCCGCGGTTCGTTCGCACTCGGCATTGTATTTGCCGACCGTCCCGACACGGTATACGCGGTACGCTGCGAAAGCCCTCTGATTGTCGGTCAGGGCACGGGCGAGGTCTTTGTTGCCTCAGACGTTCCCGCTATTATTAAGTATACAAAGGACTATTATCTTTTGGAGTACGGCGAGATCGCGGTGCTAAAGAACGGTTCGGTTCATTTCTGCAGTCTGCACGGCAGAATGATAGAAAAGGAACTGCACACCGCCGACTGGGACGAGGACAGCGCCGAGAAGGGCGGATATCCTCACTTCATGATCAAGGAGATCCATGAACAGCCCACCGCCGTCAAGACGACCGTAACTCCCCGCATCGAGGACGGACTTCCCGATCTGTCCGAGTGCGGAATCACACCCGAAGCCCTCAAAAACGTCAACAATATCTTTATCGTCGCCTGCGGAACGGCGATGCACGCTGGAATGGTAGGCAAGTATGTCATCGAAAAGCTGGCGCGCGTATCCGTCACCGTTGACATCGCGAGCGAATTCCGTTACCGCGATCCGCTGCTCGGCAAGGACGATCTGGTGGTGATCATCAGCCAGTCCGGCGAGACAGCCGATTCAAAGGCGGTGCTGAGCCTGGCAAAGGAGATGGGAGCAAAGACGCTCGCCGTCGTCAATGTCAAGGGAAGCTCGATAGCCCGCGAGGCTGATATGGTTATCTACACCCACGCAGGTCCCGAGATCGCCGTAGCGTCAACGAAGGCGTATATGGTGCAGCTCGCGGTCATGTATCTGCTGGCGTTTGAAATGGCGTTTGCGGGAGGCAGAATCGACGAGGAGAAATGCAGAAAGCTCACTTCTCAGCTCACCGCGATGCCCGACATCATTCAGGAGACTATCGAAAAGACCCTCGATGTTTGCCAGTACATCTCGACAAAGCTGATTACCGCAGACAGCCTTTTGTACATCGGACGCGGACTTGACTACGCGCTCTCGATGGAAGGCTCCCTCAAGCTCAAGGAGATATCCTACATTCACTCCGAGAGCTACGCGGCAGGCGAGCTCAAGCACGGTACGATCTCGCTGATCACGGACGGTATGCCCGTTATCGCCGTCGCTACGCAGAACACTCTGCTCGAAAAGACGGTTTCCAATATTAAAGAGGTCAAGGCGCGCGGCGCTATGACCATCGTCATCTGTGACGAACAAGCCGATATTGACCGCGAGGCTGCGGATTATCTGATCCGTGTGCCGCGCATAAGCGAAATGCTCATGCCGATGGTTGCGACAGTTCCGATGCAGCTGCTCGCGTACTACACCTCGGTCAATAAGGGCAACGACGTTGACAAGCCGAGAAATCTCGCGAAATCCGTCACCGTCGAATAAAATAATAAAATACCGCACATGAGAAATATGCGGTATTGCTGAACAAGCTATTATCCCATATTCTTTCATATCTTACGCAACGGCGCGTTTTTCCTTCGGGGGGAACGCGCCGTTTGTCGTAAAACCATAAGGGATAATTAAGCTGAATAATTACAATAATCCCGCCCATACGGCAGGTTTGAATATATGTAATTTATTTTTTAAGGAGTGATCAAGGTGAATGAATCAATCAGAGAATTCGTCACCCAACTGACAAATGAACAGCTGTTTGCCGTGTGGTTCCTGATCGGAGCCGCGCTGGTATTCTGGATGCAGGCAGGCTTCGCCATGGTTGAGGCGGGCTTTACCAGAGCCAAGAACACAGGCAATATTATTATGAAGAACCTCATGGACTTCTGTATCGGAACCGTGACCTTCATTCTCATCGGCTTCGGTTTGCTGATGGGCGAGGATCTGGTCGGAATTATCGGCAAGCCCGGATTTGACCTCTTCACCTCATACGCAAACTTCAACTTCTCCAGCTTTGTATTCAACCTCGTATTCTGTGCTACAACCGCTACGATCGTTTCGGGCGCTATGGCGGAGCGTACAAAGTTCCTGTCCTACTGCGTATACTCGGGCGTGATCTCCGCGGTCATCTACCCGATCGAAGCGCACTGGATCTGGGGCGGCGGCTGGCTCAGCCAGATCGGCTTCCACGATTTCGCAGGATCCTGCGCTATCCACATGGTCGGCGGTATCTCCGCTCTTATCGGCGCGAAGATCCTCGGCGCACGTATCGGCAAATTTAAGAGAGATAAAAACGGCAAGGTCGTCAAGGTCGGCGCTTTCCCGGGTCACAACATCGCGCTCGGCGCGCTGGGCGTATTTATCCTCTGGCTCGGCTGGTACGGCTTCAACGGCGCTGCGGCTACCTCTGTTGAGCAGCTCGGCTCCATCTTCCTGACAACCACCATCGCGCCTGCCGTTGCGACAGTCGCTTGTATGATTTTCACATGGATCAAGTACGGCAAGCCCGACGTTAGTATGTGTCTTAACGCTTCTCTCGCGGGTCTGGTTGCAATCACCGCTCCCTGCGACGTCACCGACGCCTTCGGCGCAATCGTAATCGGCCTTGTAGCCGGTCTGCTCGTAGTATTCGGCGTATGGCTTCTCGACTACAAGCTCCACATCGACGACCCTGTCGGCGCTGTAGCGGTTCACATGATGAACGGTATCTGGGGTACTCTTTCTGTAGGTCTTTTCGCAACAGATTCAGCTCCCGGCTACGCTATCGCCAACGCTTCGGGTCAGAAGCTCGTCGGTCTGTTCTACGGCGGCGGATTTGAGCTCATGGGCCTGCAGCTTATCGGCTTTGCTTCCGTAGCTGCATGGACAGCCGTTACGATCACCGTTGTATTCCTGATCATCAAAAAGATTTTCGGTCTCCGCGTTACCCGCGAGGAGGAAATCACAGGTCTGGACGCTACAGAGCACGGTATGCCTTCCGCGTACGCAGGCTTCTCAATGCTTCCCGACTATATCGACGAGGGAGAAACTCCCATTGTTGTCAGCGGCGACGTTCCCGTTGCCGAGGCTGTCGCGGTTAAGAAGATGCCCAGCTTTGACGACGGTACACCCAAGATCACCAAGGTTGAGATCGTATGTAAGGAAGCCCGTCTTGAATCTCTCAAGAACGCTATGATGGGCATAGGTATTACGGGTATGACAGTTTCACACGTACTCGGCTGCGGCGCACAGAAGGGTAAGCCCGAATACTACCGCGGCGTACAGATCGAAGCTAACCTCCTGCCCAAGGTACAGGTTGACGTTGTAGTCTGCACCGTTCCCGTTACACTCGTAATCGAAACCGCCAAGAAGGTTCTTTACACAGGCCACATCGGCGACGGCAAGATCTTTGTCTATGACGTTGAGGACGTTGTAAAGGTAAGAACCGGCGAAACAGGCATCGATGCCATGAAGAACTTCGATTAAGTAAATAGTCATCCTCTTCTTCTTGACTGATATACTAAACGAAAAGACGGTCGTTTTTCGGCCGCCTTTTCCTTTTAAAATAGAAAAGCAGACCCGTTTTGAGTCTGCTTTGTTTATCGGGTTGCTCTGAGGTACGCGAGGAAAGCGCTCGGCGGAACGGGCTTTGAGAAGAAGTAGCCCTGTTCGTAGTCGCAGCCCATTTCTGCAAGCTGCGTTTTCATATCGACGGTTTCTACGCCCTCGACAACGATTTTCATATCGGAATTTCTGAACATCTGGATCAGGTCGGGCAGCAGTTTTGACTCTCCCTTGAAGTAGGAGTGCACGACCGACATATCGAGCTTTACAACGTGGATCGGCAGCTTGAGGAGCTGCGCGATATTAGAGGCGCCGGTGCCGAAGTCGTCGAGCGACAGCTCCGCGCCGCTTGCCTGCAGACGAGTCATCTGGTTGACAATCGCCTGATGATCGTCGATGAAGGATTCTGTAATCTCAAAGTCGAACATATTCATCGGCACGCCGTGCTTGAACGCGATGCCCGACAAATCGGCGGCGAGGTCGTCGTCAAGACATTGGGCGGGCGAGAGGTTTACGTTGATGAACTCGATGCCCTGATTGACAACATTCTCATTGTTGACAAACCGGCACACGCGGTCAAAAATCTGCCTGCCGAGCTCCGTGATATCTCCGTTGCGTTCGGCGACGCGGATAAATTCGTTCGGCGGGATATATCCCATGTTGTCGTCATTCAGACGGGCAGAGCTTCCGCACCGACAACGCGGTCGGCTCCGGTGGAGTAGATGGGCTGGAAGAATACTTCAACGCGGTGCTGCTCA
>ONDL01000003.1 GCA_900316555.1 uncultured Eubacteriales bacterium | reverse complement strand
GATAAAAGACAAGGACGGCAGCTACCGTCACAACGGCGAGGAGGACGCTTACGGCGTTATGCAGGAAGTTCTCTATGGCAACGCAGCAACTGTCTGCTCTACACCCGGCGATGAAAGCAACATTCTCCACATGAGTAAAGGCGAAACGCGCACCTTAACCTATGGTGTCGTTATTGACGATGATGTAATGGACAACGCTTATCTGCGTTTCAACTCACAGGATGAGCAGACGATTGACGACGACGCGGAGAATATAACGCTAAACTTCCGCAACGACTGTGTTAAAATAAAAGAATGAGGTGCAGTATGACGCGAGAAACCTTCAGCAACCTCATTCTTGACAGCGAATCGACGCTGTATCGCGTAGCGATGTCCATGCTCAGAAATGAAAAGGACTGCGAGGACGCCGTGCAAACGGCTGTCCTCACCGCCTTTGAAAAGCTTGGCACGTTAAAGCACGAGGAATATTTCAAAACATGGCTGGTGCGGATTTTGATAAATGTCTGCAACAAGCAGCTCAAGTCCGCCGCGAAAACAACAGAACTGCACGATACCGATATTACGTCAGACAGTGCCGAAGCATCAACCGAAATCCGCATGGCAATCGAAAGCCTGCCTGTAAAAATCAGGCAGGTTGTCGTGCTCTATTACATCGAGCAATTCACCGTCAAGGAGATAAAGCAAATCCTGAAAATTCCCGAGGGCACCGTCAAAAGCCGCCTGAGCAAAGGACGGAAGCTGATGAAAAACTACTTAACAGAATGAAAATTACCCCTGTTGCCGAAACGCAGCAGGGGATAATTTCATCATTTTAGGCTATTTTTTTACTTTCTCTGCACGAAATCCAACCCTCTCAAACGTGTTATAGGTGAAAGGAGGTTCTTATGTCTAAGCTCGGTACCGAAGAAGCAGAACAAATTATCAGGCAGTATTCTGACATGATATATAGAATTGCCGTTCACAATTTAGGTAATATCGCAGACGCGGAGGATATTTTACAGGACGTGTGTATTTCTCTGCTGACAAAATGTCCCAAACAGCGAGATTCCGAACACCTGAAGGCGTGGCTGATTCGCGTTACAATCAATAAATGCAACAGCCTTCACAGGCTTGCGTGGCGCAGGCGGAGCGAATCGTTGGAGGACTATACTCACTTAGAAGCTCCTGAACAATCAGAAATAATAGAGGAAATCCGGCAGCTGCCAAAGGACTACCGCAATATTATTTACCTCTATTATTATGAATCCTACACGATTGCGGAAATTGCAAAAATACTCGGCAAAAACCCTAACACCGTCAGCTCATATTTACAGCGCGCAAGAAAAAAGCTGAAGGCGTTACTTACGGAAGGAGAGGACTCTCATGTATCATAACCGATACACACAAGCGGTCAGCAAAATAAAAGCTCCCGAGGGAGCCGTTGAAAAAATGCTGAAAACAGCAGAAAGCTTTGAAAAAAAGGAGAAAGTGATTCACATGAAAAAATGGATAAAGAGTGCGGTTGCGGCATCAGTTGCTGTTGCGGTCACAGCAGGAGCGATTATTGGATTTAATCTGCTCGGCAGCAAAGCTAATTCATTCGTTATGACGGTCAATGCAGCTGAGATTACAAAGGACAATCCCATATCTGTCGGAATAGGAGAAGGCGGCATGAGTATTGCGACAAAAGATGACGGCATGGAGTATTATATAGACCTTCCTCTTTCCGTAAAAGGCGAGAATATCAAGAGCGTTACCTATTCTGTGGATAAGGACGCGATTGCCGTCCACTGCCGCAAGGACAATAATCCCGTTATTGACGGCGATGTAGTAAGTGAAAGCATTGACACCTTGTTTGATCAGACGCATATTGCGGATGATATGAAAGTGCTTGAAACTGCTATGGAGAATGAAGGTCAAAGCGTCGTTGAAACCAACTCGTTGGAGGAGAAACTATTGAACAGTTATGTGGGCAAAAAGTATTCCTCCATTACGCTTGCTTACGACAACCAGAATCCTGACGGCTGTGCAATCGGAATTGTCGGCAAGAGCACAGTTGAGCCTGTGCCGGATGATGAAAGCCTTGAAGCTAAGGCAAAGCAGTTGGATTCAATTATTGGAAATACTCTTTACTGCACAGTAACATTTGATGATGGAACGGCACAAAAGCAATCTATTCATATCGGCACAACTGTTACCAATTTCGGCACGGCGCACTCCGAATCCTTTAATCAGTTGACCGAGGAAGAAAAAGCATTGAAGGATTATACGGATGTATTTGTAACCTACTCTATAACTGAATAAATGAACAAAACAGAATTGCTATAGATTCGTTATGGGAATCTATAGCAATTTTTGTTTTCCTACTCGATTTTCATTTTTCCGTTAAGAGCCTCACGCTTCAGCCTCTCCTGTTTTTTTATATGCAGTATAAATTTGTATCCCACGCGGGAATGTACGGGTGGTGGCGCAGATAGATTTTGTAGTCGGGGTTCAGCCCGTGAATGAGCAGCGGCAGCCTGAATATATCCTCGAAGCGGTGGTACGCGGCAAAGTTCAGCTTCGGCCTGTTCGCAAGCGTCTTTCGCATTCCCAGAAGCGTTTCATAGTCCGCACCCTCGACGTCCGCCTTGACGTAGCCTGCCTTTATTCCGCAGAGCAGCGAATCTACAGCCGCGACGCGCGTCTGAACTCCCGAATCGGCAATCGCGGAATTCCTGCCTGCCTTGTTGTTGAAGGTGAGGACGGCGTTTTCCTTCCATGCGCCGAGCTGCCACAGCTCAACACGCTCCATGCCCTCACAGTGGGCTCTGAGCTTCGCGAAGTTCTTTTCGTTCGGCTCGAGAGCTATTATCTTGCGGTACGTACCGCCGCTGTAGGAAAGAAACTCGTCGATTGTGTCGCCGTTGTACGCGCCGAGGTCGACATAAACCTCGCTGCCGCCCAGGTTGAGCAGAGAGAACGCCTCGCTCTTGTCCGTGGTAATCTCGTCGAGCAGCGAAAGCTCGCCGGTGTAATAGAACTTAAGGACGTTATCGTAAACCCTGCGCGACAAATCGTCAGCCATCAGCGCATATGCGGCGTTCATGCTGTCGATGTTGCCGTTAATAAACTCGCCGTCAAAGAGCACATCTCCGAAAACAGGCACGCTCGGAACGAGAGTCCTGTGGCGTGCGGCGACGGCTTTTATCGCCGACATGACCTCGGGCAGCTGGCTCGCAAAGCACAGAGCAACAGCGAAGTCGCCGAACTCATTCTCGACCTCGGCAAGCGTCTTAACGCGAAAGCCGTGAAATGTCTGCCCTCTCACAAAGCCGTCGCTCGCCATCACAGCCGAGATTTCTATTCCGTACCGCTCAAATGCGGCGATAACCTTGTCAGCGCCGTCGCCCATGCCGTAGAGCACAACAGGCAGGCGGCAGCTCTTGAACCAGTCCCAGACGGACTGATTCTGAAATATTCTCCGCAGCTCCATAATAAACTCCCGTAAAAAGAAAAATGCCCACAAAAAAGAAAAACGCCCACCCTGCTGGGTGGACACTTTTGGGTGTTGGCGCCTTCCTATTTTCACAGCCCGTCGCCGGGCAACTATCGTCGGCACTACAGGGCTTAACTTCCGTGTTCGGTATGGGAACGGGTGGACCCCCTGCGTCATCGACACCAACTGTTTGTTGCCGTGTTTCTCTCGACAACAATAGAGATTATATCACAGTGTCGGATAAAAGTCAAGGGTTTTCTCAAACTTTTTCCGAATTTTTTTCTTCTTCCTTTTTTTCGCCCTTTTTGCGGAAGATAATGAGCTTGCTGAAGATGTAATTGAGGAGTACAACGATGATGCTGGTGATGATTTTCATAATCATGTTGATCACGTTGTTGTCCGAACCGAAAAGGAACGCCGCACCCGCGAGGATACCCGTTTCAATAAGCAGGGTGACAAGTCTTGCGGAAACGAAGGTGCCGATCTCGTACCAGAGCGTTTTAGCGTCAAATGACTTGCTGCGGAAAACCCAGAGCTTGTTTGTGATGAACGCGAAGATTACAGCGAAAATCCACGAAATCACATTCGAGATGATGATGTTCAGCTCGCCGTTCATGCCGAAGCTGCTGAAAAGCGTCATAAAGAGCCAGTAGGTTACCCAGCCGACGATTGTGGTGCACACGCCGAAGAACAGGTAGGACACAATGTCCCAGTGCTTCTTTATCAGTTCCTTAATTTTACTCAAATCCTTCAATCCCTTCAAAATCACTGTTCTATACAATATCACAAAAGCGCGCGGTTGTCAAACAGGGCGCGCATAAGCACGCCCTGATAAAGATTATTCCTCGGGTTCGCGGTCGAGCATGCACTCTACGAGCACAGCCTTCTGCGCGTGGAGACGGTTCTCAGCCTCCTCAAAGATTTCAGCCGCGTGAGCCTCAAATACCTCGGCGGTGATTTCCTCGCCGCGGTGAGCCGGCAGACAGTGGAGCACCATGCAGTCGCCGTTTGCAACAGCCATCAGTTCGTCATTGATCTGGTAGCCCGCAAAGGCAGCCTCGCGGATCTTCTTCTCCTCTTCCTGACCCATCGAAGCCCATACGTCGGTGACGAGAACGTCCGCGTTCTTCGCGGCTTCCTTGGGATCCTGAACGATTTCGAACTTGTCGCCGTACTTCTTGCCGAACTCCATGATATGCTCGGGCGGCAGATAGTCAGCGGGACAAGCCGCCGAGAAGCTCATGCCCGTGCTGAGAGCGCCGACGATGAGAGAATTCATCATGTTGTTGCCGTCGCCGATGAAGCACATTTTCAGACCCTCGAGCTTGCCCTTGAACTCGCGGATAGTCATGAGATCGGCGAGAACCTGACAGGGGTGGCAGTAGTCGGTCAGACCGTTGATAATCGGGATCGAGCCGTACTCAGCGAGAGCCTCGACCTCGCTCTGCTCAAAGGTGCGGATCATGATAGCGTCGATAAAGCGTGAGAGCACGCGCGCGGTATCCTGAACAGGCTCGCCCCTGCCGATCTGCAGGTCGTTGGAGCTGAGGAAGAGCGGATAACCGCCGAGCTGTGTCATGCCGACCTCAAACGATACGCGGGTACGGGTGCTGGATTTCTCAAAAATCATGCCGAGAGTTTTGCCCTTGAGCAGCTTGTGCTCAATGCCGTGCTTAAGCTCGTACTTGAGCTGGTCAGCGAGGTTGAGGGTGCGGGTAATCTGTTCGGGAGACCAGTCCTCGAGCTTCAAAAGATGTTTCATTTATTTACACTCCTTCAGTGTGGATTTTAATATACTAACTGCTTCTTTGAGTTCTTCGCGTTTGATCGTGAGCGGAGGAAGCATTCTTAGCACGTCCTTCGCGGTGATAATGAGCAGGCCGTTTTCAACACACTTCGCGGCGATATCATGAGCGTCGCCGTCGATCTCAATACCGACCATAAGTCCCATTCTGCGGACATTCTTTACTTCGGGAAGCTCCCTGAGCAGACCCTCGAGATACGCGCCCTTCGCTTCTACCTCGTCGAGAAAATCCTCTTTAGATACGGTGTCGATAACGTAATTCGCGCCCGCGCAGACAACGGGATTCGCACCGAAGGTGGTGCCGTGTGTAGACGGAGTCATAACGCCGCCGAGCTTGTCGTTACAAAGACAAGCGCCGATCGGCAGACCGCCGCCGAGACCCTTCGCCGCAGTAACGAGGTCGGGCTTTACGCCGTAATTCCGGAAGGCAAAGAGCTTGCCTGTACGTCCGACGCCCGTCTGAACCTCGTCGACGATGACGAGAATATCGCGCTCGGCGCAGAAGTCGAACAGAGCCTTCGCGTAATCCATATCCATGATATTTACGCCGCCCTCGCCCTGGATAAGCTCGAGCATAACGGCGCAGGTCTTGCCGCTGACGGCGTTTTCGAGCACGCTCATATCGCCTGCTTCTATGTATTTGAAGCCCTCCGTGAACGGGAAAAAGAAGTTGTGGAAAACGTCCTGACCTGTTGCCGAGAGGGTGGTAACGGTTCTTCCGTGGAACGAGTTGCGCAGAGTGATTATCTCATTTCTGCCCTCGCCGTACTTGTCAAAGCTGTATTTGCGCGCGATTTTGATGGCGCACTCGTTAGCCTCAGCGCCGCTGTTGCCAAAGCAGACCTTCGCCATTCCTGTGAGCTTGCAGAGCTTTTCGGCGAGAGCGCTCGCCTGCGGGCTGTAAAAGTAGTTCGACATATGCTGGATAGTCGACGCCTGCTTTGTGACAGCCTCGACCCAGCCCTCGTTGCAGTAGCCGAGACTGTTGACGCCGATGCCCGAGGAAACGTCGATGTATTTCCTGCCGTCCTCGTCGAAGGCGGTCACACCCGAGCCGCTGACGAGAGCAACGTCATAGCGTCCGTAGGTGTGCATTATGTATTTATTGTCAAGTTCTTTTGTTGTCATTTCAAATTATTCCTTTCGAGATGCGTTTTCATAAGAATAAACAAACACATCATCTCTCTTCACGAACCCAAAATCTCTCCAGAACTTCTGTCCTGTTTCGTTGTTCTGATAACAGAAGATATGGGTTTTGTCGATGCCGTCGGCGGCGATATTCTCGATCGCCTTTTCGGCAAGCCTGTGCCCGATATGACGGCGGCGGTACTCGGGCATGACCGCCATGTGGTGGATAAAGCCGCGTCTGCCGTCGTGTCCCGCAAGTACGGTGCCGACGATTTTTCCGTCGATAACGGCGACCTGGCTCATGCCCTCGTTGCGCCTGAGATAGCGCTCGATCTGTGATCTTTCGTCCGCCTTTGACAGCGCGCGCTTTGTGGTGATCTGCCACATGGCAAATACCTCGTCGTAGTCGTCAATCGTCATGGGGCGTATAATCATAAACATTTATTCCTTTACTTATAATTGATAGAACATCGTGCCGATACCCTCGTCGCTGAACAGCTCGAGAATAATGGAGTGCTCCAGTCTGCCGTCGATGATATGCGCGCGGTTTACGCCGCTGCGGACTGCTTCGACGCAGCAGTCGATTTTGGGGATCATGCCGCCCTTGATGATGCCGTCGCGCTTGAGCATCGGCACCTCGCTGACGTTTACGACGGGGATAAGTGAGCTGTCGTCGTTCACGTCGCGGAGCAGGCCGCGGATATCGGTCATGAGAATCAGCTTTTTGGCTCTGAGCTTCGCGGCGATCTGAGCCGCGGCGAGGTCGGCGTTGATGTTGTAGACCTTGCCGTCGTAGCCGCCCGCGACTGTCGCGACGATCGGGATATAGCCGTCCTTCATCGCCATTCT
Source organism: uncultured Eubacteriales bacterium (assembly GCA_900316555.1). Lineage (GTDB taxonomy): Bacteria > Bacillota > Clostridia > Oscillospirales > Acutalibacteraceae > Ruminococcoides. Next base: position 39,451 of record ONDL01000003.1, on the reverse strand, counting down.
CAGCGGTTCGGGATTTACCTCGCGTATCTCGCCTACGTAACCGAGGTCGTGAGCAGAGGCGAGCTTGTCAGCCATAAGCAGTCTGCCGTCGAGGCCGCACATACCGAGAGCCTTTCCGCCGTGGCGCTCAAAGAGCTGAACAAGGCTCTTGTTGACCTTGCCCGCGAGCACCATCTGGACGATGTCCATTGTCTCCTGGTCGGTGACGCGCATTCCGTCCTTGAATACACTCTCCTTGCCGACGGCGTCGAGCATCGCGTTGATTTCGGGGCCTCCGCCGTGAACCAGCACTACGCTGATTCCGACGAGCTGCATGAGCGCCAAATCGCTCATGACCGCCGCCTTGAGCTCCTCATTTATCATAGCGTTGCCGCCGTACTTGACAACAATCGTTTCTCCGACAAATTTTTTGATATAGGGCATCGCCTGAATAAGAACCTTTGCCCTCTTTGCATTATCCATATCTTTCACTCCGAATATTTATTTATGTGCGGTAATCTCCGTTGATCTTTACGTAGTCATATGTCAGGTCACAGCCGTATGCCTCAGCTTCTCCGTTGCCGTCGCCGAGGTTGATAATTATGTCGATCTCGCTCTCGATCAGGATTTCCTTTGCCTTATCCTCGTCAAACGCAAGACCCATGCCGTCCTTGCAGACGAGTATCTCACCCTTTGCGGAACGGTAGGAAACGTCGATTTTCTTAACGTCAACCTCAGCTCCGCTGTAGCCGATCGCGCAGAGTATCCTTCCGCAGTTCGCGTCCGCGCCGAACATCGCCGCCTTGACAAGGCTTGAGCAGATCACGCTCTTTGCGATAACCTTCGCGGTACTCTCATCCTTCGCGCCGCTGACCTTGCCGATAACGAGCTTTGTAGCGCCTTCACCGTCGGCGGCGAGCTTCTTGGCGACAGCCTTGAACGCCGCAGTAAGCGCCTCAACGAACAGCGCGTAGTCGCCGTTCTTCTCTGTGATTTCGTCGTTGCCTGCAAGACCCGACGCCATAATAGCGAGGGTATCGTTGGTGGAGGTGTCGCCGTCAACGCTGACCATGTTGTAGCTCACGTCAGCCGCCTCGATCAGCGCCGAGTGAAGCATCTCAGCCGAAACCGCCGCGTCTGTGGTGACGAACGAAAGTGTCGTGCCCATGTTGATATGGATCATGCCGCTGCCCTTTGCGATACCGCCGATCGTGACGGTCTTGCCGCCGAGGCTGAGCTGAACCGCCCATTCCTTCTTTATGGTGTCGGTGGTCATGATCGCTTCGGCAGCGTATGTGCCGCCGTCCCTTGTCATGCTGTCCTTAAGCGCGCCGACGGACTTTTCGATAGGCTCGATCGGAAGTGCCTGACCGATAACGCCCGTTGAAGCGACGATAACGTCGTCCGCAGCGATACCGAGAGCGTCAGCCGCAAGAGCGCACATCTGCTCCGCCTTTTCGTATCCGTCGGGGTTGCAGGCGTTCGCGTTGCCTGAGTTTGCGATCACCGCCTGAGCGACGCCGTTTTTGAGGTGTTCTTGTGTGACGTAGATCGTGTCGGACTTAACGCGGTTTTTTGTGAAGATAGCCGCCGCAGTGCAGGGCTTCTCGCAGAAAATCATACCGAGGTCGCGCTTTGTTGTATTGTTAGGCTTGATACCCGCAATCACGCCGCCTGCGACAAAGCCGAGCGGAGAGGTTACGGAGCCGTTTTCGATAAATTTATAGTTACTCATATTGCCTCTTCCGTAACGGAAAATATAAATCGGAGCGAAGCGACCCTTAATTTTCCATTTTCAATTTTCCATTTTCCATTTTCAATTTATTAGAACGCCGGCGGAACAATGACCAGACCTGTCTTTTCGTCCAGCCCGAAGATAATGTTCATGTTCTGGATCGCCTGACCTGCCGCGCCCTTGACCATGTTGTCGATCGCAGCGCAGGCTACGAGCTTGCGTGCTCTGTTGTCGAAGTGGAGCGAGATGTCGCAGAAGTTTGAATAGCGCACGTTGTGGATATCGGCGCACTTTCCGTCGTCGAGAAGTCTGATGAAAAACTCGTCCTTGTAGTAGTCCTCATAAGCCTTGCGGATCTCCTCGTATGTAACGCCTTCCTTCAAATCGGCGTAAACGGTGGCTAGAATACCTCTGTTTACGGGCAGAAGGTGCGGTACGAAGGTGATGGTGACGTCCTCGCCGCTGAGCTTTGAGAGTGTCTGCTCGATCTCGGGTGTGTGGCGGTGAGATGCGACCTTGTAGGCGTGGAAGCCCTCGTTGAGCTCGGGGAAATGGCTGCCCTGGGTGGGCTTTCTGCCGGCACCGGTAACGCCGCTCTTGCAGTCACAGATAATGCCCTTTGTCGAAACAAGGCCGTTCACAATCGCGGGAGCGATCGCGAGAGGTGAGCAGGTTGTATAGCAGCCGGGGTTGGCTATGAGCTTCTTGCCCTTGATTTTATCTCTGAAGAACTCGGGCAATCCGTAGACGCTCTGAGCGTGGAGCTCCTTGTCGAGGAAGGTGCCGCCGTACCACTCGGTGTACTCGTCCTCGCTCTCAAGGCGGAAGTCCGCGCCGAGGTCGATGAACGCCTTGCCGCTTGAGATGCACTTCTCGGCAAGCTCCTGAGAGAGACCGTGCGGAAGCGCGGCGAAGATAACGTCGCTCTTCTCGACAACAGCGTCCGAATTCTCGCAAATCATATCGTTGAGGAAGGTGTAGGACGGATAAATGTCGCTGAGCTTCTGACCCTCAAAGGATACCGAGCTGATTGCGGCGACCTCCGCCTCAGGGTGGTTCGAGAGCAGTCTTACAAGCTCCGCGCCGGCGTAACCCGTCGCACCGACGATTCCTGCTTTTATTTTCATGGTAATCATTCCTTTTGTTTTTTATTAAAGATTTTCGGCGATTTCCTTTACTCTCGCCGCCTGAGCCTTTACAAGCTGAGGAGCGGGGCCGCCGAACGCCGTGCGCTGAGACACGCACTTTTCGAGGGAGATAGCGTCATAAACGTCCTCTGTGAACACGTCGCAGACCGCCTTGTACTCCTCAATCGGAAGGCTCTCGAGGTCGGTGCCGAGCTCAATGCATCTCGCTACAAGCTCGCCTGTAGCCTTGTAAGCGTCGCGGAACGGCACGCCGTTTTTGGTGAGCCAGTCGGCGCAGTCGGTCGCGTTTATGAATCCGCCTGCCGCTGCCTTTCTCATGTTCTGAGGGATAACGCGCATGGTGTCGAGCATGGGAGTGAAGGCTGTAAGGCACATCTTGACGGTATCGACCGCGTCAAAAATCGCTTCCTTATCCTCCTGCATATCCTTGTTGTAGGCGAGCGCGATGCCCTTCATAACGGTGAGCAGGGTCATTGTGTCGCCGAAAACTCTGCCGCTCTTGCCGCGGACAAGCTCCGCGATATCGGGGTTCTTCTTCTGGGGCATGATCGACGAGCCTGTGGAGAACGCATCGTCAAGCTCGACGAACTTGAATTCCCAGCTGCACCACATGATGATCTCCTCCGAGAAGCGGCTGAGGTGCACCATGATGATTGAGAGCACTGACGCGAACTCTATGCAGAAATCCCTGTCTGAAACGCCGTCGAGGGAGTTGTTTGTGATTCTGTCGAAGCCGAGCAGGTCAGCGGTTACATTTCTGTCGATCGGGTAGGTCGTACCCGCGAGAGCACATGAGCCGAGCGGCATTTCGTCCATTCTCTTAAGACAGTCCTCAAGGCGCGAAACGTCGCGCAGGAGCATTTCGCCGTAAGCGAGCAGGTGGTGACCGAAGGTAATCGGCTGAGCGCGCTGAAGGTGGGTGTAGCCGGGCATAACGGTGTCGGCGTACTCCTCAGCCTTGCCGGCGATCACCTTTATCAGACCGACGACGAGATTTTTAACATTGACGACCTCTTTTTTGAGGTAAAGCTTTACGTCGAGCGCGACCTGGTCGTTGCGGCTGCGCGAGGTGTGAAGCCGCTTGCCGTTGTCGCCGATCCTCTTTGTCAGCTCGCCCTCGATGAAGGTGTGGATATCCTCAGCCTCCATGTCTATCGCGAGCGCGCCGCTCTCGATATCAGCGAGGATTCCTCTGAGTCCCTGTACAATATCCTGAACGCTCTCCTCGGTGATAATGCCGCATTTGCCGAGCATAGTCGCGTGGGCGATACTGCCCTCGATATCCTCGCGGTACATACGGCTGTCAAACGAGATAGAGCTGTTGAAATCATTTGTTGTTTTTGAAAGTTCCTTTTTGAAACGACCTTTCCAAAGCTGCATTTTTTCTCCTCCGAGTTTTTCTCCTCCGTGCAGACAGGTCGGCGCACCGCCAAAAATCGGTGCCCGCGTCTTAAGTTAATCTGTCATTGATTTTTGCTTATTCTTTCAGACAGGTTTTCTTTACCCCTATATAAACACTTTATGGGCAGGGATATTCCACCCTGCCCGACTGCATGAAATTTTAAGTTTTTATTTGATCAGGCCCTTCTTGGCGCGAACCTTGATGGGAAGGCCGAAGAGGTTGATAAAGCCTGCGCTGTCGTTCTGATCGTAAACCTCGTCCTCGTCGAAGGTCGCGATCTCCTCGTCATAGAGTGAGTATGGACTTGTTACTCCCGCGTCGATGATGTTGCCCTTGTAGAGCTTGAGCTTGACGTCGCCTGTCACATACTCCTGGGTGCTGTCAACGAAGGCTGACATAGCCTCGCGCAGAGGTGTGTACCACTTGCCGTCGTATACGAGGTCAGCGAAGGTGTTTGCGAGGTTCTTCTTGTAGTGGAGAGTATCCTTGTCGAGGCAGATCTCCTCGAGCTTGTTGTGCGCCGCGTAGAGCACGGTGCCGCCGGGAGTCTCATAAACTCCGCGCGCCTTCATGCCTACAAGACGGTTCTCTACGATGTCGGTGATACCCACGCCGTTTCTGCCGCCGATTTCGTTGAGCTTCTCGATCATCTCGACGGAGCCTACAGCCTCGCCGTTGAGCTTTACGGGGATACCCTTCTCAAAGGAGATGGTCACGTACTCGGGAACGTCGGGTGCCTGTTCGGGAGACACGCCCATCTCGAGGAAGCCTTCCTTGTTGTACATCGGCTCGTTAGCCGGATCCTCCAGATCCAGACCCTCGTGGCTGAGGTGCCAGAGGTTCTTGTCCTTGGAGTAGTTTGTCTCTCTGTTTATCTTGAGGGGAATGTTCTTTGCCTCAGCGTACTCGATTTCCTCCTCACGGGACTTGAACTCCCATGTTCTCCAGGGAGCGATGATCTTCATGTCGGGAGCATAAGCCTTGATGGCGAGCTCAAAACGAACCTGGTCATTGCCCTTGCCGGTGCAGCCGTGGCAGATAGCGTCAGCGCCCTCAGCCTTGGCGATCTCTACGATTCTCTTGGCGATAACGGGACGTGCGAAGGAGGTGCCGAGAAGGTACTTGCCCTCGTAAACAGCGCCAGCCTTGATGGTGGGGAATACATATTCTTCAACGAATTCCTTGTTGAGATCCTCGATGTAGAGCTTGGAAGCGCCTGTAGCGATAGCCTTCTCCTCGAGACCGTCGAGCTCGGTACCCTGACCGACGTTGCCCGAAACGGCGATAACCTCACAGTTGTCGTAATTTTCCTTTAACCACGGAATGATGATGGAAGTGTCCAGACCACCCGAATATGCCAATACTACTTTTTTGATTTTGTTGTCAGCCATGATGAATTTCCTCCGTTGATTTGATGTTACTACTACATTATACTACCAATTTTAGAAAAATCAAGCTTTTTTTGAATATTTATGCAAGTTTGCGCCTTTGCACAAAAATCGCGGCATTTGCGGAATTATTTCGCTCACCGCGCCGAAATATACCGTCAAAACTGTAATTTTCAGGCTTGTTTCAATGTGAAAACAAGGTGAAAGGCAAATCCGTAATATTCATTTTTTCGCTGGAAATATACACAATTATGAATATTGACGGGTTATCTATTGAATAATATTCAGATTTCTGTTATAATATGGAAAGTATAGAAACGAAAGGACTGAACTGTTTATGAGCAACTTCAAAACCATCACACCCAATGACATCACCGACAATGCCTTCAAGCTTATCGGCAAGGACTGGGCGCTCGTCACCGCGGGCAGCAAGGACAGCTTCAACACAATGACCGTCAGCTGGGGAAGCGTGGGAATCATGTGGAACAAGCCCGTGGCGTTCACGTTTATCCGTCCGCAGCGCTACACCTTCGGCTTTCTCGAGAAGAACGGAATGTTTACAATGAGCTTTTTTGACGAGGAATTCCGCAAGGCGCTTCAGATTTGCGGCACAAAGAGCGGCAGAGATATTGACAAGGTCAAGGAAACGGGACTGACGCCCGCTTTCACCGGGGACGGCGTTCCGTACTTTGAGGAAGCGCGTCTCGTGCTTGTATGCAAAAAGCTCTACGCGCAGGATCTGAACGAGGAGAGCATTATCGAGGAAGCAGTAAAGTCAAACTACAGCGGAGACGACTACCACAGAATGTACATCAGCGAGATAGTTTCGGTACTGAAAAAGTAATTCGCAGGATATTCCCGACGCCTTGCTTTTTGGTGGGAAATGTGTTATAATTGGGATTCTAAGGTGATTCGGCGTGATGAAACGGCACATTTCAGCCCGTTCAGCGCGAACATCTTATGTCTGTAAACTAAAATGAAAGGGAGTGATTCTATGGTAGATACAACCTGGGATTATTCTGAAAATACACCGGAGATCAACTTTCTCGCGGAGAAAATGTCGGAGAACTCCAAGATAGACCCGGCGCTTTACGGCAAGTACGACGTTAAGCGCGGACTGCGCGACATCGACGGCAAGGGCGTTCTGACAGGTCTTACCGACATCTCGACGATCAAGCAGAACAAGCTCGTCGACGGCAAGCTCGTACCCTGCGAGGGCGAGCTGTACTACAGAGGCTACAACGTCAACGACATCGTAGGCGGAATCCTCGCCGACGACCGCTTCGGCTTTGAGGAGGTTGTTTATCTGCTTCTCTTCGGCGAGATGCCAAACAGAGAACAGCTCCTGAACTTCAAGACGCTTCTGGTGCAATACCGCACCCTGCCGCAAAACTTCGTCCGCGACGTTATTCTCAAGGCGCCCAGTGAGGACATGATGAACTCCATCGCGCGCTCGGTACTCACCCTGTTCTGTTACGACAAGAACCCCAACGACACCTCTATCAACAACGTGCTGCGCCAGTGCATTCAGCTGATTTCGGTATTCCCGATGCTCAGCGTGTACGGCTACCACGCGTATAACCACTATCTGCGCGACAAAAGCCTTTACATTCACCGTGCTGAGCCGACCATGTCGACAGCCGAGGTTATCCTCTCTCTGCTCCGTCCCGACAGGAGCTACACCGACCTCGAGGCGAAGGTGCTCGACATGGCGCTGATCCTCCACATGGAGCACGGCGGCGGTAACAACTCGACCTTCACCACCCACGTCGTAACCTCTTCGGGCACGGACACATACTCCGCGATTGCGGCGGCGCTCTCGTCGCTCAAGGGACCCAAGCACGGCGGCGCGAACGTAAAGGTATTCGAGATGTTCGAGGATCTGAAGCAGACTGTCCGCGACTGGAAGGACGAGGACGAGGTCACAAGATATCTTGAAAAGCTGCTCGACAAGCAGGCGTTTGACAAAAAGGGTCTTATCTACGGTATGGGTCACGCGGTCTATACCATCTCCGACCCGCGTCAGGTCATTCTCAAGGGCGCTGTAAAGAAGCTCGCCGAGGTCGAGGGCTACGACAAGGAGTTCGACCTCTACGCTCTCGTTGAGCGTCTTGCACCTCAGGTCATCGGCAAAAAGCGCCGCATCTACAAGGGCGTCGCGTCGAACGTCGACTTCTACAGCGGACTGCTCTACAGCATGCTCGACATTCCCTGCGAGCTGTACACACCGCTCTTCGCCACCGCGAGAATCGCGGGCTGGAGTGCGCACAGACTCGAGGAGCTCATCAACGCGGGCAAGATCATCCGTCCGGCGTACATGAGCATCTCAACCGAGAAGGAATACACAAAACTCAGCCAGAGATAATTAAAAGGAGCGTTTTTCGACGCTCCTTTTTTTATTGTTTGCAATCCTCTCAAATCCGTGCTACAATATCCACAGCACATTTGAAATAAGGGATAGAAATGGAAATAGTCAAGAAGCAGATGACGCTCCACCACACAGTCAGCGTCATCGGCGGCTTTATGGCGGGCTATACGATCATCAACCACAGCGACATTCTCGCAAACGCCCAGACAGGCAACCTGATAAGGCTGGTGCTGTCGGCATTTGAGGGCAATCTTCTGAGCATCGGCTACATCGTTCTGCTGTTTCTCACATACGCGGCAAGCTGCATATTCTACACGGTTTTCAGGCGGTACTCGCCGCTGAGCATGAAGATAGTCAGCCTGATCGTAACGGCACTCGCGATATGCGCCACGGGAATCCTCTCGCTCACCGGAAACAGCTACCTCTCGGTTGTGCCTATAGCGTTCGCGATGCCCGTCCAGTGGAACGCCTACAAGAAGGCAGGCGGCAATTCGAGCGCGACGATCTTCTCGTCAAACAACGTCCGTCAGGCGGTCATGCTTTCGACGACATACGTAATGGACAGGGACAAAAAAGCACTCCGCAACGCGAAATTCTACTGGGCAACTCTGCTGTGCTTTCACACGGGAGTAGCGGCAGCGTGCCTGCTGAGCATATTTTTCGCCGCGCAGAGCGTCTGGTTCTGCTTTGTGTTGATAGGAATCTCGGTAATTGCGTACTACCGCTACGAGAGCGCGAAAATCAAAGCGTTCAGTGATATATAAAAGGGTTGGCGATGTGCCAACCCTTGATTTATTCCTTGACCTTATTGAGTCTTTCGATTTTTTTGGCGCGCTTGTAGCGGTACAGAATGTTGTCCGCCCACTCGCCGTCGATCTTGATGAAGCCCTTGAGCTTCTTGTCCTTGATTGCGAACTGCTCGACGATCTCCTTTGACTTGCCGTAGATTTCGAGCCGCGCAGTCTGGACGTAGGGAGTCATCTCCTCGTCCGTGAAGTATGTAAAGCCCATCGTATTGCTCTCGCGGTCGTACATCGAGAGATAGCCGTTCTTTACCTCGGCTCCGTCGAGCTTCTTGGAAACCGTCTGGCCGATAACCGCCTTTGTCAGCTCAACCGCCATGTCGTCGAGTCCCGACTCAAAGATAAAAATCTTCTCCTTGAAGGAGTTGAAGTCGGCAACGACGCGCTTGTTGATATTGCGCAGGTTGCTGTACTTCTCCTCGAGCTCCTTGTCGCAGAGCTGGTAACGGTCGATTTTAGGAATGAGATATATCATGAAGCGGTTCTTCATATCGTTATAAAGAATGGGGTACGTCAGCCGCGCGCTGTAGCCGCAGGACGGACACTTCCACGCGAACAGTCCGCCGTCAAGCACACGCTCGCGCTGCTCCTTGTCGACGGTCGCGTTGACGCTTGTATATACGACTGCCTTGCTCAGCTCGCCGCACATCGGGCAGACGACAGCCTTGTTGACCTTTTTTTCGGGCATAGCTTAACACCTCTTTCAGTTTATTATATCAACATTGTTGAGTTTTCACAAGTAAATTTGAAAAAAATATTGATTTTATTAAAATAATCTGTCATAATATATTTTAGAAATAAAGCGCTGCGGCGCATAAGGAGAAATAGATATGAGTCAAGCGATTATTGATAAGGTTAAAAGCACGATGAATACTGCCGCCGACACCATCACCACCGTCGCACAGAACTTCGTGGAGAAGAACCGCACAAAGGCAAAGCTCAACCGCCTGAGAATGGTGATGAAGAGCGAGAGCGAGCTGATGAACCGCGCCTATATCGCGCTGGGCAAGGAGTACTACGAGATGCTCAAGAAGGGCGATGTCACCGCCGCCGACGAGAAGCAGAAGAACCTGCTCGGCGTTATCGACAACAGCAAGGCTAAGATCGCCAAGGCGCGCGAGTGCTACCGTATGGTGCTCGAGAGCCAGAGCGAGTTCGTTTACGCTGTTCCCTCAGCGCCCGAGAAGAAGCCCGCCGAGGTAAAGCAGGAGGACGTAGTTGACATCACCGTAGCCTGCTCCAACGAGGACGACTACGATTCAAACCCCTTTGACGCAGTAGCCGAGAAGGCGGAAGAGGTCGCCGGGAAAGCAGAGGATGCCGCCGAAAAGGCAGCCGAGACCGCCGCTGACGCGAAGGAGCACATCGCAAAGGCAGTCAAGGAAGCACTCGACGAGGAGTATCCCGACGGCGAGCCGTTCTGATATCAAATACAGACTTAACCACGGAGAGACTGCGGTCTCTCCGTTTTTCCGTATAAGGCAAAAAACTAAGGACAGGATTTTACTCCTGTCCTTTTACAATGCCGTGTAAGCAAAAGCATGAACGCTTCACGCGAAAACGCGAAAACGGTAAACGTGCCGCACTATAATACGCGAATCTGCCGCGGGTCTTACCCGATTAGCAGAAGTATACGTCCATCTCGCCCTTCTCACCGTCAGCTACGAAGTAAGCCTTGCTCTCTTCGGGCTTGAGGTAAACAGCGATTTCCTTAGCGTCCTTGCCGATGGTCTTTTTGATGTTCTCGAGAACGTCCTTAGCCGCAACCTGAACGCCGCCGAACTCAACAAAGAAATCAGCCTTAGTCTCAACGGGCTTTGCCTCAGCAATCTTAGTCTCAACAGCCTCGGGCTTCTTGGGAGCAGTCTTCTTGGGAGCCGCTTTCTTTGCGGGAGCCTTCTTGGCGGGAGCTTTCTTCTCAGCCTTAGCCTCAGCCTTAACTTCCTCAGCCTTAACTTCCTCAGCCTTAGCCTCTACAGCCTCAGCCTTAACCTCGGCAGCCTTTACTGTCTTCTTGGTTTCCTTTTCCGCAGCAGCAGCGGTCTTCTTGGTTTTTGCCATCACAAACTCCTTCTTTCATTTTGATTTATGATATTACTATTTAATGTCTTTTGTAACATTGACTATATTATACATACGGGAAATTTAATTGTCAATAATCACAAATTATTTTTGGCGGTTAATACATATTTCGAAAAATTAAAAATTTCTGTTGGTGAATTTTCACAAGGTTTTTCGGCTTAATTTGTCGATAATATCGTCTTGACAGCGTTTTTCTTGCAATCCGTTTCCGGCTGTGATAGAATGACCTTGTATGTAACGGGGGTATGCTTATGTTTCTTGAAAACTTTCTTGTCATCGGACAGCAGGTCATAGTACTGTTTATTCTCATCGCCGTGGGCTTTATCTGCGGCAAAAAGGGCGTGATCACGGAGCACGCCTCAAAGGTAATGACCGACATCGTTCTCTACGCCGTCACGCCCTGCGTAATGGTGTCGGCGTTCCAGCGCGAATTCTCGATGGAAACGCTCGGCAAGGTTCTCACCGCCGCGGTGACCGCACTGGTGATTCTCGCCGTGTCGGTGCTTATCGCGCGTCTTGTATTCCGCCAGAAGGATATCGCGCGGCGCAAGGTACTGCAGTTTTCTGTGATATTCTCAAACTGCGGCTTCATGTCCCTGCCGCTGCAGAAGGAGCTGCTCGGCGAGGACGGCTGGTTCTTCGGCTCGATCTTCGTCGCGGTGTTCAACATCGTGGTCTGGACGTACGGACTGTTCGACATGAGCGGCGACAAAAAGCAGCTCTCGATAAAGCGCCTCGCGTTCAACCCCGGAATCATCGGTGCGATTGCGGCAATCCTGCTCTTTGTGTTCGGGGTACAGCTTCCGCCCGTAGTCGCGCAGCCGATCACCCACCTCGCGAACCTCAACACGCCGCTGCCGATGCTGATCATCGGCTTCTACCTCTCGCAGGCGAACTTCAAAAAGGCGTTCTCGGACAGAGACGCGTACCTCGCGAGCGTGTTCAGACTGCTTATCATACCGCTCGCCGCGGCATTCGCGATGTTTTTCCTGAAGCTCGACAGAACGATGGTGATAGCGTTCACGATCGCCTGCTCGGCTCCCACCGCCGCGACAACGACGATGTTCTCGGCGAAGTTCAACCGCGACACAGAGCTTTCGGTCAGCGTAGTTGCATCAACGACCCTGCTCTCGCTCGTGACAATGCCGCTGATAGTGTCGCTGATCTGGAGCCTTTATTGAATTGAAAATGTAAAATTGAAAATTGAAAATTAATGGTCGCTTCGCTCCGGATTGTAGTTTCTGCGGCAACAGAACTCGGGTGCGGGCAATTAAAAAACAGAGGCAGCCGCCTCTGTTTTTTTTACTTCTTCTCGCAAATAACGAGGTAACGTCCGAATCCGCCGTGTCCGTCGGGCGTGCAGGTGATAAGCGTCATAAGCTGCCTGCCGTCCTTGATGTAGATGTCGCCCGTTTCGTTCGGCGCGACGGTCTTGAAATCGATCACCTCGTAGTCGATAGTCTCCCAGTAATTCGTAAAACTCACCGTGTCGCCAAGGTCGAGCCGCTTTATGTTGTCAAAGAATATCCTGCCGATGTAGCCAGTGTGACCCGCGATCGCGACGTTCGTATTCTTCTCGTCAATCGGAAGCGAGGTGCCGCTGAGATGCGCGGCGCCGTAGCTCATCATGCTGTCATTCGCGCCGAGGTAAACGGGCAGATAGAGGTCGATCGACGGCGCGGAAAGATAACCGTAGAGGTTGTTCAGCCCGTACCTGCTCATGTCGAGCGCCGCCTTCTCGTAATTTATCGTGTCCACCGTGCCCTGATGATGAAAAATCGAGGCGTTGTACTCCTTGCTGTCGCTGTAGAGCCTGTCGAGGTCGTACTCAAAGCTGACTGTGTAGCTGTAGGTGCGAACACCCTCGGAGTTGACCGGGTAGCCCTCCTCGTCGATCTCGCCCTTTTCAAGCGCTTCCTCGAAGCTTTTGGCGGTGATTCCAAGCTCCTTCGCAGTCTCGGGATCGTCCTCCTTTATGACATGGTCGAGCGTCTCGGAATACTCCTCAATCACGTTGTTCGCGCGTTGCTGACCGATGAAATTCGAGACTGTCGGGAACAGAAGAAAGCCTATCCCCGTCAGCAGTATGATGATCGCGACAACGGTAAGGATTTTTCTCCACATCAGCTCTCACCGCCTTTGTTTTTGCGGCTTCTGCCGCGTCTTACGGCGAGAACCACAGCCGCGGCGACAACGAGAAGAAATACTCCGATTCCGATGATTATCGTGACATAGCTGAGCTTGTAGCCGAGGACATACATCGAATCCCTGCCGTTGTTCACCGCTTTGACCGTCTTGTTCACCGACTTGCTGCCGTCGTCTTCAACCACGATATCGGGGTCGTCGGGCACGCGCTCGCCGCGGACAAGCAGGCGGTGGGTGTTGACGGTATAGGGCGTGCAGGTCATCAGCGTTACGTAGTCCTTGCCCTTGACGACATAGAGGTCGTTAACATCGTTTGGAAGGACGGTTTTGATCTGGTCGACCCTGTACTCGAGCACGCGGTCGAGTACGTGTATATAGAAGAGGTCGCCCTCCTTCATGTCAAGAAGATAGTCGAACAGCGTCTTTGACGGATACGCCGAGTGCGCCGAGATCACGCTGTGCGTACCAAAGCCGCCGATAGGCAGAGAGGTGTTGTTGAGGTGCCCCGCACCCTTTTTGAGAACCTCGTCCGAGGTGCCGTGGTAGATGGGCAGATAGACGTCGATGGAGGGAATATCGATATATCCGATAAAGCCGTTGCCGTCGATGTCAAATGTCTCCTCGTAGTGCGCGCCGATTTTTTCATACGAATCGATATCGAACGGGTCTGTGAGGACGACGGTGTCTGTCAGGCTGCTGTTGTAGCTTTCGGCGTCGGCAAAGAGGTCATTTATCCTGTCGGAATCCATCTTCTCAACCTCCATCTGCTTCTGACGCGCCTCGCTGCGGTCGTTGATATTGTTGACGATGGAGCTTACGAGCGGATAGAGCAGAATGCCCAGTCCGGCGGTAAAAATAACTATGATAAGTATAATTAGCAGGCGTTTTTTCATTTTTAACCTCGCAGGGAAATTATTAGGTATATTATACACCCAAATCCCCGTCATTTCAACCGTTCAATTTTACCTTGCGCGCAGCTGTGTTTTATGATAAGATAGTTGGTAGCGAAACCGCCGCCAAAAACAAAAGGCCGGAGCGTACTCCGACCTTTCCGAAAAGCTGTTCAGTTAATTACTTGATGATCTCACCGTCAACGGTGCCGCCGAGACCTGCAGCGTTGCTCTCGTCGGTGTCAATGTGCATAGCGGGAGCGTACTTGGGGCTGACGCGGATAACAACGTCGCCGAATACGGTAGCTCTGCCTGTACCCTCGCCGACCTTGACGGAAACGATCTCCTTGTCCTTCAGACCGAACTCCTCGGCCGTTTTGGGATCGAGGTGAACGTGTCTCTGAGCGGCGATAACGCCCTGAGCGATTTCTACCTCACCCTCGGGGCCTCTGAGAATGCAGCCGGGTGTACCGGCTACGTCGCCTGATTCCTTAATGGGAGCGGCAATGCCGAGCTTGCGTGCGTCGGTGAGGCTGACCTCAACCTGATCGTCGGGTCTTTCGGGGCCGAGGATAGACATAGTCATCTCTCCTCTGGGGCCGACTACGGTAACCTTCTCGGTGCAGGCGAACTGACCGGGCTGGGAAAGGTCCTTCTTGTTGGTGAGCTGATGTCCCTTGCCGTAAAGTACGTCGAGGGTCTCGCGGGTTACGTGCACGTGGTGCGCGGAGGTTTCAACCATAATTTTCATAGATATACCACCTATCATATAAATTTGTTAGTTTCATTGTACTACGGTTTTGGATATTTTTCAAGTCTTTTTGAAGCGAGGTTTTTAAGATGTATCAGACATGGGAAGAATTGCAGTCAGCCTGCGAAAACTGCCGCAAATGCGGACTTTGCGAAACGCGCCACAACGTCGTTGTCGGAGTGGGCAACCCGAAGGCACAGGTTATGTTTATAGGCGAAGGTCCGGGCGAGAACGAGGACTTGCAGGGTGAGCCGTTCGTCGGACGCGCGGGCAAGCTGCTCGACAAGATGCTCGACGCTGTTGACCTCAACAGACACAGCAACATCTACATAGCGAATATCGTCAAGTGCCGTCCGCCGCAGAACCGCGACCCAAAGCCCGAGGAGCAGGAGCAGTGCATTCAGTGGCTTCGCAACCAGGTAAAGCTCATCCGTCCCGAGATCATCGTATGTCTCGGCAGGATTGCCGCGGCTCAGATCATCAAGCCCGACATCAAGATCACAAAGGAGCACGGAATGTGGTTCGAGAAAAAAGGCGTGCTTATGATGCCTATGCTGCACCCCGCGGCGCTGCTGCGCGACCCGAGAAAAAAGCCCGAGGCGTTTGAGGACTTCATAAAGCTCAGAGAGAAGCTCGCGGAGATCAACGAGAGCTGATAATAAACAGGCTGTTACCGCCGCCGGACGACCCCTAAATAAAAAATTCACTCTTGATTGCCTGCCCATTCTGTGGTATAATACCATAGAATGGGTAAATTAGTATCTGAAAGGAAGGTTTTGAATGATAAAACCAAATATCTACCGCACCGTAAGCTGCGGTGAACTCAGAGAAGAAAACATCGGTCAGCAGGTTCGCGTGGCGGGCTGGGTCGAGAATATCCGCGATCACGGCGGCGTTATGTTCCTCGATATCCGCGACGAGTACGGCGTACTTCAGGTCGTAGTTCACGACGACAATCTGCTGAAAAATATCAATAAGGAGTGCACCGTCACCCTCAGCGGCGAGGTCGTAAAGCGCGACGAGGAAACCATCAATAAGAAGATCGCCACAGGCTACGTTGAGGTTCACACTGAGGACATCACCGTTCTCGGCAAGTGCAAAAACGCCCTGCCCTTCGAGGTAGGCACCTCCACCAACACAGGCGAGGACGTTCGTCTCAAGTACCGCTTCCTCGATCTGAGGAATCCCAAGGTTCACAACAACATTCTGTTCCGCTCAAAGGTTGTCGCCTTCCTGCGTCAGAAGATGCAGGAGCTGGGCTTTACCGAGATCAACACCCCGATTCTATCCACCTCCTCACCCGAGGGCGCGCGCGACTATCTGATTCCGAGCCGCAAGCACAAGGGCAAGTTCTACGCTTTGCCGCAGGCTCCCCAGATCTTCAAGCAGCTTCTGATGGTTTCGGGCTTTGATAAATACTTCCAGATCGCACCCTGCTTCCGCGACGAGGACGCTCGTGCCGACCGTTCGCCGGGCGAGTTCTACCAGCTCGACTTCGAGATGGCTTTCGCGACTCAGGAGGACGTTTTTGACGTAGCAGAGCAGGTGCTCTACGAAACCTTCTCGAAATTCACAGACAAAGAGGTCAGCAAGCCGCCGTTCGCGCGCATTCCGTTCGCGGAGGCGATGGTCAAGTACGGCACTGACAAGCCCGACCTCAGAAATCCGCTGATCATCAAGGAAATCAGCGATATGTTCGTCGAGACAGACTTCGCGCCCTTCCGCAAAAAGACTGTCCGCTCCATCAACGTTCCCGGCGCCGCCGCTCAAAGCAAGAAGTGGTTCAAGCGCATGGAGGAGTTCGCACTCTCCATCGGCATGAAGGGTCTGGGCTATGTCAAGGTAAACGACGATCTCACCTTTGACGGCCCGATCGACAAGTTCTTAAAGCCCGGCGACCGCGAGGAGCTTATCGAGCGCAACGGCTCAAAGGCAGGCGACGTGATCTACTTCATCGCCGATTCCGCAGTTGACGCGCCGAAGCTCGCGGGTCAGATCCGCACCGAGGTCGCGACGCGTCTCGGACTTATCGACGAGAGCCGCTTCGACCTCTGCTTCATCGTGGACTTCCCGATGTTCGAGCGCGACGAGGACGGCAAGATCATCTTCACCCACAACCCCTTCTCGATGCCGCAGGGCGGTCTTGAGGCGCTCAACACAATGGATCCCGAGGAGATCCTCGCTTACCAGTACGACATCGTCTGCAACGGCGTAGAGCTCAGCTCCGGCGCTGTCCGCAACCACGATATCGAGATCATGAAAAAGGCGTTCGACATGGCGGGCTACTCAGAGGACGACCTCAAGGCCAAGTTCTCAGCCCTCTACAACGCGTTCCAGTACGGTGCGCCGCCTCACGCGGGCATGGCTCCCGGCGTTGACAGAATGATCATGCTCCTCACGGGAGAAGAAAACATCAGAGAGGTCATCGCCTTCCCGATGAACTCCAATGCCCAGGACGTACTTCTCGGCTCACCCGGAGAGGTCACCGAGCAGCAGCTCAGAGAGGTTCATGTTAAATTGAGATAAAGGACTGAATATATATGGTAACTAGAGAAGACGTTGAAAACATCGCCCTGCTCTCAAAGCTCTTTGTCCCCGAGGAGGAGCTTGACGGACTGACCAAGTCCATGCAGGAGATAATCGACTTTGCCGACGCCATCAACAACGCTCCCGCGAGCGATGAGGGCTTCGACTGCATCAACAACCTCTCCAACGTGTTCCGCGAAGACGAGGTAGTTTCCTCCTATCCGAGCACGGAAATCCTCAAAAACGCTCCCGAGCAGGCTGAGGATCATTTCCTTGTGAGAAACAGAGAATAGGAGGCGCGTGATGGGTACTATCGCTAAAATACACGAAATGCTCGTAAACAAGCAGGTTTCCTGCGAGGAGCTGACAAAGAGCTATCTCAGCGAGATAGAGAAGGCAAACCCCGAGCTTAACGCCTACGTCTGCGTTACTCCCGAAGCCGCTCTGAAAACCGCTCAGGCGGTCGACAAGAAAATCGCCGCGGGCGAGGAGATCGGCTCACTCGAGGGCGTGCCGATGACCCTCAAGGACAATATGTCCACCAAGGGTATCGAGACCACCTGCTGTTCAAAGATATTAAGCGGCTACAAGCCGATTTTCGACGCTACGGTATGGGAGACGCTCAAATCTCAGAACGCCGTTCTGCTCGGCAAGACCAACATGGACGAGTTCGCAATGGGCTCCTCATGTGAGAACTCCTGCTTCGGCGGCGCGGCTAACCCCTTCAATACAAACCACGTTGCAGGCGGCTCGTCGGGCGGCGTTTCCTCGGCTGTCGGCGGCAACATCGCGGCTTACGGCCTCGGCTCCGACACGGGCGGCTCTATCCGTCAGCCCGCGTCATTCTGCGGCGTTGTCGGCTTAAAGCCCACCTACGGCGCGGTTTCGCGTTACGGTCTTATCGCATACGCAAGCTCCCTCGACCAGATCGGCCCGATCACAAAGAGCGTAGAGGACGCTTCTCTCGTCTTTGACGCGATTGCGGGCAAGGACAAGCGCGACTCCACCTCTGTCGGCGGCGGCAACACCTACGCGACGCTTGACAACGACATCAAGGGCATGAAAATAGGCATCGCGCGCGAATACCTCGACGGTGTGCGCGACGACGTAAAGGAAGCGGTTCTCGCGGCGGCTGAGGTTTACAAGAGCCTCGGCGCGGAGATCGTCTACTTCGACCTGCCGATCCTGAAATTCGCTTTGCCCGTATACTATATTATTGCGTGCGCGGAGGCTTCCTCAAACCTCGGACGCTACGACGGTATCCGCTACGGCTACAAGACGGCGCATTACACCGGCACCCACGACATGATCTGCCGCACCAGAAGCGAGGGCTTCGGCGAAGAGGTCAAGAGAAGAATCCTTCTCGGCACCTACGTGCTCTCCGCGGGCTACTACGACGCTTACTACAAGAAGGCTCAGAACCTGCGCGGCACGATCATCAGCGCGTTCAACAAGGCGTTTGAGCAGTGCGACGTTATTCTCGCGCCGACAGTGCCCATGACCGCGTTTGAGAAGGGTCACGCTACCTCCGACCCGATCGAGACCTACCTCACCGACATCTGCACCGTACCCGTCAATATCGCGGGACTTCCCGGTGTGTCGGTACCCTGCGGCTTCAACGCGAAGGGCATGCCCATCGGAATGCAGCTCATCGGCAAGAGCTTCGGCGAGGCGCAGATCCTCAACGCCGCCTATAAATACCAGCAGGCGGCTCCCGATAAATTCATTGATACAAAGTGGGGTGTGAAGCTGTGAAATATGAGTTAGTTTCGGGTTTTGAGACCCACATCGAGTTACAGACAAAGACAAAGATTTTCTGCGGCTGCACAACCCAGTTCGGCGGCGAGCCGAATACCCATTGCTGTCCCGTATGCATCGGCCTGCCGGGTACGCTTCCCGTACTCAACCGCGAGGTCGTGCGCTACGCTATCAAGGCAGGACTTGCGGTTCACGGCGAGATCGCCGAGGTCGCAAAGATGGACAGAAAGAACTACTGCTACCCCGACCTGAGCAAGGCGTACCAGATCTCGCAGCTCTACGCTCCGCTGATCATCGGCGGCTACGTCGAGCTGAGCAACGGCAGAAGGATCCGCCTTCACCACATTCACATCGAGGAGGACGCCGGAAAGCTTATCCACCGTCACGGCGACACCTACGTTGACTACAACCGCGGCGGCGTACCGCTGATCGAGATCGTATCCGAGCCTGATATCCGCTCGATCGACGAGGCTAAGGAGTACGTTGAGAAGCTGCAGCAGGTCATGCGCAGCATCGGCGTTTCGGACTGCAAGATGCAGGAGGGCTCGATGCGCTGCGACGTAAACATCTCCGTACGTCCCGAGGGCAGCGACAAGTTCGGCACCAGAACCGAGATCAAGAACATGAACTCCATTACCAACATTGCGAAGGCGATGGAATACGAGTATGACCGTCAGGTCGATCTGATCGAGAGCGGCGGCAAGGTTGTTCAGGAGACCCTGCGCTACGACGACGCGAGCGGCACTACCTCCTCAATGCGCAGCAAGGAGGACGCTCACGACTACCGCTACTTCCGCGACCCCGACCTCGTTACCATTAACATTTCGCGCGAGGAAGTTGAAGAACTCAGAGCGCAGCTGCCAGAGCTGCCAGCCGAGAAGTGCAAGCGCTACATCGACGAGCTCGGCATTCCCGAAAAGGACGCTCAGCTGCTGACGAAGTACCGCCGTATCAGCGAGTACTTCGACGAGGCGATCGACGGCGTGAAGTCGCCCAAGACCGTTTCGAACTTCATCATCGGCCAGATTTTCCGCAGAGTCGAAACAGAGAACGACAAGGAAGCGTTCGACGTCGCGACCACACCCGCACAGCTCAACGAGCTTGTAAAGCTGCTCGACAGCGGCAAGATCCGCAACAACCTCGCCAAGGCGACTCTCGAGAAAATGCTCGACAGCGGCAAGGGCGTGCTCGAATTCATCAGCGAGAGCGACATGGGCGGCATGGACGAAAACGCGCTGCTTGAGCTCTGCAAGGCGGCTGTTGAGGGCAACCCCAAGGCTGTTGAGGATTTCAGAAACGGCAAGGAAAAGGCGATCAAGGCGCTTGTCGGCAACGTAATGAAGAACAGCCGCGGCAAGGCTGACGCACAGGCTGCCGAGGCAAAAATCAAGGAACTGATCGGATAACAATATAATTTCTCTTGCATAAGCGCACCGCGAAGGCATCGGCTTCCGCGGTGCGCTTGTTTTTATTTGCGTTGACAACTCGGCAATATAGTCGTATAATAGGACTATAATTTTATGAAAGTGAGGAGATTTATGTTGAAATTATTCAAAGGCTTTACAGCAGTTTCTCTTTCAGCGCTGATGGCGTTCTCCGCTGTCGCGACAGCGGCTGCCGCGGCGGACGACGCTTACGCAGGCGCGCAGGTCATCAACGTCAGCGCTGCGGACTTGCGCGACGGCGCACAGTGGGCGCTCCAGTCCGCTCTCGATCAGGCGAAGAATCAGGCTACAGCCTCGAACCCTGTGACCGTCAAGGCGGCTGCGGGCAGCTACGATCTCGGCTGGGGTCTGAAGATCTACGACAACACGACCCTCGACCTCAGCGGCGTTACGCTCAAGAGAACCTTCGCGGGCAATATGCTCAGAGTAGGATACGAGGATCAGGTGAACTCGGGCGCTGTCGGCTATCAGTACAAGAACATCAGGCTCGTCGGCGGCACCTACGACGGCAACAACGGCGAGAACACCATGCTCAAGGTTGCCCACGCGAAGAACTTCTCGATGGAAAACGTCACCGTTATCAACGAGCGCGAGGGTCACATGATGGAGGTAGCGGGCTGCGACGGCTTCACCGCGACGGGCTGCACCTTCCGCGATCAGGTTCTCACTCCGCACCATGACGGATATGAGGCTATCCAGTTCGACATTCTCCACCCGAAGCACGTCGTCAACTGCCGCGCCGAGGATCTGAACTGCAAAAACATTCTCGTTGAGAACTGCGTATTCGACAACGTACCGCGCGCGGTAGGCACCCACACCGGCATTCTCAACAACCCCTTCGATGGGATCACTATCCGCAACAACACCTTCAGGAACCTCAAGAGTATCGCGGTTCAGGGCATGAACTGGATAAACGTCGATATCCGCATGAACGTGATCGAAAACGCTCCGCGCGGAATCACCGTATACTCCGTAATGGACGACGGCTCGGGCATCTTCAAGTCCTCCGAGCTTTCCTCTCTCGGCGGCACAACGAGCCACGTTTCGTCCTCGTACCAGACCCCCAAGAAGGCGAATATCAACATCTGCTACAATACGCTCAAAAACGTAGGCAGTCTCGCGGACGGCTTCGCTGATTACGAGAGTCAGGGTATCGCTGTTCTCGGCAACAAGCTCGAGCGTGTATTCCCGAAGGACTCCGTTGACGGCAGCGGCGCGCTTCCCGTCGGCGACTACTACAACGACGACGTGTCGATCTACGGCAACTACGTCGATATCCGCGGCAACGGTATCCGCCTTGAGGACGTGAGAAACGCCTCTGTCACCCGCAACGAGATACTTTGCTCAAAGAACACCGTAAAGTCCGCGAACTACTACGGCATAGTTCTCCGCGACAACGCGCAGGTCGACGGCATTGAGTACAACACGATCAAGAACGCCGAGGTCAACGGCATTCAGATCGACTCGAGCAAGGTCGGCACGATAAACTACAACGACATCATCTCGCCCGGAAAGTACGGCATGGGCGTCTACACAACGACTATCGGCAGCATTACCGACAACTACGTCACCTCAGCAAAGAGCGAGGGAATTACCCTGCTCTGGTCGTCGAAGGCTGACAAGATAAAGTGGAACCGCGTCAGAAGCTGTTCTGGCACGGGTATTTACGTTTCCTCAAACAGCAGCTCGGGCGACGTTTCGAGCAACCTGACCTACAACTGCGGCGGCGGTATCAACGCGCCTAACAAGGGCTCCAACTACACCTCTCCCTCGCCGCTGACAAAGTTCTATCTCGAGAAGGACGGCGTTAAGATGGGAGTCGGCACCGCGTACAAGCTCGTACCCGACGTACGTCCCGTCAACGCGATCGAGTCCTTCAGCTACTCCTCGGCAAACAGCAGCATAGCAGCAGTCGACGCATACGGCAGGATCACCGCCAAAAAACAGGGCAGCACGACCGTCACCGTCACTTCGTCGAACGGAATCAGGCAGTCCTACCGCGTTGAGGTCAACGGCGGCAGCGGAGTAAGCTACCTCGAGCCGAAGGTTCTCGACACTCCGCAGATTTCGGGCTTCAGGAGCACTGCTCAGGGCGTTGAAATCTCGATCGCAAAGGTCGACGGTGCTTACGGCTACAGGGTATTCTACAAGGGCTCGTCGGGCTGGAAGGCTATGGGCAACACCACAAGCACAACCTTCATCGACACAGATGTCCGCAACGGCGGCACATACACCTACACCGTCCGCTGCATCGACGCAAACGGCAACTTCACAAGCTCCTACAACAACACAGGCTGGACTTACACCTACAACTATCAACTTCCGCAGCTCGCCACTCCGCAAATCACGAAGTTCGAGAGCACCGATCAGGGCGTCAAGATCACATGGAACGCTGTCAGCGGCGCTTACGGCTACAGAGTATTCTACAAGGGCTCCTCGGGCTGGAAGGGCATGGATAACGTCACGACAAACACCTATATCGACGAGGACGTAAGGATCGGCGGCACATATACCTACACCGTCCGCTGCATGGACAAGGACGGCAGCTTCGTTAGCTCCTACAACAACACCGGCTGGACATACACCTATCAGCCGAAACAGCTCGACACTCCGCAGATAACGAAGTTCGAAAGCCCCGATCAGGGCGTAAAGATCACTTGGAACGCCATAAACGGCGCTTACGGCTACAGAGTGTTCTACAAGGGCTCCTCGGGCTGGAAGGGCATGGATAACGTCACGACAAACACCTACGTCGACGAGGACGTAAGGGTCGGCGGCACCTACACCTACACCGTCCGCTGCGTTGATCAAAACGGCAAGTTCACGAGCGGCTACAACGACAACGGCTGGACATATACCTATCAGCCGAAGCAGCTCGACACTCCGCAGATAACGGGCTTCCAGAGCACCGCGCAGGGCGTCAAGATCACATGGAACAAGGTCAGCGGCGCTTACGGCTACAGAGTATTCTACAAGGGCTCGTCGGGCTGGAAGGGCATGGATAATGTCACGACAAACACCTACCTCGACACCGACGTCCGCAACGGCGGCACCTACATCTACACCGTCCGCTGCATTGACAAGAACGGCAAGTTCACAAGCGGCTACAACGACAGCGGCTGGACTTATAAATACTCCTATACCACGACATCATATCCCGAATTCACCCTCGCAAACGAGTCGAACGGCGTGCGTATCCGCTGGAACAGCATGAGCGGCGTTTACGGCTACAGGGTATTCTACAAAAACAGCAAGGGCAATTGGGTATCTATGGACACCGTGACAGGCACCTCGTACCTCGATACCGACGTGCGCAACGGCGGCACCTACACCTACACTGTCCGCGGCGTTGACAAGAACGGAAGCTACGTCACCTCGTTCCTCTCAAGCGGCAAGACGATCATCCACAACTGAACCCACACATAAAAAAACGGAGAGGCTGGAATTTCAGCCTCTCCTTTGTTATGCAGTTATTAAATTAAAGGTCGATTTTGGGAAGACCCGCGAAGCCTTTCGCGAGATCCTCGTCGGTGGGAATGTAGTCAGTCATTACGCCGTCGTTGTACTTCTCGTAAGCGACCATATCGAAGTAGCCTGTGCCTGTCAGGCCGAAGAGGATCGTCTTTTCCTCGCCTGTCTCCTTGCACTTGAGCGCCTCGTCGATAGCGACGCGGATAGCGTGGCTGCTCTCGGGAGCGGGAAGGATACCCTCAACGCGCGCGAACTGCTCAGCCGCCTGGAATACTGAGGTCTGCTCAACTGAGGTAGCCTCCATGAAGCCGTCGTGGTAGAGCTGTGACAGAGTCGAGCTCATGCCGTGGTAACGCAGGCCGCCTGCGTGGTTAGCTGAGGGAATGAAGCCTGAGCCGAGGGTGTACATCTTCGCGAGCGGGCAGACCATGCCTGTGTCGCAGAAATCGTATGCGAACTTGCCGCGTGTGAAGCTCGGGCAGGACGCCGGCTCAACGGCGATAATGCGGTAGTCAGCCTCGCCTCTGAGCTTCTCGCCCATGAAGGGAGCGATAAGGCCGCCGAGGTTGGAGCCGCCGCCTGCGCAGCCGATGATGACGTCGGGCTTTACGCCGTACTTGTCGAGAGCCGCCTTTGCTTCAAGGCCGATAACGCTCTGGTGGAGAAGAACCTGGTTGAGCACGCTGCCGAGAACATAGCGATAACCCTCGGTGCCTACTGCAACCTCAACAGCCTCGGAGATTGCGCAGCCGAGTGAGCCTGTGGTGCCGGGGTGCTCGGCGAGGATCTTTCTGCCGATTTGTGTGGTTTCGGAGGGAGAAGGAGTCACGCTCGCGCCGTAGGTGCGCATAACCTCTCGGCGGAAGGGCTTCTGCTCATAGCTGACCTTGACCATGTATACCTTGCAGTCGAGGCCGAAGTATGAGCAGGCCATTGAGAGAGCTGTACCCCACTGGCCTGCGCCTGTCTCGGTGGTAACGCCCTTTAGGCCCTGCTTCTTGGCATAGTAAGCCTGAGCGATAGCGGAGTTGAGCTTGTGGCTGCCGCTGGTGTTGTTGCCCTCGAACTTGTAGTAGATCTTGGCGGGGGTGTCGAGAGCCTTCTCGAGGAAGTATGCGCGGATAAGCGGAGAAGGACGGTACATCTTGTAGAAGTCCTGGATTTCCTCGGGAATGTCGATATAAGCGTCGGTATCGTTGAGCTCCTGAGCGATAAGCTCGTCACAAAATACGGGAGCAAGCTCCTCGGCGGTCATGGGCTTGAGTGTTGCGGGGTTAAGAAGCGGAGCGGGCTTGTTTTTCATATCGGCGCGCACGTTGTACCACTTCGAAGGGATTTCGTTTTCTTTCAGATAAATTTTATAGGGGATTTTGTTTTCAGGCATAGGGATTTCTCCTTTCAAAATTAATATTTAAAATAAAAAACCGCCCCAGCATTTGCCGGGACAGGATCATATCCTGCGGTGCCACCCTGCTTGGCGCTCTCGCGCCCTCTTAACGCGTACTTTCATACGCTGACCTTTGGTTACGGAAAGTCCTGTTCCGTCTCACATACTATGCGTGCCGCCTTGCACGGTAATAATACCGCCGCCGTCCGTTCGTCCGCGTCATGTCCGTCCTTTGCTCGTCCGTCCTCTGTCCGTTCGTCCGCCGTCCGCTGCCCGACCGCCCGCGTTTCTGCTCGCCCTCGGAAGTCCATTCAGTCATACATTCTCTGCCGCGATTTCACCGCCCGCAGCTCTCTTTGAGAGAAGCGGTAAGACCTACTCACTCTTCCTCAACGGTTTAACGTGTCATATTTTACACCGAAATTATCGGTTTGTCAAGTGGTTTTCGGAAAAATTCACCAACATTGTGTCGAAAGGGATAAAAAAAGAGGGCAGGTTGACCTGCCCCGATTCTTGAGATTAAATTAGGAATTAGCCTCGATGTAGGAAACAAGAGCGCCTACAGTCTTGATGTTCTCGATTTCCTCGTCGGGAACCTCAACCTCGAACTCGTCCTCGATGGACATGAGAAGGTCTACTACGTCGAGAGAATCTGCGCCGAGATCTTCCTGAAGGTCGGTGTCAACGGTAATCTTATCCTCGTCAACGTCAAACTGCTCTGCAAGAATTGCCTTTACTTTTTCCAATACCATTATAAATTCCTCCCTAAAAGTAATTCGTGCCTGTGATTATGAAAATCTGGACAAAGGCACAGGTTTTATGCTACAATGGTTGCAAGCAAAATTGATTTGCTACTTCAATATTATTGATAAAATCACTCTTTGTCAATATCTATTTCAAAATTTTTTTATTTTTTCTGGAATTTGCATAGAAAACCTTTGGAGAGTTGTTAGTTTATGGTTGTTAGTTGCGCTCTCCAATGAGAAACGGAGGACTTTTTTCATGTCAAAGCATTACGCCGTCATCGGCCACCCCATCGGACACACCATGTCGCCCTTCATTCACAAGCGTCTTTTTGAGCTTGCGGGAGTCGACGCGGACTACACTCAGCTCGATATCGCGCCCGAGAGCTTAGAGAAAGAATTTCATCAGTCGCTCGCAAAGCTCGACGGCTACAATATCACTATTCCCCACAAGCAGAGCATTATTCCCTTTCTCGACGAGCTCGACGAAAAGGCGAAGATGTACGGCAGCGTGAACACAGTCCTCAACCGCGGCGGCAAAACAAAGGGCTTCACCACCGACCCCGACGGCTTTCTCAAGGCTATCGACGCGGCTGGTATAAAGCTCGACGGCAGGATAATGATTCTCGGCTGCGGCGGTGTTGCGCGCACAATGGCATACGAAATCGCGCTGATGGGCAAGCCGTTTGAGTTCGCAGTACGCAGAGAGAGCGTTGGCAAGGCAGGCCTGCTCTGTCTTGATATCACGCGCAAAATCCCCGACGCTCAGGTCAGCTTCGGACTTATCGACCAGATCATCGGCACCGTCGACGTGCTGATAAACGCCACTCCCGTCGGAATGTACCCCAAATGCGACGAGCAGCCGATCCACAACTGCGCGATCGGCAGGTGCGCGAATGTCTTTGACGCGATCTACAATCCGTACGAAACAGCCCTCGTCAAGCGTGCAAAGGCAAACGGCTCAAGGGCTGAGGGCGGTATGTCCATGCTCGTGTGGCAGGCAGTCGTCGCGCATGAGCACTGGGACGGCTCGACATATGAAAAGGCGGATATCGACAGGCTGTGCGAGGACGCCGCGAAGGAGCTTCTGGGAAGGTAAGGCATGAACAATATAGTATTATGCGGCTTCATGGGCTGCGGCAAGTCCACAGTCGGCAGGAACCTCGCGCGCAAGACGGGCAAGAGATTCGTCGACATGGACGCTTATATAGAGAAAAAGACAGGCAAAACGATCTCCGAAATCTTCACCGATCAGGGAGAGGACGGCTTCCGCGACATCGAGCACGAGGTCTGTCTGGAGCTTGCGGATAAAAGCAACCTGATCATCGCGACGGGCGGCGGCGCGCTGACCTTTGAGCGCAACGTAAGGGTTTTCAAGGGAAAGGACATTATCGTGCTGCTCGACGTGCCGCTCGAAAGGATACGTTACCGCCTGCGCAACGACAAGGTGCGGCCGCTTTTGCAGCGACCCGATAAGAACAAGGCGATGACAGAGCTGTACAACAAGCGTTATCCGCTGTACAAGGCGGCGTCGGACGTCACTGTCAAGGGCAAAAACACCCCGATCCAGACTACGCGCGCGGTGATGGACGCGGTGCGTCACTTTTCTCTTGACTACAGCGATTTAAAGTGATAAAATATGACACGGGTATATTAGGATAAAATATATAAAGGAATCTCAATTATGATTATTGTACTCAAGCCGTCGGTAACCCCCGAGCAGGTTATCGGCTTCACCACCAAGCTCACCACAGATTACGGAGTAAACGTAAACCGCTGGGACGGCGTTCATTCCACCGTTCTCGGCTTAATCGGCGATACAACTCAGGTCGATATCGAATACATCGAGGCTCAGGACATCGTCGAGAGCGTCCGCCGCGTCCAGGAGCCGTACAAAAAGGCAAACAGAAAGTTCCACCCCGAGAACACGGTCATTAAAATCAACAACGAGGTGTCTATCGGCGACGGCAGCCTGCACATCATGGCAGGACCCTGCTCCGTTGAGAGCGAGGAACAGATCGTTCAGATCGCGAAGGACGTAAAGAAATCGGGCGCAACCCTGCTCAGAGGCGGCGCGTTCAAGCCCCGTACCTCGCCCTACGCGTTCCAAGGACTTAAGTCCGAGGGTCTTGACCTGCTAAAGGCGGCGAGAAAGGCGACTGGACTGCCCATCGTCACCGAAATCATGCGCACCTCGCACATAGATATGTTTGAGAACGTCGACATCATTCAGGTCGGCGCGAGAAATATGCAGAACTTCGAGCTGCTCAAGGAGCTCGGCAAGACCGACAAGCCTATTCTGCTCAAGAGAGGCCTTTCCGCGACGATCGAGGAATGGCTTATGAGCGCGGAATACATCATGGCAGGCGGCAACTCCAAGGTAATGCTCTGCGAGAGAGGTATCCGCACATATGAAACCTACACCCGCAACACCCTCGACGTATCGGCAATCCCGATTATCAAGAAGCTCTCTCATCTGCCCGTAATCGTCGACCCGAGCCACGCCTCGGGCAAGAGCTGGCTGGTTGAGCCGCTCGCTATGGCGGCAGTCGCTGCAGGCGCGGACGGACTGATTATCGAGGTACACAACGATCCGCCTCACGCACTCTCGGACGGCGCGCAGTCGCTCACACCCGAGAAGTTCGACAAGGTGGCAAAGAAGGTATTCGCGCTGAAGGAGGCGCTTTCCAACACATGAATATAGCAGTAATCGGTCTGGGAATCATCGGCGGCAGCTTCTGCAAGGCGATAAAGTCCCACACCGACCACTATGTTATCGGAATCAACCGCACGTATGAAACGGCACGTCAGGCTCTCGACGAGGGCGCGATTGACGAAATCGGCACGCCCGAAGGTCTTGACAAGGCAGACGTTATCGTTCTCTGTATGTACCCGCAGGCGTGCGTGGACTATATCCGCGAAAACGGAAAATATATACGAAAAGGCGCTATCGTCACCGACTCGTCGGGCATCAAGCGCGCGATCTGTCCGCAGCTCAAGGCTCTGTCCGAAGAATACGGCTTTGTCTTTGTCGGCAGCCACCCGATGGCAGGCAAGGAAAAGAACGGCTACGCGGTGAGCGACGGCACCCTCTACGAGGGCGCGAGCTTCATCATCACACCCTGCGGTGCGGACGACAAGAGCGTCAGAACTCTCTCGGAACTCGCGCTCGAGATTGGCTTCGGCAGAGTGACCCTCTCCGACCCCGACGAGCACGACAGAATGATAGCCTTCACCTCGCAGCTGCCCCACGTACTCGCCTGCGCCTATGTGCTCAGCCCGTGCTGCCCGAACCACAAGGGCTTTTCGGCAGGCAGCTACCGCGACGTGTCGCGCGTGGCGAACATCAACTCAAAGCTCTGGAGCGAGCTGTTTCTGGAGAACCGCGAACCGCTGCTCGAGGAGCTTGAGGAGCTGTACAAGAACCTCGGTGAGCTATATCACGCGATAAAGCGCGGCGACCGCGAAGGCCTCGCAAATCTGCTCGAGGAAGGTCACAGGGTCAAGCAGGAATTAGGAGAATAACCATGAGAACCGTTCACGTCAGTACGGGCAAGCCGTACGATATATTTATAGAAAGAGGACTCCTCGACAAGGCGGGAGAGTACGCCAAAAGCCTTTCCTCCGCCACCCGCGCCGTCCTCATAACCGACACAAACGTCGCGCCGCTCTACAAATGGCGCGTGCTCAACTCGCTCTCTGCCGCGGGCTTTGAGGTCGCGACTCACGTCTTTCAGGCGGGCGAAGAGAGCAAGCACCTCGGCACGATCGCCGAGATGTACAAGACCCTCGCTGACTCAGGCATGACGCGCAAGGACATGATCGTCGCTCTCGGCGGCGGCGTCTGCGGCGACATGGCAGGCTTTGCGGCGGCGACGTATCTTCGCGGCATCGACTTCATGCAGATACCCACCTCTCTGCTCGCGCAGGTAGATTCCTCCGTCGGCGGCAAGACGGGCGTAGATCTGCCCCAGGGCAAGAACCTCGTCGGCGCGTTCCACCAGCCGATAGCCGTTCTGATCGACCCCGACACCCTCAACACCCTGCCCGACCGGTTCATCACCGACGGCATGGGCGAGGTCATCAAGTACGGCTGCATCAAAGACGCGAAGTTCTTTGAGTTTCTGGAAAATGAAAACGCCCTTGAGCACATCGAGGACGTGATAGAAACCTGCGTTTCGATAAAGCGCGACGTCGTCAGCCGCGACGAGCACGAAAAAGGCGAGAGAATGCTCCTGAACTTCGGCCACACCCTCGGCCACGCGATCGAGAAGCTATACGACTTCTCGGGTATCTCGCACGGAATGGCTGTAGCCGTCGGCATGGTCATGCTCGCGAAGGCAGGCGAAAAACAGGGCATTACGACAGAGGGCACCGCGGACAGGATCGCCGCTCTCTGCAAGAAGTACAGCCTGCCCACTAAGGAGAGCTTCGGCTTTGAGGAGCTTGCGAACGCTGCGCGTTCCGACAAGAAATCCGCGGGTGACTCGATAAGCCTTGTCCTGCTCAGAGAAATCGGCGACAGCTTTACCCGGAAGGTAGAGCTCGACGGACTCGAAGATTTCATCGCGACC
Organism: uncultured Eubacteriales bacterium; assembly: GCA_900316555.1. GTDB lineage: Bacteria > Bacillota > Clostridia > Oscillospirales > Acutalibacteraceae > Ruminococcoides. The sequence goes on along the minus strand of ONDL01000003.1, from coordinate 8,856 downwards.
GAATAACGAGGTAAGAATATGAACGTAACCATGAAGCCGTTTCAGGCGAACGGCACAGTTTTTGCACCGCCGTCAAAGAGCGACGCTCACCGCGCGATAATCTGCGCGGCTCTGTCCGGCGGCGTATGCACCATCGCGCCGATTGCCCTATCGGATGATATCCGCGCGACAATCGGCTGCGTTGAGGCTCTCGGCGCGGCCTCTAAAATCGAAAACAAGACGCTCACCATCGACGGCACGGGCGTTTTTTCCAATAAGGCAGCGACCCTCGACTGCGGCGAAAGCGGCTCTACTCTGCGCTTTATGATTCCCGTCGCGGCGGCAGGCGGCGTTGAGGCGACCTTCCTCGGCCGCGGCAGACTTCCCGAAAGGCCGATCGGCGTTTACACCGAGGCTCTCCCCGGGAAGGGCGTGACGGTAGATACAGAGGGCGGACTTCCGCTGAAAATCAGCGGTCAGCTAAAGAGCGGCGTTTACCGCGTACCGGGCAGCGTCAGCTCGCAGTTTATCACCGGTCTGCTGTTCGCGCTTCCGCTGCTCAAAGGCGACAGCGACATTATCCTCACCTCGCCGATTCAGAGCGCGGGGTACATCAACATGACTATCCGCACGATGGCGAAGTTCGGCGTTGAGGTCGATATCCTCGACAACGGCTGGCATATCCGCGGCAGACAGCACTACGTACCCTCGGACTACACCACCGACGGCGACTGGTCACAGGCGGCGTTTTTCCTCGTTGCGGGCGCGGTTTCGGGCGACGTTGAGGTGCTGAACGCGAACATCGACTCCGCACAGGGAGACAGGCGAATCGCGGCGCTTCTGCGCGAATTCGGCGCTGAGGTTATCCAGGACGGCGACAGGCTGCGCGTCAAAAGGTCACCAATGACAGCTATCGACATAGACGCGTCGCAGATTCCCGACCTCGTACCCGTACTCGCGGTCTGCGCGTGCTTTGCAAACGGAGTGACGAGAATCACGAACGCCGAACGCCTGCGCATCAAGGAAAGCGACAGGCTCAAAACCACGGCGCAGCTTATAAATTCCCTCGGCGGCAAGGTTAAGGAGCTGCCCGACGGACTCGAAATCACGGGCGTCGGCAAGCTCTACGGCGGCTTTGCTGAGGGCTGCGGCGACCACAGAATAGTGATGTCGGCTGCGGTCTGCGCATCTGGCGCAGCTGAGAAAATCAAGTGCACCGACGCTATGAGTATAAACAAGAGCTACCCTGATTTCTTCGAGGATTACGCGAAAATCGGCGGCACTGCTGAACTTTCGGAGGTATAAGATGTCCTCTGCATATGGAGATAAAATAAAAATTTCAGTATTCGGCGAGAGCCACGGCGGCGGAATCGGCGTTGTGATCGACGGATTGCCCGCGGGCGAGAAGATCGACCTCGACGCGGTGCTCGCGCAGATGGCGCGCCGCGCACCCGGCAAGGACAAGACCGCCACTCCGCGCAAGGAGAGCGACCTGCCGAAAATCCCCTCGGGAATCCTCGGCGACACCCTCACGGGCGCGCCGCTGTGCGCGGTTATTGAAAATACAAATACGCGCTCGTCGGACTACGGCAACCTGCTCGCTATGCCGCGTCCTGCCCACAGTGACTACACGGCGTATGTAAAGTACAAAGGCGCGAACGATATCCGCGGCGGCGGCCACTTTTCGGGCAGGATCACAGCTCCGATTGTTTTCGCAGGCGCGGTCTGCCGCCAGCTCTTAGAGAAGCGCGGCGTAAAGATTGCCGCACACATCGCTTCGATCGGCTCTGTCAGCGACAGCCGCTTCTGCCCTACGGAGATTGACGACGAGCTGATGAACCGTCTCAGCCTTTCGTCCTTCGCGCTGATCGACAGGAGCGTCGAAAAAAATATGCGCGATGAGGTTGAAGCGGCAAGACTCGAGCAGGACAGTATCGGCGGCAGCATCGAATGTGCCGTGACGGGTATGCCTGTCGGAGTTGGCGAGCCGATGTTTGACGGCGTTGAAGGTGCGATAGCAAAGGCAGTGTTCGGCGTGCCCGCGGTCAAGGGCATCGAGTTCGGCGCGGGCTTTGAGCTTGCGAAAATGCGCGGCTCACAGGCAAACGACCCCTTCCGCATGAAGGACGGCAAGGTCGTCACCGAAACGAACAACTGCGGCGGAATCCTGGGCGGCATCTCAGACGGAATGCCGATCATCTTCCGCGCGGCGATAAAGCCCACCCCGTCAATCTCGCAGAAGCAGCGCACTGTCAATTTGCAGACGGGCGAAAACGCGGAGCTTGAGATCCGCGGCAGACACGATCCGTGCATCGTGCCGCGAGCCGTATCGGTCATCGAGGCAGCGACGGCGATCGCGCTAATAAATCTATTTTAACGGAGCCGGATATGAGAAACTTAGAAGAGATCCGCGTCGACATTGACGCGATTGACAAGGAGCTGATCGAGCTCTTCAAGCGGCGCATGAACTGCGCCAAGGAGGTCGGGCTTTACAAGCAGGCAAACGGCATTCCCGTCCTCAACCGTCAGCGCGAGGAAGAGATCCTCGACCGCATCCAGCAGATGGGCGGCGAGTACGGAGCCTACGCGCGGCTTTTATACGGAAACATCATGGAGCTTTCGCGCTCACTGCAGCACAACATGGTGCACAGCGGCGAGGCGCTGAGAGCGGAGATACTGAGCGCGTCGGACAAGCTCGAAACAAAGAACGTGACTGTCGCCTATCAGGGCATCAAGGGCGCGAATTCGCACGAGGCGGCTCTCAAGCTCTTCCCCGAGGCACAGCTTAGCAACTACCCCTCCTTTGACGACGTATTCGAGGCGGTCGACAACGGCGAGGTCAGCTACGGCGTGCTTCCCGTCGAGAACTCCACCGCGGGCTCTGTGTCGGCGGTGTACGACCTGATACTGAAGCACCGCTTCTTTATCATCGGCGCGCTCGACATGAAAATCGACTACTGCCTCGGCGGTCTGCGCCAGTCAGAGCTTGAGGACATCGAAATCGTCCGCTCTCACCCGCAGGCGCTCTCACAGTGCGCGTCATACATCGGCAGGCACGGCTTTGAGGCTCAGTCCTGCGCCAATACGGCATTGGCAGCACAGGACGTTGCGCGCGAAAAGCGTCTGAACATGGCGGCGATCTGCCCGTACAAGGCGGCTGAGGAATACGGTCTGAAAATCCTCGACAACCACCTCCAGGACGACAAGCGCAACACCACACGCTTTATCGTTATTTCAAAGACGCTCTGCATTCCCGAAAACGCCAACAAGATCAGCCTTTGCTTCTCGCTTCCGCACGTTGAAGGCTCGCTCTACGGACTGCTGTGCCGCTTCAATTCGCTGGGACTCAACCTGACCAAAATCGAATCCCGTCCGAGCGCAGAGAGAAAGTTCGAGTACATCTTCTACCTCGACTTCACGGGCAGCGTCCGCGACAACAGCGTGATCGACCTGCTATCTCAGCTCAGCGAGGAAATGCCTGATTTCAGCTTTCTCGGCAACTATTGCGAATAAGACTTCCGCTCAAAAAGTGAGGTGAGGCTATGACAAACGAAACAAAGGACGCGATCAAAACAACCTTTATGGAGCTGCTCAACCGCAAGCCGCTCAACAAGATCACCGTCAGGGAGATCGTCAGCGGCTGCGGCATCAACCGCAACACCTTTTACTACCACTACACAGATATACGAACGCTGGTGGAGGAGATTTTTGACGAGCAGTCAAGCTACATTCTCCGCACTGTCGAGGGCAAGAGCGTCTATGAGTGCCTGACAACCGCGATCAGCTTCGCTCTCGAGAACAAGTCAGCGATGCTGCACATCTACAACTCACCCGACCGCGAGGTGCTCGAGCAGTACATTTTCCGTTCCACAGAGCAAACGATTTCGCGTTATATACGAATCGTCACCCTGCCTCACCATCTGCGCCCAGAGGACGAGGAAGCCATCGTGCTCTACTACAAGAGCCTTCTCACGGGGCTTGCGGTCGACTGGTTGAGCGGCGGCATGAAGTACGACCTCAGCGACAAGCTCAAGCGCGTCTGCGAGCTGTTTGACGGCACGCTTGAGAGCGTCATCATAAAGTGCAGAATAATGTGAAACCCGACAGCCTTGTCGGGCTTTTCTTTTGGCTGAAACTTGCAATATCACCGCCGCTGTGATACAATAAGAGTTGTAACAAAAAGGAGATGGACGAAATGAAACAATGTGAATACTGCGGCAAGGAGATATCCTACCACGAGCTGTACTGCTCTGACGACTGCCAGATCAAGGCGAACCGCTTCTACGAGAGAAGTGAGAAGTTCTCAAAGCCCTTTACGGTAGTCAACACCGCGTGCGTATTCGGAATCCCCGTCGGACTATTCCTCATGTCCTTCCTCAAGCTCCTCGGCACAGTCGTCGCCTCGGGAAGCTGCATCGTTCTCGGACTTATGCTGCTGATTTTCCCTTTGCCGACAGAGGGCATGATCAAAAAATATAAAATTATAAAAGCGGTAAAAATCGTCAGAATTCTCGGAATCGCCGTGATCGCGCTCGGACTTTTCATCGCGGGCTTGCTTGCAATTCTCGGCTTCTGATTTTTTGAATAATCGCGTATCCTCCGCGCATAATAATTTTGCGGCATTGTATACTAATTCCTGATAGAAAGCAGACTAGGATTTGCAAGGATTTTTTTGCAAGACGAGGACACAACGAAGTATTGCGAAAAAAGACCGCAAAGACTGTCCGCTTTTTAATTGGTATTAGTATTAGGCCCAAAAGGAGGAAAGAAAATGCTTGACAGAATCGCGCTCGCACTGCTGATCATCGGCGGCCTCAACTGGGGCAGCATCGGCATATTTCAGTTCGACCTCGTCGGCTTCATAGGCGGCGGTCAGAGCGGAGTGGTGAGCAGAATCATCTATATTCTCGTGGCTCTCGCGGCAATCTGGTGCGTCACACTCTTTTTCCGCGACGCAAGGGATACCTTTTTTGACGAGCCGACACACTCGGCAACTTAAATTAACAGACTGCGACAAACTCAATGGTTTGCCGCAGTCTGATTTTTTTCAACAGAAAACGGCGGCCCGAATCCGAGCCGCCGTCGTTATTAAATATCAAATCACATCATTTTGCCGCAGTTTTCAGAGTGAGTTTTATTGTCTACCGCGTAGTACTGGATCGCGGTAACGTCCTTGATGTTAACGCTGCCGTCGTTGTTCGTGTCAGCCGCCTTCAAAGCCTTGCCGCTGAGCTGAACCATCTCAACGATGTGCTTCTGGATCTCTGTTGCGTCAACTACGTTGACCTTGCCGTCCTGATTGGCGTCGCCGATAAGCACCTTGTCCGTAACGGGCACGGTGGTGGGAGCCTGAGTAGTAGTCTGAATCGTGGGAGCCTGTGTGGTAGGCTGCTCAGCGTCCTCGTAGACAGTCCATGTGCCGTTGTCATAGATGTAGTTGTTGCCGGGAACAGTGAGGTTGCCTGTCTGACCGTTCTGGTTGAAGATACACATGTCGTATTCCTTCGGGAAGGTCGCCTTGAAGATGTTATCCTTGTACTTGGTCATGGCAACGCCGGGCCACTGTTTGGGGCCGCTGTCGGTTTTGCTGCTCCAGTAGTAGATATTCGGAGAGCTGTAGCCGAGGCTTGCGGCGTTTACGTAAACAGTAACAGAGTTGTTGGGATCCTCGGTGGGCTTTGGGTCAACGTGCTCGCCGTTGTAGGGAGTCCAGCTGTTGCCCGCCTTGAAGATCATGTTGGTTTCATTGATTTCAAGACCCTTCGCGCCGTTACCGGGGTATCTGCCGTTGTCGCCGCTGAAGATTACAAGACCCTTAGTCAGTTCGTCGGGCACGTCGTAGCTGTACAGACCGGTAGAGCTGTCGTATTCCATAGCCTCGCCCGGCCATGCGGCGTTCTTGATAACGTCGGAGCCGCTCTCGTCGTAGACATATGCCTTGATATTGCCCCAGTTGAGCTGAGAGTCGTCAAAGTAAATCGTAGTAACCTCGTCGGGATCCTTCTTCTTGAAGGAGAAGGACTTGCTGAGTGTTTCTACGGAGTTTGTCGCGGTCATTGTTACCTCAAATACGGTACCCTTTTCAATGCCTGCGCCGATTTCGAAGGTCTGGCCGTTTGTTACGCGGAACTCAGCGCCGCCGTTTACTGAAACCATAGCGTAGTCCGCGCCGCGGATAGCTGCGGTAACGGTTTCGCTGTCATAGAAGCCGTATGCACCCTTGAGGCTCATGCTGATCGTGGACTGCGGGCCGGAGATAAGGATAACGCCCTGCTTGCCCGAATTAAAGGTAGCCTTGCCGTTTGTAACAACAGCGGTAGTGCCGTCGTATTCGTTGGTTACGGTTTTGCCGTTGCCGAATACAGAGGAAACGTCGACCGCGATCTGAGTGTTCGCGGGAGCGCCGATACAGCAGACAACGCTGTCGGTAACATTGTCGTCCATGTAGGAACGGGAGAAGGTGTAGCCTGTTGAAGAATTGTACGCGGAAATCATTGAGTGGCTGCCCGCTCCTACAGCGACGTGGTTGGCACGGAACTTGCCGACCTTCTGCCAGTGAGCGAGGAGGTCTGCGTTCTGACCGAAGTTCATGTCGCTTCTTACAGCGTGGCCGTCGCCGCCTACGGATACGCCCGAAACAAGCGGACGCGAGGTCTCATCGCCGTAGAAAATCTGAATGCCGCCGGGCAGGAGCTGGAAAGCCGTACCCTGCCAGTAGAGATTCTGTCTCACAAGACCTGTATCGTGAGAGGAGAGGTATGTAAGCATATTGTAGTTGGGATCGCTGTTGATATCGCCTGCGTACTTGGAGTACATTCCCTCCATTGTCTCGGGGCCGCCGAGACCGCCGGGATTGGCAGATACCGAGCCTGTGATCGAGAAGTTGATCATTGAGTCAAACGCGCCGCTGGTAAAGTAGCCGTCCTTGCCGAGGCCGTGACCCCAGTGCTCGCCTGTCATCCAGAAGTCCTCGTCCCAGTTTGCGCCTTCAGCGGAGGGATTGTTCTGTCTCCATTTTTTGAGCGCCGCAACGCACTTGTTCTTGAGCTTGACCCATGAATCCATTTCAACGTGCTTTGCGGTGTCGCAGCGGAAGCCGTCGACGCCGTACTCCTCTACCCACTCTGCAAGCCATGTGGTGAGATAATCGTTGACCCTGCCGCTGCTGCCGTACTTGCTGAGCTTCTGGCTGAGGGTGCCTTCCTTCTGCCACTTTGTCTGCAGGAAGGTCGGAATGGAAACGGTCTCGGTGGACTCTGTGCGGAAGTCGGGAAGACCAGCGAGCATACCTGTTACTTCGCCGCCGCCCTTTTCATATCCGGGCAGACCCGAGCGGATCCACTTGGGACCCCACCATTTGCCCCAGTCGCTGGCGCTTGACTCATAGTCGATGCATGAGTGGAAGTCGTTAGCGTCGGTCAGGCGGTACTTATACTTGTCATAGCCTGATTTGAGAGTACCGTAGCCGTATGCCTCCATGTCAAGCAGGTTGTTGTAGCCCGCGTGGTTCATAACGATATCCATGACTACACGGATACCGTGCTTGTGCGCGGTGTCAACCATTGTCTTGAACTCAGCCTTTGTACCGAAGTTCGCATCGGTCTCGGTGTAGTCAAGCACATAGTAGCCGTGGTAGGAATAGTGCGCGAAGTGCGCGGGGCTGGTATCTCCGCCGGAGGTAACGTAGCCGTGGATCTGCTCGTAGGGAGCGGAGATCCAGATAGCGTTAACGCCCATGTCGTCGAAGTAGCCCTCGTTGATTTTCTTTGTGATACCCGCGAAGTCGCCGCCGTGGAAGGTACCGGGAGCTGTGTTCCAGCCCGAGAGAGGCTGACCGTTAGCGTCCAGGGTTCTTCCGTAGGAGTGGTCGTTCGAGGTGTTTCCGTTATAGAAACGGTCGGTTAAGAGAAAGTAGCAGTTGACGTTATCCCATGTGAAATCGTCAGCACTTTCAATGGAGCTCTTGCCCACCTTATCCGTATCAACGGTAACCGCGTTCGCCGGAATCGCAAACACGATCGCGCTGAGCAGCAAGGCAAGACAGAGCATGATCGAGATAGTTTTCTTGTGCATTTCAAAACTTCCTTTCCATAAAAAATTACTTCTAAATGTGCGATTTCTCCCGTATTTGAAAAAAAGCGGGAGCGGAATAGCTCTTACTCCAAAAGCTTATTTATCCCTATTTTAATTATATAAAAATATAGCGATTAATCAAGTGTGCATTTTGACAAATAACAATAGCAATTTTTATGACTAATGACGAAAAGGATATTTTGACCAAAGAGAAAAAGCAGGGACAAGCCCTGCTTCCTCTGCAAATATATTAAATTAATACCCCATAAGCGTTTATTACCAGCGACCGCCGGGACCTCCGGGTTGATTTCCTCCGGGGCCTCCGGGCTGACCGCCGCCCGAGCTGCTCTGTCCTAGGGTTGCGGAGGTGCCGCCGCTGATCGTGCCGCCCTCAGCGTAGCCGTAGGAGTCGAAGGTGCCGCTCGTGAGGGTGATGTAGTCAGCCGCGTTCAGACCCTTGCCGCCGCCCGAAAGGTTCAGCGTCGCCTTGTCGACCGTGAGATAACCCTCGCTCTCAATGCCGTCGCCCTGAGCGTTGACGGTGATGTTGATGTTCTTGCCGTCGAGGGTGATGTAGTCGTTGGCGTGGAGTCCGTCCTTGACGGCTGTGATGTTCATAACGCCGTTCTCGATCACGATGTCGTCCGAGGACGAGATACCGTGCTTGTAGCTTATGGATTAAATTTGCTTCTTTTTTATCGTGATTAGAGTGTAGTCAATAAAACTTAAAAAATTCTTAAAAAAATAACAAAAAGAATAAAAAAAAGAAAGACCCGAAATTTTTCAGGTCTTTCCTTAATGTCA
>ONDL01000018.1 GCA_900316555.1 uncultured Eubacteriales bacterium | reverse complement strand
TCCTCGACATCGCGGACTCTGTCTGTCTTGTAGTCGACGATTACAAGCTCCCCGTTTTCAATAAATACCAGATCCACCTCGCCGTCGACGATCTGCCGTCTGTCGGATTTATACTCTCCCCCGCAGGTTAGCGACGGGTGTACAAAGACCGTGAACTGCTTCTCGCGGTAAACATCGCTCCCGGGCACGCTTAACACGCGCTCGAACAGAGGATTTTGCAGAATCGCCGCTAATTTTCCGCGGTCAAGGCAGTCGCACTGGCGCTGAGTCAGTTTCTCCGTCTTGAGAAGTCTGTTTATCTCCGCTTCAAGATCATCCCGCGCAGCGACAAAATCGCAGTAGTGTAGAAATTCATGATGTGCCGTTCCGATTTCGGTCGGGCTGAGCTTCGCGCTGTCCTTCGCAAAGGCGGGAATAACAAGCGCTCTGCCTGAGTATTCACGGTTTTCACTGTGAGAAACCTGAGAAGGATTTACCTTCTGCGGCACGCCGATTATGTCGGAGTCGGGGTACTCAAAGGAAAGGTTCTTCTCAAGAATCGAACGATAGCCGCGTGAGTCCGTGCTCTGAGTTTCACCGACTGTTTCTCTGTCCTGAGCTTCTTCAAACGGGAAAAGCTCCTTTTCGGTCTGTATTTTATGCAGAAGCCAGTTTGATTCGCTCTCACCCGGCGTGCGGTTCTCGTCAAACAGTGCGCGTGTGGACGGATTTACCGCCGCCGTAAAAAGAATCCAGTCGAGCATTCTCTTACACGAGTAAATATCCCCGGGGTTGATTTCTCCTTTCAGCGTTTTCGCCGCCGCGTTCTTTACGGATCTGTCCATATTTTTGTCCGTTCCTACAATAATCAGCTTTTCTTTCGCGCGGGTCAGAGCGACATAGAGCAAACGCATTTCTTCATCTGTGTTTTCGCGGCGTTTTTTGAGCGTGATCGCGCGGTACGGAAAGGTAGGCGTGCGGACGAAGTTTTTCATCGGTCTTATTCCGACGTACGCCTCGCTGTCTGTCATGACATGTTTTCGGAAATCCATCTCGTTGAACTTGTGTGCGGTGTCAACCAGAAAGCATATCGGAAACTCCAGACCCTTCGACTTATGTATGCTCATGACCTGTACGCAGTCCGCCGCGTCGCCCTTGACCTGCGACGCCGAGGCAAGCTTGCGATTGTTGCTCAGAAGGCGGTCGATGTAGCCGTTGAAATCTGACAGTGTCTTGTAGCCGTTTGAAGCAAACTTTCTGGCGTAAATGCGCATCAGGTCGAGATTTCTCGCTGGATACGCTCCGCCGTTGACGGCGGTAGTCACGGCGATTATGGCTGTGCGCTCATATACCGACTCCAACAGCTCGTCAACTGTACTGACGGACGCAAGGTCGCGGAAGCGCTTTAATTCATCAAGAAAACGCGCGGATTTCCTGCCTGTTTCGCTGTCGTCCTCGCGGCAGATATTAAGCGAACGGTACAGCGACGCCTTGCCGCTGCCGAGACGGATAACCGCCAGATCGTCGGGAGTGAAGCCGTACACAGGGCTGACAAGCACCGAAAGAAGCGCGACGTCGTCGGACGGATTGTCGATAACACGAAGGATATTGAGAACGAGCTTGATCTCGCGCGCATCAAAGAAGTTCTCGCTCTCCTCGCAATACGCGGGTATTCCGTATTTGCCGAGCTGCTTGACAAACTCCGCGCTTCCCTTCTGCTTTGACTCGTCGTCTGAATCCGCAGCGCTTTTGGCTCGCATAAGAACCGCGATATCGCCGTACCGCAGCGGTCTGTCCCCGTTTTTTTCGTGTACGGTGTAACCGCTGTTTATCATATCGAGGATCCTGCCTGCCGTGTAGCGCGCCTCGAGAGCGGTAACGGAGGAGCTTTCGTCAATTTTATCGTGGTAAATCAGGCTGATTTCTGTGTCGCGCTTTGGATCGCGCACGTAGCCCTCCGCCCCGAAATTGAGATATTCCTCGGGCTTGTAATCAGCCATAATGCGCGAAAAAATATAGTTTACGGTCTCGCACACCTGCTGACAGCTGCGGAAGTTCTCGCTCAGGTAAATCGTCGCGGGATAACTCGGGTTAGCTTTGTCAAAAGGAGCGTAACGGTTTTTGCGCTCGTTAAAGAGCTTAGCCTTCGACTGGCGGAAGCCGTAGATGCTCTGCTTGATATCGCCGACCATAAAGAGATTGTCGCCGCCGCTTGAAATGCAGTTGTAGATAACCTCCTGAATCAGGTTAACGTCCTGGTACTCGTCAACAATAACCTGCGCAAATCTCGAGGAGAGCTCCTTCGCAAGCTCTGTTCGTTTGTAATAGAATCCGCCTGTACAAAATTCCGCTTCGTCCGCTTTGCAGTTTTCAGCAAGCAGCTTTACCGTCAAGGCGCTTACGTCCGAGAAGGTGCGGATATTTCTCCTGTCCTTGAGAACGGCAAGCTCGCGGTCGAATGCCGAAACAAGTTCGCTCAGCGTCACCATCTGACCGGAAAGCTCCTCAATCTCTTCGTCGGCGCCGATATATGACTGAACCTTCGTGCGTATCTGGGCGCGGCAGCCGAAAATATTCTTTATCGGGGTTTTCTTGTTCTTCTGGAGCTTCTCGCTGATTTCGGGATTTTCCTCATAGTCTGTACCGAATAGAGTCTTAGCCCTCTCGCAGTATTCGCCGTAGCCACCGCTTTCCAGCCCGTTTCTGAGCTCAATAATGCTCCTGCCGTCCTTTTCGAGCAGCGGAAGCAGGATTTCCTCAAGCGCCGGTGTGAGCTTGTTTGTGTTTATTGCAGCGGTGATATCAGCAAGCATTGAGTCGAGCTCTTCGGGCAGGCTTCTCAAAATCTCCTGCGCCCACTCGGTCTGACAAAACGGCATGACGGTATATCTTTTTACCATCTCGTCGAGCCATTGAGTGCGGAAGGGCTGGTTCTGCAAAAATTTATGAACAGTGAGTACAGCTTCTCTTAGTCCGCTGTCGTCGCCGCCTGAGGCAAACGAGCGCAAAAGACTGCGGAAATCGGGAGAATTCGCCGCATAGAACGATTCAAAGGCTGTATCGAGCGCCTTGTTGCTGAGGGTCATGATTTCGTCGTCACTCGCGATCCGGAAATCGGGCTCTATATTCAATACCGAGAAATGCTCGCGTACAAGCGACGAGCAAAAGCTGTCGGTTGTGGAAATGTGAGCTGAGTAGAGCTTCTGTTTCTGGCGCAGCAGCTGTGCCGAAACACCCTCGCTGACAATAAGCCCGTCGAGCTTCTCCTGGATCCTGCGCTTCATCTCCGCTGCGGCGTCGCGCGTGAAGGTGAGCACGAGCAATCTGTCCACGTCGATATTCTTATCGCCCGTAATCATTTTCAGAACGTGCTCGGCGAGAACAGCGGTTTTGCCCGAGCCTGCCGCCGCCGACACGAGAACAGTACCGTCGGAATTTATCGCGTTGAGCTGGTCGCCGGTCCATTTAATTTTCTTCTCAGGCATCGCCGTTCACCTCGCTTTCGTTTGCCGCGTCAACATCTTCCTTCATCTGTGCGAGGATATGCTCGCGCTTTTTGCTTTTTACCGCCGCAAAAGCATTTAATTTAGGTTCGTTCATGTTATAAGAGCAAGCGTCCTCATACGCGCAGTGTTCACATGTGGTTTTGCTGCCGATTTTAAGCGGCTGAGCGGGAATTATTCCGCTGTAAAGACTCTCGCCCATTTCCCTGATAAGCAGATCGACCTTGCCGAATACTGTCTGAAGCTCCTCGGGAGTGACCTTTGTGCTCGACTGCGGCTTGAAGTTATTCTTGTCGGCGATGCTTAAGCGTTCATCATCAACATACAGACCCTTCAGCTTGAACGCGTCGCGTATCAAGTCGTCCGTGGTCTTGCCCTTTGCTTCCTTTTCGCTGAACTGACCGAAAAGCACGTTTGAATAGAGCACTCCGCCGGGCTTGAAGTCGCCGTAGCGGTAGCCGCCGTTGCGCGTAATGGCAATCAGGTAGATAAGCATCTGCAAATCAAGCCCGTAATACGCCTCGGTAAGACTGAAGCCTTTGGACTCGGACTTTGATTTATAGTCGATGATACGGATATATTTTTCATTGTCCTGAACGGAGCTGTCTACCCTGTCGACCTTGCCGCGGATACGTATTTCGTGGCCGTCTGGCAGAATGTAGCTGTAGCTGTGGATATCGTTCGGGAAATCGAGCTCGGTATCCTCAACGTCAAAGGCGCTGTTTTTCAGCTCGTCGATAATGAAGCGGATAACCTTGACGGTCTTTTCCATCAGCATATCGAACTGGAAGGAAAACGCGCCTGTCTTGCCTTCGGCGCCGCCCATGTATGTATCAAGATATAAGGTGTACTCGGCGGTGACAAAGGCCTTTATCTCGCTGTCGGATAGTGCTCCGTATTCGGATTTTGTGCGGTATGTATTAAAGAAGCGCTCGAGCACCTTATGGACAAGGTTTCCGCGCTCAATCGGGTTGATTTCGGCGCGTCGCTTCTCGTCGATTTTCAGTCCGTAAGCGCAAAAATAGCGAAACGGACACTTGTAGTAGGTCTGAACCTTTGAAGCGGAGTTATCGAGAACCTTTCCGAAAAGCCTGTCGGCATTATCCGCGTCATTCATTGCAAACGGCTTGTGTTCAACAGCGCTCTCGACCGCTTTGAGTCTGGGGCTGTAGTCGGGATTATCAGCAAACACCTCGCGCAGCCCGGACAAATCTGCTGCGCTGTCGCTCAAAGAAAGCGAATACGCCTCAAACGCCGTGTCCATGCTGACGAGCATATCCTCGTACGGAACGCGGGTTCTTATTGCCGGACTGAGCTTCGGAAATAGCTTGCACACCTCGTCAATAAGAACAGAAGGTTTAAGCCTGCCGCCCGCGCTCTCCTCGTTCGCGGCGGAAAGAGCGAGCTTCGGGTAACTCAGAAAAAGCCTGTCGGAGCATGATACCATGCAGTTGTAAGCCATGAAAATCTCGAGATTCACAAAGTCAACCGGATTTTCGGTGATTTTGAGATCGTTGTCGGAGAGCGCCTGCAGCTCGTAGTCGGAGAACAAGCCTGCGCTCTGAGGATTCGCGGGAAAGCTGCCCTCGGTACAGCCGATTAGGAATACCGCCTTATAGTGCGGGTCGCGGACTCGCTGGGCGTTTGTGATGATAACGGAGTCAAGAAAACGCGGTATCTCGGCAAACTCGATCGCGGACAGCTCGAGAGTAAGCAGCTCGTAGTAGCGGCGAAGCGGCATACGCTCATCACCCACCGCGTCCTTAAGTCTGTCGAGAGCCCTGACAAACAGCTCCCAGATGCGAACCTGCTCGTCGGAAAGGCTCCCGGAAACGCCGTGCTCAAGTCTGCGGCAAAGTCCGTTCATGCCGCTGCGGACGTCGAGCTTTTCGGTCAGCAGATCATAGAGCAGCTCCGTGACTTCTCCCGCGGTTTTGTCCTTTACGGCTTCCTTGAACGAGAGAAGTGCGTCAACAACGGTTTTTCGGACGCGCTCTGCGTTGCCGCGCTTAAAATCATCCTTGAGCGGCTCGCCAAAGCCGCGCGAGCTCTTTGTAAACTCAACAAGAAACGCGGCGTTGTCGATATCCCAGACGAAAACATAGTCCTCGAAGTCTCGGATTTCGCTCTGTGTAAACGGCAGCAGACCGCTCTTTAATAGCAGCATAACGTCAGACCGCTCAAAACGCTCGAGCAAAATACGGAAAATCGCGTTTACGGCGCGCGCGATCGGCTTTACGTCCAAATCCTTGTGTTCGTCGAGGAAATACGGTATCTGATACTTGTCAAAAACCGCATTGATTATGCCGCTGTATAGCTTTGTGTCGTGGGTGATTACGGCGATTTCGCGGTAGCGGCAGCCGTTTTCGATAACAAGCCGCTTGATTTGACGCGCGACGGTTTCGCATTCATCATATGTATCGTCCGCCGCGTAGAGAGATATGCACTCGGGCGGATTGTCGAATTTATCGGTAAATTCCGCGCCGCGGAAGGCTCCCTCTTCGAGAAAGCGAAGCTCATCGTTTTGGAAGCGGATTGTCTTTTCAAGTCTGACGGGAGTGAGGATTTTTACGCTCTGCTCCTTTGCAAAGCGTTTTAGTCTGCGGTGAGTCTGCGCGGTTGTGGCAAATACTCCGTCCTCAGACTCCAAGATCGGGTCGAGCGCGAGAGAAATCACAAGCTCCTCACAGTTGAGCATCAGGTGCTCGACGAGTTTCATCTGCTGTGCGGTAAAGCCGCTGAACGCGTCGATAAACACCGTATAGCCGCTGAAAACCTCGGGGTGAGCAGACAGCAGCTCATTTACCCTGTCAATATCGTCGAGCGGATCGACGTGCGACGTAGATAGCCTGCCGCCAAACACGTCAAAAATGTCGGCGGTGTCGAGCAGCTTCTTTTTGAGTGTTTCATCGACAGCGCCGTTTGCCGCCTCGCGCAACTGTTCGGAAGTTACGCAGTTCTTCTTGCACTCGAGGAGTGTGTCGAGCATAAGCGATGTAAGACTGCGGTTGCTGCGGGGGTTAAGCAGGCGAAGATGACCGTCGAGGTCGTCAAGCGTGCGGCTCATAAGAACGGCTCTGGTGCCGTTGTCAACAGGAGCCTTCGGCGGATTTGAAGTCTGTTCGTAAACAAAGCGGCAGAGCTTGTTGAAACCGAAAACGTTCACCTTCTGCTTATCGGGAGCGCCGAGAAGAGAAAGCATCTCCTTCTCGGTTTCGAGGCTTATCTGGTCGGGTATAAGTACAATCAGCCTGTCGCAGCCGTTTTTGATTTTTTCCATAATCTGACGGTACATCTCGCGCGTTTTGCCTGTACCGCTTCTGCCGAGAATAAAACGCAGCAATATGATCACCTCTTTCTTTGGGTTTATCTGAACAAGGCTTGGAGCTGTTCAAACAGCTCTACAATCTTGAATTTATATTCGGGCTGTTCATTTGTTACAATCTGGTATTCACCGTCGGTGTAAACCTGTTTTGCTCTGTCCTCGCGCTCAGTCGCCGACGACAGACAAATCGACGGGTACATCACGCACCACCAGTTATGTCCCTCAGCCTTTCCGAGCGAGATCCTCAGCGCGTCGTACATACCAGACGGCAAAGTGTAGTTCCCGTAATAGCGCGTGGTAAAGTACATTCGCGTGACCTCTGCCTTCACGGGATAATCAAAGCCGTTTTCGAGAACCTCGGCGTAGGCTGTGTCAGCTATAGCTTGCAGATTGTCACGGACGGCATTTTCCGCGGAGGTCTTGTCTTGGGCGTTTTTGAACAATTCCTCGGTGTACTCCAGAACCCTGTCGCGAACCTTTAGCTTTAACGACTGGTCGGCGTCAGAGTCGGAATTCGCGAGGATATGAAGTCGGAAGGTGTCATCTGAGATACATTGACAGTCCGCGTGAAAAGGAATCATCGAATATACTACCGTGAATACAAATGATAAGCAGAGCGCCTTGATAAATAATTTCATAATAAAAACCTGTCCTTTCAAAGTGAGTATGGACAGGTTTTGTTTCTTTAATCAACCGCGCAGCCGATTTTTACGGGCTTGCACAGGAATGTTTCGGGGTATTTCTCTTTGAGCTGCTCATAGCATTTCTTAGCCCTGCCGGAGGTAGTGAAGATTGCGAACACCGCAGAGCCTGAGCCGCTCATGCCCGCGCCTCTCGCCTTGCAGGAGAGCATGACGCGCTTGATTTCGTTCACCTCGGGGATTTGCAGGGCAAGCTCGAAGTCGTTGAATATCGTCGTGGAGATCATGAACATATCCCTGCTGTAGAGCGCCTTGACCATCTCGTCGGTGTAGGACGGGTGCGGCGAGAGTGCGTCGACCTTGCTGTATGCTTCTGCGGTGGACACGCTGACGGTGTCGGGCTTGCAGATGACGATATCCGAACAGCGGAAGGTCGGGAGCTTCTTTATCGTAGTACCCGTTCCCGTGCAGAGCTTTGTGCCGCCCTCGATGCAAAACGGTACGTCAGCGCCTACCTTCTCGCCTATCGCGCGCATTTCATCGGACTTGAGCATAGTAGAAAACATCGCGTTCAGTCCCATGATCACCGCCGCGCCGTCGCTGCTGCCGCCCGCAAGTCCCGCCTGTGTGGGAATCGTCTTGTTGATATCGATATGAACGCCCCTGACGTCCATTTTGCAGTAGTCAAAGAAGCGGTAAGCCGCCTTCGCGCAGATATTGCTGTCGTCGCACGGCACTCCCTCGTAGTTGCAGGAAATCGTCACCTTGCCGCTGTCGTTGTCGGTGATGGTGATAACGTCGTACAAGTCAACCGCCTGCATTACGGTAGAAATATTGTGGTAGCCGTCGGGACGCTTCCCCAGAACCTCAAGGGTAAGGTTGATTTTCGCGGGAGCCTTGACCTTAATTTCCATTTTTAAGTTCCTCGATAAACTCACGGATCCTCTGGAGCGCGATTTTTAGGTGCTTCAGAGAATAGGAATATGATACTCTGACAAATCCGTCGCCGCACTCTCCGAAGGCTGTGCCCGGTACAACCGCGACGTGCTTTTCCATGATAAGGCGCGTGCAGAACTCGTCGGAGCTGAGTCCCGTCGACTTGATGCACGGGAATACATAGAACGCTCCGAGCGGTTCAAAGCAGGTTAGTCCCATATCGTTGAAGGAAT
The DNA here is from genome assembly GCA_900316555.1 of uncultured Eubacteriales bacterium. Classification (GTDB taxonomy): domain Bacteria; phylum Bacillota; class Clostridia; order Oscillospirales; family Acutalibacteraceae; genus Ruminococcoides. The sequence goes on along the minus strand of ONDL01000018.1, from coordinate 17,694 downwards.
CGACAACAAGACGGCGGCGCATATCGTACTCATCACGCATGCGGTCGACGTCTCTGTCGCCGTTTTTGAGCGCTTCGATCGCCGCGTACTGGGCGGTTGTGGGTGCGGACATGATGCCGTACTGGTGGAGCTTTGTCATCTGGGCGATGATCTCGTCGGGGCCGAGCGCGTAACCCAGACGCCAGCCTGTCATGGCGTAGGACTTTGAGAAGCCGTTAATGACAATCGTACGCTCATACATTCCGTCGATTGACGCGATTGAAACGTGATCACGTCCGCCGTAGGTGAGCTCTGAGTAAATCTCGTCGGAGAGAACGAATATATCCTTCTCGATACACACCTTGGCGATCTCCTCGAGGTCGTGCTTCTCCATGATAGCGCCCGTAGGGTTGTTCGGGAACGGCAGCACAAGCAGCTTTGTCTTGTCGGTGATCACCGCGCGAAGGTCGTCTGCCTTCAGGCGGAAGTTGTCCTCGTTCTTTGTGTTGATGATAACAGGTACGCCGCCTGCCATAACGGTCAGCGGCTCGTAGCATACAAACGACGGCTGAGGGATAATTACCTCGTCGCCGCGCTCAATCATAGTGCGGAAACAGAGGTCTATAGCCTCGCTGCCGCCTACGGTGACAAGAGTCTGTGTAGTCGGAGAATATGTAATGCCGAAACGCCTTTTGTAGTAGCCTGAGATTTCCTTGAGCAGATCGGCAAAGCCGCGGTTCGGAGAGTACCATGTCTTGCCCTTCTCAAGGCTGCGGATACCCTCGTCGCGGATATGCCACGGAGTCTGGAAATCAGGCTCGCCGATGCTCAGGGAAATTACGTCCTGCATTTCGTTGGCAATGTCAAAGAACTTGCGGATTCCCGACGGGCTGACCGACCGGATACCGCTGTTCATATATTTTGAATATTCCATCAGAGAATTAAACTCCTCTCGTCAGCCTGAGCGTCCTCATTGAAAACATTCATGCCTCTGTCCTTGTAGCGGCGCATGATGAAGTGAGTGCCTGTGGAGATAACTCCGTCGATCGTGGAGAGCTTCTTCGCGATGAACATGCCGATGTCCTGCATGGTCTCGCCGCGAACAATAAGCGCGAAGTCATATACACCTGCCATAAGATAAACTGACTCGACCTCCTCAAAAGCCATGCACATCTTAGCCATCTCGTCAAAGCCTGTCTCCTTCTTAGGGGTTACCTTCAGCTCAATGAGAGCCTCGACAAAGCTGTCCTCGATACCTTCCCAGTTGACGACAGCCTGATAGCCCTTGATGATGCCCTGATTCTCGTATTCCTTGATCTGAGCCTTGATATAGTCCTCGGGCTCGCCGAGCATAGCGGCGATTTCGCCCGTTGTGAATTGCGAATTTGTGCTTAAAAGCTGTAAAAGTTTATCCATCATTTTTACCTCCCGTATTATACAGCCTGCAGCGCAGGACTGTCGATTGTGTTGATAAGGTTCGAGCATACCGACGCGGCGACGCAGAACAGCTCATTTCCGCTGCCGGGTATATTAATCTCACAGTAGTCGGCGTGATTCCTGTGCTCGCAAATCAGCGTCTTGTCGACGTCGATGATGCTGAAATTCTTCGCGGCAAACTCTCCGACGATGTGCCAGTTGCTTCCGTAGAAATACGCCGAAATGCCCTTTGTGGTCGGAACGGTCACGAGAGTGACGTGCTTTCTGCCGAAACGCAGCACATACGTCATTGTGCCGACAAGCGGTATCCGCCTTATTCTGGCGGCTTCATTCCCCGTGGTGTCTGTTATGACGAGCTTGAACTTCGTCATCAGACCCGACGTCGGAGTCGACACAAAGTATTTTTCCGCGCCTAAAGCGTCAGACACAGTGAAGCATCTGTTGCCCGCGGAAACGTCTCTTCTCAAATATAGCGTCATACTATCACCGTCAGAAAAAAATAACCATAGGCATTTTGATACACCTATGGTTATTATACATCAGTTTTGTGAATTATACAAGTAGTTTTATACTGATTCCTGATAAGGAGCAGGCTTAGATTTGCGGGAATATTTTTCGCCAGACGAGGCGAAGGACGCCGCAAGGCTGGCGCCTTGCAAGGACGACAACGAAGTATAGCGGAAAACAGACCGCAAAGATTGTCTGCTTTTTATCAGGTTTCAGTATTATAGCATTGTTCTGCGAATTCGTTTCTGGTGGAAAAGATACTGGGTTTCGATCAGATGCTCGTATTTCGCGACGTAGCAGCTCGTGTAGCCCATCATCAGCCAGAACCACATGACCATGAAGGATATGTCGTACAGCAGAGCCTTTTCAAACAGCGCGTAGACGAGATAAGCTCCGAGAAACGCGAACAGACACGGATATATCTCCGTTCGGACGGTTTTTCGCCGCAGGAACAGATGCTGAGCGGCGTGCTTTGCGAAACGGAAACCGAAGGTGCCGAACAGCAGCGCACCCAGAACGCCTGTTGAAACGATGATAGTCAGATAGCCGTTATGCAGGTCGTTATTGTGGTAGCTGTATTGCAGCGTGCCGTTCAGGTATTCCTCGCTGTAAAAGACAATATTACCGTTCGCGATGCCGATGATCGGCGAAATCTTGAACAAATCAAACGACTCGCGCCACAGCTTGAACCTGCCGCTGTCGATGTTGGTATTTTCATGGTCGAAGGTAACAGCGCCTTTCTTTTCCTCGGGAGATGAATCGCCGTCCGTTATGTCGTGAATGATCTCTTCCTCGTCAAAGAGAACGTCGACAAGCGCGTTTGTCTTTGCCGTTACCGCGGCAAAGCCCGCCTTGAATACCGTACGAAATATCATCGACGAGCCGACAAATACCGCCGATACGAGAAGCAGAGTGATTATTTTTATGAACACCTTTGAAGGCGTCAGCCCTTCGCGCGTATCGAAGAATATGTACGCGAGGTAAACGACGGCATAGCCCAGAGCCAGCACAAACGAGGCGTTTGAGTCACAGAGAATCAGCGCGAACAGGTTGACGATCATACAGGAATAGAGAAATACCCTGCCGAAGCCGCGCGCCTTAACCTCACCGCGCAGGCTGTTTTTGCTGAACATATGGCACAGCACGATCGTTACGACGGACACAAAACCGAGAAGGTTAGGGTTGACAAACAAGCCCGTGAAACGGTTCTCGTAAATCGGGAAATATACCCAGTGAAGATCGTAGAAATTCCAGTTGAACGAAATGCCGAACAGCAGGCAGAAGAATCCGATAAGGTTGAACAGCGTTGTGCATACGATAATCACGCGTCCGATTATAAAAAGCTCTTCCTTAAAGTCAAGATCGGGCTCGGTGTGCATTCCGTAAAACAGGAAAAAGCATATCATTACGTGCAGAAACATCAGCACGCTGAAAAGAATCGTAAATGAAAAGTTAATAAGCACCGATATAAGCGAGAACGCGAGAAACGCGCCTACCCAAATGCCGAATCGCAGCTTGAAGAAGGTGTTGTAGCGTTTCTGGTTCAGATATACCAGACGCAGTCCCCAGCAAAACAGAAAAACAAGGAATATATACGCGGGTATCTGCAGGAATGACACCATGCAGAAAAATAAATCAATTATATACAGCGTTCTGAACAGGGACGAATCGCTTAGCTTGGTTTTAAAGGCTGACATGGTTCACCTCTGAATCAGGAAAATACCTCTTTGACGGTTTTGAACATGAGCTTGACATCTGAGCCAAAGCTGAAATGCTCGGTGTATTCCAGATTGTATTTCATTTTCTCGGGGAGAATGGTTTCAACATATACCTTGTCCGCGTCCTCGGTCGACGCGAGCAGCTTCTCCTCGTCCTTGTACATAATTGAAGCGAGCGAAGTGATTCCCGCGGGAAGCAAAAGCGTGGCATAGTACTTATCTTCATACATGTCGACGTATTTAGGAACCTCGGGGCGTGTTCCGACAACCGTCATGCTTCCCGAAAGAACATTGAACACCTGAGGCAGCTCGTCAAGGCGGTACTTGCGCAGCTTTCTGCCAATGCGCGTAACACGGGAGTCACTGTCGGTCGTTACCATTGCGCCGAGGCTCTCGGCGTTTACGACCATGGTGCGGAATTTGAATATCTTAAAACGCCTGCCGTACTTCGTCACTCTCTCCTGTCTGAACATGACAGGGCCTTTGGAATCGCACTTGACCGCGATGGCGATAACGGCAATTGGAATGATCAAAAATATCAGCAGTATCACGGAAACAAACAGGTCGAACGCTCTCTTGAAAATTACGGACGCCTGCTTTTTGCTGAGAATATCGTAATATTGCCTGACCTCGTCGTTCTGAAACTCCTCGGGCAGCTTATCAAATGCTTTCATAATAAACCCCTGTAATCATAAAAGTATATTGTTCCGATTAGATTATAACCCCGACGGCGGCAAAACACAATAAAAGTATCAAAAGTTTCACTAATTATTTCTGAAACGTAAAAACCGACGGTTGCGTTCCGTCGGTTTTTAGGTAATTTTATGGAGTAATCAAGCACATAGAAAGGAAGTCACAATTTATTTAACATGTATAATATATCATATCAGTTGTGAAATGTCAATACTTTTTTTGAAAAAAGTTAGTTATATATATATTTATTTTTAAATTGTAATAACTCTTGACTTCAAGCCTAAAACCATGTAAAATATAGATAAAGAAAGAAAGTTATATAAACCGCTTTCCTTCATATAATATTTTTGGGTTGGTACATTGCCTGCCCGATGCGTGAATGATTTACAAATAACCCTACAACACTTAAATCGGGAGCCCTACTCTTTGCGTGGTGTGCAGACCTCCCACTTTTTGGAAGAAGGGAGCCTGAAGCACAAAGGTGGGCACCCACCTGTTCTATTCGTAGGCAGGTTATTATTTAAATCATACGGTCGGGCGGGTTTTTTTATGCCCAAAACCGATTGACATTTTTTACATACAGGAGCATGATATTATGAAAGTTTCAGTTTTAGGATGCGGTCGCTGGGGCAGCTGCATCGCATGGTATCTTGACAAAATCGGACACGACGTTATAAGCAGCGGTCTTGAGAATGCGCCTGAGTTCATCAGACTCAGGGATACGCACAAGAACGACTATCTCAGCTTTCCCGAGTCGATCAAAATGACGAGCGACCTTAAAACCGCCGTGGATCACGCTGAGGTAATTGTCATCTCCATCTCTTCCCAGCACCTCAGATCATATATGACGGATATCGCAAAAAACAACCTCGACGGCAAAACCATCGTTCTGTGCATGAAGGGCGTTGAGGTTACAACGGGCAAGCGTCTGAGCCAGGTCGTCGGCGACTTTGTTGACGAGAGCAAGACTCCCATCGCCGTATGGGTCGGCCCCGGACACCCTCAGGACTATGTGCGCGGAATCCCTAACTGCATGGTCATCGACAGCATGAACCAGGAGGTCAAGAAGAAGCTTGTCAGCGAATTCAACAGCGATCTTATACGCTTCTATCTCGGCACCGACCTCATCGGCAGCGAGATCGGCGCGGCGGCAAAGAACGTCATCGGCATCGCCGCGGGTATTCTTGACGGACTGAACTACACCTCTCTCAAGGGCGCGCTCATGGCGAGAGGCACCCGCGAAATCGCAAGACTTATCGCGGCGCTCGGCGGCAACGAGTTCTCCGCTTACGGTCTGTGCCACCTCGGCGATTACGAGGCTACCCTATTCTCACCGTGGAGCCACAACAGACGCTTCGGCGAGGATCTTGTAAAGGGCGTAAAATTCGAAAAGCTCGCAGAGGGCGTTATGACCTCAAAGGCTCTCTACCTGCTAGGTCAGGAATACCATGTTGACCTTCCTATTGTTGAGAGCGTTTACAACGTGCTCTTTGAGGGCGCTGACATTGAGGACTGCATCAGAAAGCTTTTTGAGCGCTCTGTGAAAAAGGAGTTTAACATCTAAATGACAGAAATAGAAACAGAAACTATATCGGAAACCGGGCTGAGCGGCGCCAACCCTCAGCCGGACACGATAGCCGATAAGAAAAAACAAAGCAAAATCGAGCTTGCGGTCGTAAATATCATCTGTCTGCTCATATTCATGGCATTCGGCTACATCGCAATAATGAGCTTCTTTCAGACAAGTGTTTTCGATCCTGCCGACTTCTATAACGAGAAAGTCATATTTGAAGCTGACAACATCTTTCTGAACGTTCTGTTTACAGTGATCTTTATCGCGATTTTATTCTGGCTGCGGCGGTTCTGCGACTTCTTTGCAAAGGTCAACATAAAACTGATGGAAGCCGCTCTCGCCGTGTGGACGGTCATTCTGGGGCTTGTGTGGGTTTTCTCGGTCACATCAATGCCCGCGGCGGACAGCCTTAATATTTTTGAAGCGGCGACAAAGGCCGCAAAAAACGACTTTTCTCCGCTGTTCAACAACACCGATTTTTATCAGGCTGATTATTTCAACGGACATTCATACTTTAACTTCTACCCCTTCCAGCTCGGCTTTGTACTCTTCTCGGAAATCATTTACAGGATTTTCGGAACCGACAGCTCAATCCCCGTTCAGATTTTGAACGTGCTCTTCCTCGCTTCTGCGTATTTCGCGCTTGCCAAAATCACAAGGCTCTTGTTTAAGAAAAGAAGTATTGAGTTCATAGCGATCATTCTCCTCGCGGCGTGTTTGCAGCCGATAATGATGTGTACATTCGTATACGGAAACGTTATCGGTATGTCATTGGGAATCTGGGCGTCATTCTTCCTGATCAAGTATTTCAAAACAAACAGATATGTCTGGCTTATCCCGTCGGGACTGCTGCTGACACTCTCAATTGTTGTAAAGTACAACTGCCTGATTTTCCTTGCGGCATTTGTTATCATGCTGATCCTTCACACAATCAGGGATAAGAAATGGCAAAGCCTCGCCTTTGCACTCGCTGTCTGCGTTACCTGCATGGGCGTGACTCCGCTTATCATAAAAAGCTACGAGGCTCGCGCCAACACAAAAATCGAGAGCGGCGTTTCTCAGACGATGTATCTCGATCTCGGAATGCAGGAATCCGGTATGGCTCCGGGCTGGTATACAACAACCGCGATTGAGGATTACGAGCAAGGCAACTACGACACGGAAGCGGGCAACAAAATCGCGGGCGAGCATATCTCTCAGCGCACGAACGCGTTTAAAACAAATCTGAACTACGCTTTTGAATTCTACAGCAAAAAAATTCTCAGCCAGTGGAACGAGCCAAGCTATGAATGTATCTGGGTAAGCCAGGTAAAGGGTCACTCATTTGAACCAAGCGGACTGGCAAACGGAATTTACGACGGAAGCACCGGACAGCTCCTTCATCTGCACTTTAATTTCTACATGCAGATCGTGTTCCTGCTGTTTGCTCTGGGAATATATATGCTGTTTATCCGCCGGAAGTCAGGCGTTGAGACCGTGCTTTTACCGCTTGTAGTTCTCGGCGCGTTCGGATACCATGTGCTGTTTGAGGCAAAATCGCAGTATTCTGCGACCTACATTCCCCTGCTGCTGCCGACGGCGGCATTCGCACTGGATACAATTCTGTTTTCGGATTACTCAAAGATTAAACAGCTGATTTCGAATATCAACAAAAAGTCAAGCAAAACTGTTGTCGCTGCGAACGAAACCGATGAGGAAACAACCGATGATTTCACCGAAGCGGTAACGGAAGGAACAGCCGCGGAACCATCTGAGAAAAAAGCCGCGGAAAACGAACAGACAAACGAACAGATATAAACAAAGGGACTGCCGCTGCAGTCCCTTATTCTTTGTCTTTTTGGCTGTCATTTTTCTTGAACAGGCGCGACGCCTTGCTCTTTCCGAACGAATAGGTGTGACGGAACGGCCGCGTGTAGTACCAGAAATTGACATACACACGGTACAGAAATGAGTTTGCGGAATACGTCTTGCCCTTGCGGTAAAAGCCCGTCATTACCGCGATGATCTGGTCGTCGCGGATCCCCTTTTCCCTTGCGAACTGATTGTCGCCGCACATGACGTAAGACCCGTCGCGGCAAAAATCTATGACGCGGTGCAGCACGTACTGTCCGTTATCCCTGCGGTAAAGCGGTACGTCAAACAGATGCAGCCTTTTTCCCTCGGTGCCCTTGAGCACGACAACGTCCTCGCCGTCGCGCAGCATCGGCAGCATACTTGTTCCGTTCGGAGTGAAGGTCACGGTTCCGCCCGCCTTTAGCTTCTCGGAGATGATCGCTATCACCTCGTCGAGCTGAACCTCTTTATTCAAGGACATCAGCATCCTTTGCTTTCTGAATGAATTTATCTACATCAGCCGCCGCCTTCTCGGGAGAAACATCGTATTCGGCGAGAAGGTTTTCTATCAGCTCTTCCCTGCTTGTACCCTTCTGCATTCTCTCAAAAAGAAACGCGCCCGTTTCGTTGAGCGTAATGATACCGTTGAAATCAAGCGTCAGCTTGTTAACGGGAACGACAACATATGAATCCGCAACCTTGCGGAGTACAAAATCTTCTTTTATTTTCATAATTACACCACCTAACAGTGACATTATAATACATGGGCGAAAAAAAATCAAGGGTACAAAGCGTACCCTTGACGTTTATTCATTATTAATACATGCCGCCCATGTCGGGTGCTGCGGGTGCGGGAGGTGTGGGCTCCTTGATATCCGCAACAAGGCTCTCTGTGGTGAGAACCATGGAAGCGACTGACGAAGCGTTTTCGAGCGCGCTTCTGGTAACCTTTGTCGGGTCAACGATACCCGCGGCAACCATGTCTGTGTACTCCTCTGTGAGAGCGTTGAAGCCGTAGCCGACCTTGTTCTCTCTCTTGATGTTCTCTGCGATTACGCTGCCCTCAAGACCCGCGTTAGCGGCGATCTGACGGAGCGGCTCCTCAAGAGCCTTGAGAACGATCTTAGCGCCTGTCTTAGCGTCGCCCTCGAGGGTGTCAACGAACTCAGCGACAGCGGGGATAGCGTTCATGCAAGCGATACCGCCGCCTGCTACGATGCCTTCCTCAACGGCAGCCTTTGTAGCGGCGAGAGCGTCCTCGATGCGGAGCTTCTTTTCCTTCATCTCGATCTCTGTTGCAGCGCCGACCTTGATAACGGCTACGCCGCCCGCGAGCTTTGCAAGACGCTCCTGGAGCTTCTCACGGTCGAAGTCGGAGGTTGTGGTCTCGATCTGCTGACGGATCTGAGCAACTCTGCCCTTGATAGCATCCTTGTCGCCTGCACCATCAACGATGATGGTGTTCTCCTTCTCAATCTTGACCTGACGGGCTGTACCGAGCTGGTCAACAGTTGTGTCCTTGAGCTCAAGACCGAGGTCAGAGGTGATCACTGTGCCGCCTGTGAGGGTCGCGATATCCTGGAGCATCTCCTTGCGTCTGTCGCCAAAGCCCGGAGCCTTGACAGCAACAACGGTGAAGGTGCCGCGGAGCTTGTTGAGTACGAGAGTTGTGAGAGCCTCACCCTCAACGTCCTCGGCGATGATAAGGAGCTTTCTGCCTGACTGTACGATAGCCTCCAGAATCGGGAGAATCTCCTGGGTTGTCGAGATCTTCTTGTCTGTAATGAGAATCAGAGGATTGTCGAGCTCGGCAACCATCTTGTCGGTGTCTGTTACCATGTAGGGAGCGATGTAGCCTCTGTCGAACATCATGCCCTCTACGACCTCGCTGTAGGTCTCGGCGGTCTTGCTCTCCTCAACGGTGATAACGCCGTCGGTGGTTACCTTCTCCATAGCCTCGGCAATAAGCTTGCCGATGAACTCGTCCTGTGAGGAAACGGTAGCGACACGAGCGATGTCGTCTGTGCCGGAAACCTGCTGGCTGTTCTTGATGACAGCCTGAACAGCTACGTTAACTGCGTCCGCGATACCCTTCTTGAGTACCATGGGGTTAGCGCCGGCGGTAACGTTCTTCATGCCCTCGCGAATGAGAGCCTGAGCGAGAAGTGTGGCAGTCGTTGTACCGTCGCCGGCAACGTCGTTTGTCTTGATGGAAACTTCCTTTACGAGCTGAGCGCCCATGTTCTCAAAGGGATCGTCGAGCTCGATTTCCTTGGCGATAGTTACGCCGTCGTTTGTGATAAGGGGCGCGCCGTACTTCTTGTCGAGAACGACGTTTCTGCCCTTGGGTCCGAGTGTGATCTTAACTGTGTCCGCAAGCTGGTCAATGCCCTTCATCAGAGCCTTTCTTGCGTCTTCACCGTATGCAATCTGCTTAGCCATAATCATATACCTCCTGAATTATTCAACCTTGGCGAGAATGTCGGACTGGCTGACGATGGTGTATTCCTCACCGTCGAGCTTGACCATGGTGCCCGCGTACTTGGACGCGATTACCTTGTCGCCTTCTTTTACGTACATTTCAACTTCCTTGCCGTCAACAACGCCGCCGGGGCCTACCGCGACAACTGTGGCGAACTGCGGCTTCTCCTGAGCCGCTGAGGAAAGGATAATACCGCTCTTGGTCTTTTCCTCCGCTTCCTCAACCTTAAGTACTACTCTGTCAAGTAAGGGTTTAATAGTCATAAAAAAATAGCCTCCTATTTTTAATATATAAAGTTATTAGCACTCTCATTTCCTGAGTGCTAATACTATTGTATACCATTTTTCGGAAATGTCAAGGGGTTTTCTTGACTTTGTTTGACTTTTTTTCAAAACAGTGAAAAACAAGGGTATTTTAAATTATATGCGCGCGGCTTTCCTGATAGAACAAAACACTCCCCGGCAGTTCGGGGAGTGAATCTTTTAGTTGTTTTCTTTAGGTCTTGCGATCTCTACGCAGAAGCCTTTGTGTCCGCAGGACGGGGTCAGAATACGGCGCTTGTCATAGTACCGGACGGTTCTGACTGCCATACCGCCGAAACGCGCTTTTCAGATGTCCTTGATGTCGTCCTCACAGAGTGTGGGAATGTTGTGCGCTTTAAGAACCTCCTCAGCCTTCTGAGCGTCGTCTACGCGGATAACAACGTACGCGCCGAAATCCTCGGAGGCTGTGAAGGCGTAGATATATTCGATATTGACCTCAGCCTGCGCGAGAAAATCAAGCACATAGCAGAGTGCGCCTACCCTGTCCTCGAGCTTTGCGGCGATGACGGTGGTTGTGTTGATGATAGACTCCTTGCTGAGAACCTCGATTGTCTTGGGCGTGTCGGAGGTGATCAGGCGGAGAATGCCGAAGTCCTTTGTCTCGGCAATGCTCAGAGCGCGGATATTAAGTCCCGAGTCAGCAATCATCTTGAGGGTTTCATGCAGCTTGCCCGGGCGGTTTTCTACAAAAACGGAAACTTGTCGGATTGCCATAATTGTTCCTTTCTCCGATAACGGGATCAGTCGTGCAGCTTGCGCTTGTCAATAACGCGGACAGCCTTGCCTTCGCTGCGGGTGATTGACTTAGGCGGCACAAGGTGGATTTTCGGGCCGATGCCCAGCATGGTGCGCATCGCGGATTCGAGCTTCTTTTCCTTGGCGAGGTTCTCGGAAACGATATCCGAGAAGAACTCGGGCTTGAGCTCGACGTTGATATCAAAGGTATCGCTGTTGTTCTTGCGGTCGATGATGATCTGATAGTTGGGTGTGTAGCCCTGATTGAGCAGAACGGTTTCGATCTGGCTCGGGAATACGTTTACACCGCGGATAATCATCATATCGTCGCTTCTGCCCATGGGCTTGCACATTCTGACGTGAGTTCTGCCGCAGGAGCACTTCTCGCGGGTCAGCACACAGATATCGCGTGTTCTGTAACGGAGAAGCGGAAAGGCTTCCTTGTCGAGAGCGGTGAATACAAGCTCGCCCTTTGAGCCCTCGGGAAGCACCTCGCCCGTATCGGGATCGATGATCTCGGCATAGAAGTGGTCCTCGTTGATGTGCATTCCGCGCTGTTCCTCACACTCGAAGGAAACGCCGGGGCCGCTGATTTCGGTCAGACCGTAAATATCGTAAGCCTTGATGCCGAGGCTCTCCTCGATATTGCGTCTCATTTCCTCCGTCCACGGCTCCGCGCCGAAGATACCTGCCTTGAGCTTGTTGTCCTCGGGCTTGTAGCCCATCTCGGCGAGGGTCTCACCGATGTACGCAGCGTATGAGGGTGTGCAGCAGAGGATAGTGGAGCCTAAGTCCATCATGAACTGGATCTGGCGCTCGGTGTTGCCCGACGACATGGGAAGTGTCAGACAGCCGACTCTGTGTGAGCCGCCGTGAAGTCCCGCGCCGCCCGTAAACAGGCCGTAGCCGTAGCAAACCTGGCACACATCGTCCTCTGTGCCGCCGACGGCGACGATGGCTCTGGCGGTGCACTCCTCCCAGATGTCGATATCATTCTGGGTGTAGAAGGCTACAACGCGCTTTCCCGTGGTTCCTGAGGTCGACTGAATGCGGACGCAGTTCTTGAGGTCTGTCGCAAGCAGACCGTAGGGATAAGCCTCGCGAAGGTCTGACTTTGAGAGAAACGGCAGCTTCTTGATGTCGTCTACGGATTTGATATCCTCGGGCTTTACGCCCTTCTTGTCCATGAGGTCGCGGTAATACGGTACATTCTCGTATACGTGCTTGACCTGCTTCACAATTTTTTCATTCTGAATTCTCAGAATTTCCTCGCGGGAGGCGGTTTCGATTTCGGGCTGGTAATACTTGCCCATTGGCGGTCACTCCTTTGTTTTATTATTCCTAATATAAACCCATTATATTAAATGCACTGCCGCGGTTTCCCGTTCGCGGCTCCGCCTTAATAGTTATAACCCAACTCAAAAGCCTTGAGATTTACGTCTACAAACTGCGGCTTTACGGTTTTCTTTATCATTTCGATCCACTTCTCTTTTTCGATGTGGAAGTACTTTGCAAGTCTGCCCATGAGCACGATGTTTACGCTCTTGGCGTTGCCTGCCTGCTGTGCCAGTGAAAGCGCGTCGATCTCGTCGACAAACACGCCCTTTTCCTTGAGCTCGTCGAGGACGTTCTCGGGATACTCAGCGGCGCCGGTGATTACGGGCATCGGGTCGATCATCTGTGAGTTTACGATGATCTTGCCGTCCTTGCGGAGATTCTCAACGTAGCGCGCAGCCTCGATTTTCTCGAACGAAATGATGTAATCCGCCTCGCCCTTGGCGATAACGGGAGAATATACATTGTCGCCGAAACGGACGTATGTAACGACGGAACCGCCGCGCTGGCTCATACCGTGAACCTCGCTGACCTTTACGTCGTAGCCCTCCGCGACAAGCAGAGCGCCTAAGAGCTTACTTGCGAGGAGACTTCCCTGACCGCCTACACCGACGATCATTACATTCTTTGTTTCCATTTTATCTGTCTCCTTTCTCAATAGCGCCGAGCTTGCAGAGCTGGGTGCAGACGTCGCAGCCTACGCACTGGGTGAAGTCCACGACAGCCTTCTTATCCTTGATGCTGATTGCGGGACAGCCGAGCTTCATGCACTGACGGCAGCCTACGCACTTGTCCTTGTTAACGGTAACAGGCGGCTTTGCCTTTACGTATTTGAGGAGCATACAGGGTCTGCGCGAAATGATAACGCTGGGCGCGTCAGCGGCAAGCTCCTCGAGGATAGCTTCCTCGCACTCCTTGAGGTTATAGGGATCCACAACTCTGACTCTGTCAATGCCGATTGAATGGCAGAGAGCCTCGAGGTTTACGGCAAGCGCAGGCTCGCCCTTGATGTTGTAGCCTGTTGTCGGGTTCTGCTGGTGACCTGTCATGCCTGTAATGGAGTTGTCGAGAATGATAACGGTGGAATTTGAGCCGTTGTAAGCGACGTTTACAAGACCTGTCATGCCCGAATGCATGAAGGTTGAGTCGCCGATAACGCAGACAGTCTTTTTCTCGCTGTCAGCGCCGCCCGCCTTGTTGAAGCCGTGAAGTCCCGAAACGGAAGCGCCCATGCAGAGGGTCGAATCGAGAGCGAACAGCGGAGCCGCAGAACCGAGGGTGTAGCAGCCGATGTCGCCGAGACAGGTGATTTTATGCTTTGCGAGGGTGTAGAACAGTCCGCGGTGAGGACAGCCCGCGCACATTACGGGCGGACGTACGGGTACCGTTGTGTCGAGAGTAACGTTTTCGGGCTGAGGAAGTCCGAACGCCTCGCGGATCCTCAACAACATAGAGCTTGTCAACCTTAGCGGCAAAGTCCTTAATGATTTCTGTGGGAAGCGGGTTGACGATACCGAGCTTGAGCACGGAAACGGTGTCGCCGAAAACTTCCTTTACATACTGGTAGCAGGTGCCGGAGCAGATGATGCCCTTCTCTGTTCCGCCGTACTCAACGCGGTTGAGAGAGCTTGTCTCAGACATCTGAGCGATTTTCTTTGTGCGCTCCTCGACAAACGGGTGTCTGCGGATAGCGTTAGCAGGAGCCATGATGTACTTCTGGGGATTCTTCTCGTAGGCGGGAAGCTCCTTCTCTACCCTGTCCTCGAGCTCAACAGCGGCCTGTGAATGCGCGATTCTTGTGCACATGCGAACGATGACGGGTGTGTCGAACTTCTCGGAAATCTCAAACGCTTCCTTGACAAAGAGCTTTGCCTCGGCGGAATCCGCAGGCTCGAGCATAGGAACCTTTGCGGCGATAGCGTAGTGACGTGAATCCTGCTCGTTCTGAGAAGAGTGCATAGCGGGATCGTCAGCCACGAAAATGACCATACCGCCGTTAACGCCTGTGTAAGAGAGCGTAAAGAGCGGGTCAGCTGCAACGTTGAGACCTACGTGCTTCATGGCGCAGGCGCTGCGCACACCGCGCAGAGAAGCGCCGAACGCGACCTCTGTGGCAACCTTCTCGTTGGGCGCCCATTCGCAGTAGATTTCCTCATACTTTGCGGCAAATTCGGTGATTTCGGTAGAAGGCGTTCCGGGGTAGCTCGATACTACCTTGACGCCCGCTTCGTAAAGGCCTCTGGCTACAGCCTCGTTGCCTAACATTAACTTTTTCACTTAAACTTGATCCTCCATTATAACCGCTGTACAATAAGCACAGCAGTTTTTATTCAAATTAAACTATATTATAACATATAACGAATACAAATACAAGTATTCATTAACAATTTCTATTTAACGACAACGTTCTTTTCTCCCAGCTGGTATTTCAGCTCGCGTATCATCACTTCATTGAGGCTTACCCACATATTGGCAGGCGCCTTTACCTGCCGTTTTGTGTCCGCGAGATAGAAGATCACAGGCGTTCTGCCGTCGAAAATGTCGATAACACGCTTCGCGCGGCGGTACAGCTCGGTGTTGAGGTCGTCGATCTTGATATAGAGCGCTGTCGGGTTCTTCGGAATAACGCTTCCGCTTTGCTGCGGCTTTGAAAAGCTCTGATTTGAGGGCTTTATGTTCTGCTCAGGCTTCTGCGCGGACTGAGGGGTGCTTTCACACTCCTCGTTCGGGCGCGCTTTGTCAACCGTATCGCAGATGATCTTCGGCGCCTGATTCTCTCTGAAATCGAGCGCGCCCTTGACAACAACGACATTCCCCTCGATCAGATGAATAGAGCAGCGTTCGTAGACATTCGGGAAAATCACAAGCTCAACCGAACCGAAGCGATCCTCCACCGTCGCGTACGCCATCAGCTTGTGGGTGCTGGTCTGAATGGTGCTCGCCTTGGCGATAATGCCGACAACAGTTACCTTCTGTCTGTCGTGATACTCGGATTCATCGGCAATGATATCGCCGATGCTGTCAGCTTCTATTCTTTCAGAGAATAATGAGTATTTATCGACAGGGTGGCCGCTAATGTACATGCCCGCGATCTCCTTCTCCATTCGCATGAGCTCGTCCTCGGGGAACTCGGGCAGGTCGGGCACAACAGGCTCAGAGGACTTGACCTCCTGAGCGCCCATGTCAAACAGCGACATCTGACCGTTCAGGTTATGCTTTGACTCGTAGTCGAGGTCGTCGAGAACCGTCTTGCTCATGGTGAGCATCTGGCGGCGGTTCGCGCCTAAGCCGTCGAGAGCGCCGCATTTTATCAGGCTCTCGAGCGCGCGGCTGTTCATGTTCCTGCCGTGGTTGCGCTTGCAGAAGTCATAAAACGAGCTGTAGGGCTTGTACCGTCTCTCGACGACTATCTGGTCGATAAACTGCCTGCCGATGTTCTTTACCGCCAGCAGACCGTAGCGGATATCCTTTCCGCTGACCGAAAAGCCGGGCATGCTGTAATTAACATGCGGCGGCAGGACACGTATACCGAAGTTTTTGCACTCGCCTGTATACTTGGCGAGCTTGCTCTGGTCGTCGAGGAAGTTCGAGAGAAGCGCCGCCATATACTCGCGCGTATAGTGAACCTTGAGCCACGCGGTCTTGTATGAAACAATCGCGTAGGCGGCGGCATGGGATTTATTGAACGCGTACCGCGCGAAGCTCTCCATCTCGTTGAAAAGCGACTCCGCGACGCGCCTGTCCACGCCCCTGCGCAGGCAGCCCTCGGTAATAACATTTCCATTCTCATCGACCTCGCCGTTGATGAATACCTCGCGCTCGTGCTCCATTACATCAGCTTTTTTCTTGCTCATTGCACGGCGGACGGTGTCAGCCCTGCCGAGGCTGTAACCCGCGAGGGTGCGGAGAATCTGCATGACCTGCTCCTGATAGACGATGCAGCCGTAGGTCACGCCGAGAATATCCCTGAGCAGAGGGTGCTTGTATTTGACCTTTGAGGGGTTGTGGCGGCACTCGATATACGTCGGAATGCTGTCAACGGGACCCGGGCGGTAAAGCGAAACGACGGCGATCAGATCCTCGATGCTGTCGGGCTTCAAACGGGTCAGCACGCTCTTCATGCCGTTGCTCTCGAACTGGAACACGCCCTCTGTCAGTCCCTTTGAATATAAATCATAGACCGCGGGGTCGTCGTCACGGATAGAGCCGGGATCGTAATCGGGGTGCGACCGCCTGATCAGCTTTTCCGCGTCGTCGATAACCGTGAGGTTGCGAAGTCCGAGGAAGTCCATTTTGAGCAAGCCAAGCTCCTCTATGGTGGTCATGGTAAACTGGGTGACGACGTTGTCGTCCTTTTTCGAGAGCGGAACGTAGTCCGAAACGGGATTTTCCGTGATAACCACGCCTGCCGCGTGCATACCCGACTGGCGCGGCATACCCTCAACGCGCATGGCATAATCGAGAAGCTCCTTTATCTGAGGGTTTCCGTCATAGCGTTCGCGCAGCTTGGGGTTAAGCTCCATGGCGCGCCTGATCGTTATATTGACCTCGCGCGGAACCATCTTGCTGATTTCATCGCCCACAGCGTACGGCAAGCCCATTACTCTTGCGATATCGCGGATAGCCTGTTTGCCGCCGAGAGTGCCGAAGGTGATGATCTGGACGACGTTGTCCTCGCCGTATTTGCGCACGACATAATCGATGACCTCTCCTCTGCGCTCGGCACAGAAGTCGATATCAAAATCGGGCATGCTTACGCGGTCGGGGTTGAGGAAGCGCTCAAAAATCAGGTTGTATTTTATCGGGTCTACCTCCGTGATACCGATGCAGTAGGCGCACAGCGAACCTGCACCCGAACCTCTGCCGGGGCCGACGGGAATGCCGTTTGACTTAGCGTACTGAACAAAGTCATTGACGATCAGAAAGTAATCGACAAAGCCCATTCTGTTGATTATACCGATCTCGTGCTCGAGGCGGTCGATAAGGCTTTGGTCGGGATTGTCGCCGTAGTGTCTGTTCAATCCCTTATAGCACTGACGGCGGAAGTAATCGAGGTGGTTCTCGTTATTCGGAACCGTG
>ONDL01000035.1 GCA_900316555.1 uncultured Eubacteriales bacterium | reverse complement strand
TGAACTACCGGGCCATTATTGGTGGGAGTTACAGGGCTCGAACCTGTGACCCTCTGCTTGTAAGGCAGATGCTCTCCCAGCTGAGCTAAACTCCCAACTGCCTTTGCCGCTGCTTCTCTCGGCAACAGTAAATAGTTTAGCACAGAACCGCTGATTTGTCAATATGTTTTTCAAAAAAATATGTAATTATTTCCGCATCGTTAAGGTCGGGCCAACACAAGACCCGACCTTTACTTTCTTCCTATTCCTCTTCAAGAACGTCGTTGAGTACCGCCTTAAGAGTGTCGGCAGAACGCTGCAGAGCTGCGCGCTCCTCATCGCTGAGTTCAATCGGGACCTGACCCTCAACGCCATGCTTGCCGACAATCGCGGGCATACTGAGCGCGACGCCGTTGATTTTCTCCGAATTCTGTATGCTCGATACAGGCAGGATCGATTTCTCGTCCCTTACAATCGCCTCGCAGATGCGCTTTACCGACATCGCGATGCCGTAGTAGGTCGCCTTCTTGCGCTTTATGATCTCGTAGGCGCTGTTCTTGACCTCCTCGGCGATTCTGCGCGAAGTTTCTTCCTCGTGGAAATGTCCGCGCATGTTGCAGAACTTGAAGAGCGGAACGCCCGATACATTCGCGCTGCTCCACGCGGCGATCTCGCTGTCGCCGTGCTCGCCGATTATGAAGGCGTGGATACTTCTGCTGTCAACCCCGAGGTGCTCGCCGAGCATATACTTCAATCTCGCGGTATCGAGAACGGTTCCCGAGCCAAACACGCGGTTCGAGGGATATCCGCTGAGCTGCTTTGCGACGTAGGTCAGGATATCAACGGGGTTCGCGACTATCAGAAGAATGCCCGAGCGGTTGTACTTGGCTACTTCCGGAATAATCGACTTGAAGATCGCGACGTTCTTCTTGACCAAATCGAGTCTTGTTTCACCCGGCTTCTGACCCGCGCCCGCGGTGACAATTACGACGGCGGCGTCGCTGATGTCCTGATAAGTGCCCGCGTAAATCTGCATGGGTTTTGAGAAAGGCAGTCCGTGGCTTATATCGAGAGCTTCACCCTCTGCCCTGTCCTTGTCAGCGTCGATCAGCACGATCTCGGAAAAAAGATGGCTCTCCATAAGTGAAAAAGCCGATGCCGAGCCTACAAATCCGCAGCCGATGATTGCCGCCTTTCTGCTGTTCATTTCTACCATAAATAATCACTCCCTGTTACAAAGATAATATTTCCAAAAAATTATTGTTTATTTAAGCGCTGCGGGTGCGTCGGAAGGATCGACGACATTCTCAACCGCCAGCTCTGACGGACACACCTTGCCGTCGGCATCGATAAGACGCTCAACAAGCGTTCCGTACACGCATTCGATACCCTGCGCCTCGAGCACTGCCTTAGCGGTTTCCGTGATAACCTCCGCGTACAAAGACTTCACCCTTAAGAGTACAAAGAGCATCGCCGCGGCTTTTCCGACAACCTTGTCGGCTGCGGCAGCACCAATCCATGTGTCCTCTCCGACAAGTGAAAGCAGCGAATCAAGTCCGCTATCCTCGGAAACATGGACGCTGTCCTTCGCGCAGACGACGAGTTTATAGCCGCCGATGCTGAGCATCTGACGCGCATAGGTCATTTCGGTTATCATTTTGCTTCACCTCTTACTGTTGTCTATTAGTCCTCGTCATAAACCGTCGCTTCAACATAGCCGTCGTCGATCACCTGTCTGCCTGCGCGAGCGACAAAAATCAGAGTGATGATGTCAAACAGTGCCGACACGAGAATCGCGATTCCCGCGAACATAAATAGAAAGTGAGTGGTTTCAAATGGGTTAACAAGAATAACGCCGCCGAGGATTACAGAAATTATCGCGCTGATGATGCTGAAAGCGGAAACAGGCTGGTTGGCTTTTCTTGAGTTGAAATATCCCATGATCTTTATAAAGCCCGAAATCAGCAGTATCACACCGTAGAGTATCGCGATAAAGGCAAAGAAGGACATGATCAGACCGTGAGCTGAAATTGTGAATATTCCTATCGCAAGCAGGATTATCGACCAGATAAGAGTAAAGGTACTCTCCTCCTGCTTCTTGCGCGCGCTGAAATAGCGGATAAGATAAATCAGACCGACTACCGTGAGGAAGATTCCGAAGCAAATCACCACAATGGTTGTGAAGGTCTCGGGGTTGATAAGCAGAAATACGCCAACTGCGATTTCAAAAAGCAGCATCAGGATAATCGGGATATTGTTTTTGATGGTGTTCATATTATTTGCCTCCTTAGATTGGATTATTTATCGGATAATCGGACTTATAGCCCGCAATGTACTTCTGTATCTCCGTAGCGTCCACAATATCGACAACGCCATCGCCGTTCACGTCGGAAACGCGGTTTGTCAGAGCATCGGGAGTCACGAGAGCCGCTGTGATACGCTGAACCCCGGTGACATCGGTCACAGTGATATCGCCGTCGTTATCAGCGTCACCGTATATTTTTCCCGTGACAGACGCGAAAACATCGAGCGAGGACAGTACCCTGCCATGAGCGTCGAAAAACGCCTGATTGTCAACCGCTGAGCCGCCATAGTACTTGCCTGCGTCGTCGGAGTCGTATGCCGCCGAGAAGCTCGAAGCCCAGCCTGAGCCGTATTTTTCCCAAAGCTTGCTGTTTGCTTTATATCGGGCTGAATAAGCGCTGCCGCTCAGTCCCGTTGTATCTCCGACGGTAATCCATGCGCCTTCCCAGTAAAAGACGCCGAGTCCCTTTTCTCCGACGTCGTTTACGGCGTTCATCACCGCTCTCACCTCGTCCGCCTGACCTTGTGGCGTGAAGCTCCAGAGCAGGTTTTCGCCCGAGGAATTCGCGCCGCTGTTGACGGTATTCCGAAAGCCGTCGGTATCGTCGAGTGTGAAGGGATATGAGGTCTCTGCGACGAGGGTGTATTTGCCGTAGGTGTCAGCGACGTAGGATAAAACCGTCGTCAGGTTGCTCAGGCTGCCGTGCCAGAACGGATAGTATGAGGTTGCGAAAACGTCGTAGTCAACGCCGTATCTGTTGAGCGAATCGGCAAGGTACTTAACATGACCGTCGCGCTCGGGATTTGTAAAGTGAAGCGCGACAAGGACGTTTTTGTCAAAATCCCTGACCGCCCTGCTTCCCGAATCAAATAGCTTTGACATGGATTCAAAGCTGTACTCTCCTGCTATGCCCGTGGTGGTTTCGTTGCCGATCTGCACCATGCCGATATCCGCGCCTGCCGCTTTTATTTTGTTCAGCGAATCCAGAGTGAAATCATAAAGCGCGGTGCATTTTTCCGATAAAGAATAATTCTGCCATTTCTTGGGCGCCTGCTGCTTTTTCGGGTCAGCCCAGAAATCGGAATAATGGAAGTCAACAAGCAGCTTCATTCCGTATTTTGCAGCACGTCTGCCGATTTCAGCCGCGGACTGAACGTCGCAGTTACCGCCGCCGTAGCCCGCGCCGTTTCCGTCAAAGGGGTCGTTCCAGACGCGGACGCGGATATAATTTACCCCGTGATAAGCGAGGATTTTGAACAGGTCGCTTTCGCTGTCTCTTTCATCGTAAAACTTAACGCCCGACTGCTCAAGAGAAAGCACGGAGGATATGTCCATTCCGCGGATAAAATCGGGATTATTGAAGTCAATTTTACCGCTCTGTGCCGCGAACGACGGCAAAAATGCGGAACAGATAAGCGCAAGAACCGTCAGCACGGCAGAAAAAGCCTTTTTGACCATAATTCGCCCCTCCGAATCACTTTATATAACAATGATAACACAAATACGGAAGCAACGTCAATATTTTTCGGTAAATAATTACAGCCATACCGAAAACCGATATGGCTGAAAAATTAATGGCACTGATTTTTCATCGGGCAGTTTGCGCAGCCGCAGCCGCAGGTTGACTGACCCTGTTTTTTCTTCTTTACTCTGTTTATAATTATCAGGGCTAAAACCGCCGCGACTGCCGTGCCGACAACGATGGTGCCCCAATTAGCAGCTAACCATTCCATATATACCTCACTTGAGCTTTACATTTAGCTTTTTCGGTTCCTTGTAAGGTCTGACGAGCAGGTAAATGATGAGAGCCATCACGATAACCGCCGCGATAAGACCGATAAGATTCATATTCCCGAAGAATGCCGAGCCGAGCTGATAGATCATCAGCGACACAGCGTAAGCGAACAGGCACTGATACGCGAGAGCAAATGCCGTCCACGCGGCTGAGTTCATCTCTCTTCTGATTGCGCTCATAGCAGCAATACACGGTGCGCAGAGAAGATTGAAGGTCAGGAAGGAGTACGCCGAGAGTTTTGTCATGCTGATGAAGTCGAGTACTCCGAATACGCCGACGATCTCTTCCTTCGCGATAAGTCCCATTATAGTCGCTACGCTCGCTGTGCTGTTGCCGAAGCCGAGCGGAATGAATATCCACTTGATTGCATCGCCGATTTTGCCGAGAATACTGTCCGCGAGCGCCATATCTGTGCTGAAGCCGAACACGCCGTTCGTCCAGCCGAAGTGTGAGCCTGCCCAGATAATGACAGACGCGAGCAGGATAACAGTGCCTGCCTTCTTGACAAACGACCAGCCTCTGTCCCACATTGAACGCAGAATGTTGCTTAATGTCGGGAGGTGGTATGCGGGAAGCTCCATGACAAACGGAGCGGGATCACCCGAGAAGATTTTTGTCTTTTTGAGCATTATGCCCGAAACTATTATAGCCGCCATGCCCATAAAATACGCGCTCGGCGCTACCCACCACGCGCCGCCGAAAAGCGCCGTTGTGATCATCGAGATAACAGGCAGCTTTGCGCCGCAGGGAATGAAGGTGGTTGTCATTATAGTCATGCGGCGGTCGCGCTCGTTTTCGATCGTGCGCGAAGCCATGATGCCCGGAACTCCGCAGCCGGTGCCGATAAGCATCGGGATAAACGACTTGCCCGAGAGTCCGAACTTGCGGAAAATCCTGTCCATAACGAAGGCGATACGCGACATGTAGCCGCAGCTTTCGAGGAAAGCAAGAAAGAAGAAGAGCACGAGCATCTGCGGCAGGAAGCCCAGTACCGAGCCTACGCCGCCGATAATACCGTTGATAATCAGACCCTTGAGCCAGTCGGCGCAGTTGATCGCGTCAAGCCCTTCCTGAGCGAGCGTCGGAACGCTCTTGACCCACACGCCGTACTCGGACGGATCGGGCGCTTCATCAAGAATCGGGTCAACCAAGGTGTCGAGGTCATAGCCCAGTGCAACAACCGCTGAACCGTAGGTTTCATAGTGCGCGGCGAATTTTTCAAGGCTCGGTTCGTCAGCAAAGAAATCAACGCGCAGGGTTCTTGCCGCTGTCGTCTGACCGTGGGAGACTTCCTTCTCTGTCTTTTCCGCCTCGCGGAGCATTTCGCCGATTTCCTTTTGATTAAAGAAATGCTCCTTTCCGTAGTCCTCGTAGTCCTCGCTGTATTCCGTGTCGCCCATTCCGAGCAGGTGCCAGCCGTCGCCGAACACTCCGTTGTTCACCCAGTTTGTGAACGCCGTGCCGACGGTGCTGATGGATACGTAGTAAACCACAACCATTACAAGCACGAAAATCGGCAGCGCAGCGTAACGGTTGGTGACGACCTTGTCGATTTTGTCAGAGGTCGTGAGCCTGCCCTGATTGTGCTTATGATAACAGCGCTTGATTATCTTTCCTATGTAGACATATCGCTCGTTTGTGATGATGCTCTCCGCGTCGTCGTCAAGCTCCTTCTCGGCGGCAGCTATGTCCTTTTCGATATGCTTCAGAACGTCCCCGGGAATGTTGAGCTTTTCGAGTACCCTCTCGTCGCGCTCAAAAATCTTGACGGCATACCACCGCTGCTGCTCCTCGGGAAGGTCATGAATAACGGCTTCCTCAATGTGAGCGAGAGCGTGCTCAACCGCGCCGCTGAATGCGTGCTGAGGAACGGTCTTGTCGTTTTTCGCCGCTTCAATCGCCTCCTCGGCAGCCTCGTTGATTCCCGTGCCCTTGAGAGCCGAGATCTCGACCACGCGGCAGCCGAGAGCCTTTGACAGCTCGGCAATGTCGATCTTGTCGCCGTTCTTCCGGACAACGTCCATCATGTTTATCGCGACTACAACGGGAATGCCAAGCTCGGTCATCTGAGTGGTAAGATAAAGGTTTCGCTCTATATTGGTTCCGTCGACGATATTGAGGATCGCGTCCGGTCTTTCGTTAACAAGGTAATTTCGCGCCACTACCTCCTCAAGGGTGTACGGCGAAAGCGAGTAGATACCCGGCAAGTCGGTGAGAATCACGTCGGGGTGCTTCTTTAGCTTGCCTTCCTTCTTCTCAACGGTTACGCCCGGCCAGTTGCCCACAAACTGGTTAGAACCCGTGAGCGCATTGAACAGCGTCGTTTTACCGCAGTTCGGATTGCCCGCCAGGGCAATTTTGATTTCCATTTATATTATCCTTTCATTTGCGCCTTTCGCGCCTTATTCTACCTCTATCATATCCGCGTCCGCCTTGCGAAGCGTGAGCTCGTAGCCCCTCACGGTAAGCTCCATCGGATCGCCCAAAGGCGCTACCTTGCGCACGGTGATTTCAACGCCCTTCGTGATGCCCATATCCATAATTCTGCGCCTGACAGGGCCTTCACCGTGAACCTTAATGACCCTGACGGTTGCTCCTATCTTTACGTTTTTGAGTGTATTCATAAAATAATCTCCTTATACCATAATCTTCTCCGCCATCTCTCTGCTGACGGCTACGCGCGACTCCTTGACGCTGACGATAAGATCTCCGTCGTTCTCACTGATCACAGAAATCTCGCCACCGACAACAAAGCCGAGGTTTTCAAGATGCTTCTTTGTATCACGATTGCCGCCGACCTTTTTTATTATTAAGCTGTCGCCTGAATTCGCAAAAATCAATGGCACCATTTCATCATCTCCTAAGCAAGATTAGCTAATGCTAACCGTTTGGCTGATAAAAAGGTTAGTCAAAACTAACCGATTCGTGTAAAAAAACAGCAGAAATATCTGCTTTTTCAAAATTAATTATATCGGAATGTTAAGACTTTGTCAAGGATTTTCGAATAATAAATTAGCACAGACTAACTTAAATAATTTCTGCACAGACAATTGACTTGCGATATTTTGGCATATATAATTATATTATGAACAGTCGGGATATATTCCCATTTGATATTTTCTTTCCGATCTCTCCGCGCGGCATCAGCACCCGTCAGAGAGAAACAGCGACAGACTAAAAGGAGATTAATATGAAAACCGTAAAATTTGGCAACTCCGACCTTATGGTGCCCGTTATCGGTCTGGGCTGCATGAGAATGAATAACCTCGAGAAGAACGCTATTCCCTATTATATCGAGCACTGCTGCGATCTGGGCATAAATTTCTTTGACCACGCGGACGTTTACTCCGACGGCGAGTGCGAATCGCTTTTCGGCGAGGCTATGAAGAGCGTTTCGGTTCCGAGAGATAAAATGATTATCCAGTCAAAGTGCGGAATTATCCGCGGCGTGATGTACGATTTTTCATACGAGCACATCATCAAATCGGTCGACGGAATTTTGAATAGGCTCGGCACCGATTATCTTGATATTCTCCTGCTCCACCGTCCCGACGCGCTCTGTGAGCCCGAAGAGGTCGCAAAGGCTTTTGACGAGCTCGAGAGCAAGGGCAAGGTTCGCTATTTCGGCGTATCAAACCACCGCCCCTCTCAGATAGAGCTGCTCAAGACCTGCGTTAGACAGGAGATCCACTGCAACCAGATGCGTTTCAGTATCCCCTACTCAAGCCTTGTTTCAACAGGTATCGAGGCGAATATGATCACCGAGGGCGGCGCTGACAGAAACGGCGACCTGCTTGACTACTGCCGTCTGCACGGCATTACCGTTCAGGCATGGGCTCCGTTCAGAGGCAAAAACGGCTCATTCGTAGACAGCAACGAGACCTATCCCGACCTCAACTGGGCGCTCGGCGAGATCAGCGCGAAGTACAACACCACAAAGACCGCGATCGCGGCGGCGTGGATACTTCGTCACCCCGCAAGGATCCAGACGATCGCCGGCACGATGAACTTTGACCGTATCAAAGAAGTCGCCGCGGCTTCCGACATCACCCTCACACGCGACGAGTGGTACAGGCTCTACACCTCCGCAGGTCATCTGTTGCCCTGATATAATAGTATATATAAAGATTAAGCACGCCCTTCCGAAAGACGGGCGTGCTTTTTGTCGTCGTTGTCTGTTATTTTATTTGCTGAGCGTATACGCCGTGGACATCGGGAACCCCAATTCATACATAATCATTTCCTCACGGGCTCTGCTTCCCTCGTCCTCAGGGTCGCACCCGAGAATACCTAGTACCCCGAGCACTGTCAAATACACCGCTTCCCTCTGAAGGGAACTGAAATAAGTCTGCGCGAGCTCGCTTGCACGTTCAAGCGATACATAGACGGCACCCAATACACCGTCCTCGTTCATCGGCTTATAGAGCATATTCTCAACGCTGCTGCAGCCGAAGATTTTTTCGTTGATTTTTCTGATTTCCTCATTGTCGGTAAAGATGACGTCGATCTCAGCGGAAGCGCTGTAGCCCTGGAGTCTGAGCGTCGCAAGACAACACCTGCGGATAAGCATGCGAAGTCCCTTGGGCACCTTCACTGTCTTTTGGATATCGGTGATCACAACCTTGGTTTTCTCTGCCATAACTTATTATCCCCCTTTCGCGATATTCAGCCTGCTTTTCGACTGTATACATATTATATAAAATTTCCGCAGATTTGTAAATTCGCATTTTAGATAATAATGTTTCATGAGTTGAAAGTTTTTTGATTATTTTTGAATAGTTTTGCTTGACTTTGATAATTTATGTGCTATAATGGTATTAAGAGGTGATTGAAGTTGCTTACCCAGGAAAGATATCAGTCAATTTTGAGCATCATCAACGACAAGAACGCCGTTACCGTTGCGGAACTGGCGCAGCTGCTCGACACCTCGGAATCCACTATCCGGCGTGACCTGACAGCTCTCGACGAGCTTGGTAAAATCAAGAAGGTTTTCGGAGGTGCGACCTCTATCACCCAATCGGGCGGAATGTACGAGGACAATGTCCACACCCGCGAGAACCTTATGTATGATGAAAAAACCGAAATCGCGAAGTACTGCGCCGGGCTTATCAACAATACCGACTTTGTTTATATCGACGCAGGCACCACCACCTCGCGTCTTATTGATTTTATAGACAACGACAAAGCAACCTACGTCACCAACGGCATTTCACACGCGCGCAAGCTGATCCAAAAGGGTCTGAGCACGTACATGCTCGGCGGCAAGATAAAACCGCTGACCGAGGCTGTTGTAGGCGCCGAAAGCATTCTCTCGATGAAGGGCCTGAACTTCTCGAAGGCTTTTATGGGCACAAACGGCATTGACCTCTCGGCGGGCTACACGACACCCGACCTCGAGGAAGCGCGCATCAAGGAAGCGGCGATAAACACAAGCTACATGGCTTTTATCCTCGCCGACAGAACGAAATTCAGGAGAGTGTTTTCCGTATCGTTCGCACAGCTCAAGCAGTGCTGCATCATCACGGATCACATCCCCGACAATAGATTTGCAAACGAAACAGTCATAAAGGAGGTAATGAAGTGATTTATACCGTTACGCTCAATCCGTCAATCGACTATATTGTACGGCTTGACAAGCTGGTCAACGGTATCACAAACCGCACCACCAGCGAGGAGTACTACTACGGCGGAAAGGGAATCAACGTTTCCTGCGTGCTCGCGGAGCTCGACCTCGACAGCACCGCCTACGGCTTTGTGGCGGGCTTCACCGGAGAGGCGATCGAAAAGGGTATCCGCAACGACAGGATAATCACTGATTTCATCAAGCTGAAGCACGGCATCTCGCGCATCAACGTCAAAATCAAGGCAGGCGAGGAAACCGAAATCAACTGTCAGGGTCCTCACATCGACGACAGAGAGCTCGAGAGACTTCTCCAGAAGATCGACCGAATCGCAAACGACGACACCCTCGTTATCGCGGGCAGCGTTCCGAAAACAATGCCCGACGACATCTATGAGAGAATGCTCGAGAGGATCAAGCACAAGAAGGTCAGGATCGTAGTTGACGCGACAAAGAAGCTGCTTGTCAACTCCCTCAAGTATAAGCCCTTCCTGATAAAGCCGAACCGCCAGGAGCTTTCGGAGATCTTCGAGGTCGAGGTAAAGACCGAGGATGACATTGAGAAATACGCCAAGGAGCTCCAGATGATGGGCGCTCAGAACGTGCTTATCTCGCTCGGCGGCGAAGGCGCTATGCTGATCGATGAATTCGGAAACAAGCATAAGGCGGGCGTTCTCAAGGAAAAGGTCATCAACACCGTCGGCTCGGGCGACTCGATGGTAGCGGGCTTCGTTGCCGGTTACGAGAAGGAAAAGAACTATGAATACGCCCTCAAGCTCGGAAGCGTCTGCGGCAATGCAACTGCATTCCTTCCGGGACTCGCGACAAAGGAAAAAATCGAAGAGCTTCTCAAGAAGTTCGACGAGGTTTACAAAGAGCCATAAGCTGTAAGAGTACAGCGTATAATATAATAAAAATCAAGGAGGAAACATAATGCGTATTACCGATTTGCTGAAAAAACAAGGCATCGCTCTGGGCGCGTCACCGAGCTCCAAGAGTGAAGCAATCGACCTGCTGGTCGGCCTGCACGAGAAATGCGGTAACCTGAAAGACACCGCAGCCTACAAGGAAGGCATCATCGCCCGCGAAGGAATGGGCACAACCGCCATCGGCATGGAGGTTGCTATTCCCCACGCCAAGAGCGAAGCGGTCAAGGCTCCCGCTCTGACAGCCATCACCGTTCCGAACGGCGTTGACTACGACTCACCCGACGGTCAGCCCTGCAAGCTCATCTTCATGATAGCGGCGACAACCGACGGCGACGTTCACCTCGAGGTTCTCGCAAGACTGATGCAGATGCTTATGCACGAGGATTTCACCGCGAAGCTCAAGGCGGCGAAAACTCCCGACGAGTTCCTGAAGATCATCGACGATCAGGAAACAAAGCAGTTCCCCGACGAGGCTAAGGCTCCCGCAGCGGAAGCTAAATCAGGCTACCGCGTACTGGCTGTAACAGCCTGCCCGACAGGTATCGCTCACACCTACATGGCTGCCGAGGCTCTTGCCAAGGCAGGCGAACAGATGGGCATTACCATCAAGGTTGAAACCAATGGCTCCGGCGGCGCCAAGAACGTTCTGACCGCCGAGGAGATCGCGAACTGCGACGGTATCATCATCGCTGCCGACAAGAGCGTTGAGACCGCACGTTTCGACGGCAAGCCCGTTTACTCGACTAAGGTTGCCGACGGCATTCACAAGCCCGAGGAGCTCATCAACAAGATCATCAACGGTCAGGCTCCCGTATTCCATTCCGACAAGGCTGCTGCGGCGTCCTCAGACGGCGGCGGCAACGAGAGCTTCGGCAGAAAGCTCTATAAACACCTGATGAACGGCGTATCACACATGCTTCCGTTCGTTGTAGCAGGCGGTATCTTTATCGCGATCGCATTCCTGATCGACGCCGCAATGGGCGCTCCTCAGGACGGCAACTTCGGTTCCGCAACTCCCGTCGCGGCTTGGTTCAAGTCAATCGGCGGCGTGGCGTTCGGCTTCATGCTTCCTATCCTCGCAGGATTTATCGCAATGTCAATCGCTGACCGTCCCGGCTTGCTCGTCGGCTTTGTAGGCGGCTCTCTCGCAGCTGTCGGCTCGACCTTCGCGGCTCCCGGCGGTGACAGCACCTCCGTATCCGGCTTCCTCGGCGCTCTCCTCGCAGGCTTCGTTGCAGGCTGGCTGATGAAGATGCTCGAAAAGCTGTGCGACCACCTGCCCCGCGCGCTTGAAGGTATCAAACCCGTACTTATCTATCCTCTCGCAGGTCTCGGCATCGTAGGCGTTATGATGTGCGCCGTCAACCCGATCATGGGTATCATCAACACAGGTATGACAAACGGCGTTACCGAGATGGCCAAGAACCCCGCTCTCATCGTTCCGCTCTGCGCTCTGCTCGCCGGCATGATGGCTATCGACATGGGCGGCCCGTTCAACAAGGCTGCTTACGTTACCGCTGCAGGTCTGCTCGCTAACTCACCCAACAACGCTACCTACATGATCATGGCTGCGGTTATGATCGGCGGTATGGTTCCTCCAATCGCTATCGCTCTCTCCACCACTATCTTCAGAAGCCGCTGGACTGACGAAGAAAGAAAGAACGGCCCCGTTAACTTCATCATGGGTCTGTCCTTCATCACCGAGGGCGCTATCCCCTACGCCGCAGGTCATCCGCTCCAGGTTATCCCGAGCTGCATCGTCGGCTCCGCTGCCGCCGGCGCACTCTCCGCTCTCTTCGGCTGCACACTGATGGCTCCTCACGGCGGTATCTTCGTACTCCCGACCATCGGCAACCCCGCTCTGTACTTCCTGGCGCTCGCTATCGGCTCCGTTCTCGGTATGCTCATGCTCGCCATCCTCAAGAGACCTATCAAGAAATAATTTGACTTATTAAGCAATAATATTTTTATCGGGGAGAGCCCGACGCTCTCCCCGCAAAATGAACATAAAGGAGTTTTGACATATGGTATCAAAGAAAGTAACACTCGTTAACGCACAGGGCTTTCATATGCGTCCCGCTTCCGTATTTGCAACCGCTATGGGCAAATACCCCTGCAACGTAACCATCAACTTTAACGGCAACAACTACAACGCTAAGAGCCTGCTCAACATTATCGCAGCCTGCATCAAGTGCGGCAGCGAAATCGAGCTTATCTGCGACGGTCCCGAAGAGGATAAGGCTCTTGACGAAGCCGTAAAGATGATCGAGAGCGGCTTGGGCGAATAAAACCACGTATTAAGGGGCGATCCTCGCGGTCGCCCTACAATATTAGTACCTAAACAAGAGGTGATTGTAAATGTTAAAAGGTATTGGCGCTTCCGACGGTATCGGTATCGGCAGAGTCATGATTGTCGTCGAACAGTCGCTTGATTATATACCGAAAGAGGTTACTGACATAGACACGGAGCTTCAACGTTACCGCGATGCCGTAGACAAGTTCTGCGACAACACCATGGAGCAGGCGGAGAATATCCGCAAGTCCACCGGCGAGAAGGAGGCCGAGATCCTGCTCGGTCACATCGCTATTATCCGCGACCCGTTCATGGGCGGCGAAATCGAGAACCTGATCAAGGCTCATCAGTGCGCCGAGGCGTCGGTTGAACAGATCTGCAAGATGTTCATCGACATGTTCTCCGCAACGGGCGACGACCTGACCATGCAGAGAGCTACGGACGTCAAGGATATCCGCGACGGTCTGCTCTCGATTCTCCTCGGCATTGAGGAGGTCAAGATCAGCGACGCTCCCGCAGGCACAGTGCTCGTAGCCAAGGAAGTAACCCCCTCGATGACGGCCGGCATCAACAAGGACAACATCGTCGGCATCATCACGGAAACAGGCTCACAGACATCTCACTCCGCTATCCTGGCGAGAGCGCTCGAAATCCCCGCCGTACTCAGCGTACCGAACGCGGTTTCGAGCCTGTCGAGCGGTGAGCAGGTCATTGTCGACGGCAAGAGCGGCGATGTTATCACAGCTCCTTCCGAAGAGCAAATCGAAGAATACACCGCGAAGCGCGAAGCGTTCCTCAGAGAACGCCGTGAGCTCGAAAGTCTCAGAGGCAAAAAGACCCTCTCTGCAAGCGGCGAGGAATACGAGCTGTTCTGCAACATCGGTACTCCCAAGGACGCGACTAAGGCTGTCGAGGCTGACGGCGAAGGCGTAGGTCTGTTCCGCACGGAGTTCCTGTTCATGGACAGAAATTCACTCCCCACAGAGGACGAGCAGTTTGAAGCGTACAAGCAGGCGAGCCTGATTCTCAAGGGCAAGCCGCTCATTATCCGTACACTCGACATCGGCGGCGACAAGGATATCCCCTATCTCGGACTCGCCAAGGAAGAGAACCCGTTCATGGGCTTCCGCGCTATCCGCTACTGCCTGAAGAACCGCGATATGTTCAAGTCGCAGATCAAGGCGATCCTCAGAGCGAGCGCGTTCGGCGATATCCGCATCATGTTCCCGCTTATCACGGCGATCGAAGAGCTGCGTCAGGGCAAGGAGCTTGTTGAGGAAGCAAAGAACGACCTCAGAGCTTCGGGCATTGAATTCGACGAGAACATTCAGGTCGGCGTTATGACAGAGACCGCCGCTTCCGGTGTGATCGCAGATCTCCTCGCGAAGGAAGC
Source organism: uncultured Eubacteriales bacterium (assembly GCA_900316555.1). Lineage (GTDB taxonomy): Bacteria > Bacillota > Clostridia > Oscillospirales > Acutalibacteraceae > Ruminococcoides. Next base: position 316 of record ONDL01000035.1, on the reverse strand, counting down.
AGACTTCTTCAGCATCGGCACAAACGACCTCACAGGCTACACTATGGCGGCTGACAGAGGCAACGGCGATGTTTCTTACCTCTATTCCCCGTTCCAGCCCAGCGTTCTGCGCATGATCCGCCGTATTATCAAGAACGCACGAGAGAACAATATCCCCGTCGGTATGTGCGGTGAGGCTGCCGCCAACCCGATGATGATTCCGCTGCTGATTTCCTTCGGACTTACCGAATTCAGCGTTTCGGCGCCTTCCGTCCTCAGAGTCAGAAAGAACATCTCCAAGTGGACAAAGGCGGAGGCAGACGCTGTTGCCGAAAAG